>NZ_WTKT01000031.1:0-26641 GCF_011378685.1 Pseudoalteromonas sp. C8
TTAACTGATCGGTGTTAGCTAATTAGTGGGTTGTTTTATTATGACCGTTAAAATGAGTATTACGCTTAATGGGATAAAAATGTCACATTAAATGTATTTAAATCTTCATATGTAATACATGTTTGCTCATTGGTATTAAGCTCAACAACACCACAGTAAGAACCAGTTATAAACACTTGTCCTGCTTTTAAATTAATTCCCTTTGCTGATAAGTAATTAACCGCCCAATAAAGTGGAAGCTGCGCAAGCTCTGCAGGATGCACACCCGCCAGGTTTAACTCCAACTCAGTTTGCTTAACGTTAATATTTACAGTACTTGCGTTATACGCTTTGGCTTTATCTATTTGTGGGCCTAAATACACGCCTTGATTAGATAGGCCATCGGCCAGCTTTTCAATGTGCGTGCTTGGAGTGTCTTCATCAAACCTTTTTTGGATAAGCTCAAGTGCCAAGTGGGCGCTGGCAAATGCAGTATCCACGTCTTCATTTGTATAGGTATTATTACTTAGTAAATCGCTTTGTAAAATAAATGCAATTTCTGGTTCAATAAGCGCTTTATTGTTTGTTGTATACAGTGGGCAATTTTCAGCTTGTTTTATAGGTGCATGTAAAAGAGGCGCTAATATAATTGAGCCATCATCTAAAGGCAGCATACACTTCCAGCCATATACAGTTTGATCATTTAAGTAAATCATCAACTTTTGTACTTCTATTGCATCGTCAGTCGAGTCTAGTACTAACTCTTTAGGAAAGTTTGAACGTGCTGGGTTTTCATCTCTTTGTGCTAATAAGTGAGTAGCAATTAGTTTTAGCTGTATTGAGTTGTTCACATAAATCTCTTTAAAATACGTTACTGGTTAAGCAGTAAATAGGAAGGGTTACATTATTAATGTATTAGCTTAGGCATTAGAACATCATGTTAAATGCCTATAATTAAAATTGTATTTAAAACAAAGCGTGGTAATTATTTAAGTATCAATAGATTTAAGCGATCGTAAGAATAGCCCTAAGCCGCCAAACGCTAAAATTATAATAACAATCAAATCAAACGACGTCATAGTTCGCATACTAAATCGAACACTCGATATAACGCCAAATATGAGTGCGGTTAACGAACCTAGAGATAGCACCCAGCCTAAAATATTTTTAGAATTGTAAAAAATCAGACCCACACCAAAAATAAATGGGATCATAACCATGCCGCCTGTAACGCCAAAGCCACCTAAAGCATTAACACTATAAATGCGAGAACTTAGTCCAAAATTAGAGGTCACCGAAATTGCGTTTAGCAGCATATAAAAGCCACCGCACATCATAATCAAACCAATAAAAAAATGCCCAATACCACCAGAGCTTCCACCCGCACCTTTCATTATTAATTATTCCTTTTATATTTTTAACTTAATCGTTTTGAATGGTAATTACTCGACTATTAACATTGACCGCGGTCTACACAATCAATGAGTGCACACGCGAAAACACTTATCGCGTAATTACATGCCAAATAACATAAAACCAAGATAAAAAACCATGCAAAATTGCCCATAACACAGACTCATTAGCACTCCATGAAATAGCAATTGCTAGGGCCGTACCAAAAGAGACTCCATATTTTACTATTTCATTTCTTGAGTTTCTCATTAGTTACATTCCTAATTTTTAACTTATTAGCTGTTTGATTTGCTTACTAAAACTGACAGTTCTTTACCATCAATATTAATACTTGCTTCTTTGCCTAGTTCAACAACTAAAGAGGGAGCCATATGTTTTCCACCTAGTTTTAAGTCAGTTGCTAAACTAACAGTAAAATCATCAATTGGCGTTACTGTAAGAGCAAAACTATACGAATTATCAACTGAAACTGACGCCTCTTCGTTTGAATTGACTACTAAAACAGGTGAGCCAATTAAGTTTTTATTATCATAAAATTTGGCATTTACTACAAAACTATCATTAGCTTGTGCAAATGAAACAAAGCCTAACAACGCTATTATTGCGATTAATTTTTTCATTATTATCTCCATATAAATTATACAGTTTAAAGCTGTTAAGGCTTTATTGGCTGTGATTTTTTAGCTAGCAATTTACCAGCTAATGATTAAAAACTTATGTTTTAGCTCTGATGACATAACCAACGCCCAGCGAACTAATATAGAACAACACTCCAAATACACTAATATCAATGAGTAGCTTTAGAATGTCAAAAGTATCTGTAAACACAAGATACTCAAAAGTAAATAAGTGAAATATAACTTTTGATCCGAAATACGCAGTTAATAAAGGGATTACAAAAATAAGAATAGATTGATTTGATTTATTAATTTCCATACCCATGTCTCCATTATTGATTTAATTAACTCAGCTGTAAAATAGGTAAGTACTGAAGGACGAAAATTGCCAGCGGCTAACCTCCCTTCTCGCATTAATTACTTATACGGTGCTACCTTGAATTCTCTGCTTTGTAATTCATGGTAGTTATTTATCTTTGCAACTGCATTTTTGACTTGATCAAAAGTAGCACTTTTACAGAAGTATAGAACATATCCTCCCGTAATATCTTTATTAGAACTGAATGCATATTCAAGACCGAACTTTTCACACAATACGTCTTCAATATAATCCTTGTGATCGTAATCAATTAATTCAATTGATGCTCCCCATTCAACGTGTTCTTTAACTTCAATTTTTGACAAGATATATCTGAATTCATCAAACATGTCACGTATACCTTACGTTTCATAATAGAAAGTGGTTAGTTAAAATATGCAGAAGTAAGGAGCCTATTAACAACTACCAGGCTTATAGTTAAATTACTACCTAAGATTTACCCTACTCTAATTCCCATCGTCATAGGTGGATAAACATGTCTGATAACAAAATTTTTTCCATTATCAAAAGTTAGTGTAAATTGATTTACTACGTCTTCACCTAAATGATCACTTTCAACAATGTCGCATATTGGGCTCGGCAGTTTTGAAATATTAAAAGGGTACAATAATTCAATTCTTTCTACAGGTTCTATACTCAAGCCTAAACTTGGGTAATAACCAATAGCGTCAACTTCACACGGTTTAATTAAATAAGTTTTGCCATCTTCAAATTCTAAGGTTATTTCATAGCAAATCAAAAAACCTTCATTATTCTTATCTTGCCATGCCAGGTGAACTTTTTCGTGAATATGACTTAATGAAACAGCTATAAGAACTTTTCCTTTCAAACTATTCAAGTCGAACATATATGCTTAATGCCTTAAATTACATCTTTCTATATTTACACCAGAGAATTTTAATGTAAACAACAAATTAAATAGGCTATTTATTAGAGTGGATTGTGATACCAAAACGACTTTTAATAGTCTTATAAACCTCTTTTGATTTCGACGCACTACGCATTAACAAAAAAGAGTCCTAATAGGTTTCATTGGTATATTGGGGAAGTAGAGTATTTAGGCAGGTTAGAGTGTAAGAATAAAAGGTGATGTAAGTTAACAGCACCTATTTGAGTATTTACTTAGTTATGTAGTTTAGCTAAGTGGTATAAAGCTGCTTAACCAATTGATTTATATACGTCAATACTACTATTGGTTAAAAGCCCAGTAACTTGCGTACCAAACGCTTTAAAGTGTGGCTCGTTTTTATGCGCTTCAAAGTGCTCGTCAGACGCCCACTGTTCACTAACTACATAGTCTGTATGTTCATCATCACTTTTTACCGATAGTTCATAACGTAAGCACCCTACTTCTTGGCGCGATGACTTTTGTAAGTTTTCAAGTGCTGTAAGCATTACATCTGCATCAATATTTTTGCACGACAGTGCAGCTATAACCGTTAACATGTGTATTCCTTTTAAAAGTTAAGGTGTAGGTAATCTACACCTTAAAATATTTAGTTTAACTTTGCGTTTGAGGTAAGTTTACTGATCCCACTGCGGCGCAAATTCTGGTGTTGCTTGGCGGTCGCCACAATCTAGGCCATCAATGCGGGCTATGTCTTCATCATCTAATTTAACGTGGTCGTTAAAGTTATCTTCTAAGTTTTTACGCTTAGTTGATGATGGAATTGTCGTCATGCCATTAGCGTTTACCCACGCTAGAACAACTTGTGCTGGACTTGCATCGTGCTTTTTAGCAATGTCGATAATAGTTTGATCTTTAAGTACTTTACCTACTACAAATGGCATGTATGCTGTTACATGAATGTCGTGCTGAGCACAGAATGCACGCAATTTAGTATTAGTTAAGTACGGGTGAACCTCAACCTGATTGGTAAATATTTCACGCGAGTCGATCGTTTGCTGAGCCAAGTTTAAGTTTGCAATGGTGAAGTTTGATACACCAATGTGTTTAGTTAAACCAAGCTGCTTAGCTTTTAGTAATTCAGTAAGGTATTCACTCATTGGCTCGTCGTTAGCAGGCGATGGCCAATGAATTAGCAGTAAGTCGACCGAATCAACTTGTAGCTTTTCAAGTGACTTTTTAACGCTTGGGATAAAGTCACTTTTATTTAATTTGTTATTCCACACTTTGGTAGTTAAGAATATTTCACTGCGCGGAATATTACTATCTTTTATGGCTTGGCCTACTTGCTCTTCGTTGCCATAAATTTGTGCGGTATCAATATGGCGAAACCCAACTTCGAGCGCCATTTTTACTGAGTTATAGGCAGTGTCTCCCTCTAAACGGAATGTTCCCATACCTAAATCTGGCATTTCAATTACACGTTGTGTCATGGCTCTATCCTTATAAAATAATCGGTTAAAAACAAGCTCTTTTAAAGCTTTACGAAATACACCTTTTACTTCTTATTACAACTGTCACTTAAAAATTAATGACCTCATAATAGGTATGAGGTCATTAATTTTAGTTTCAACCTTAGCAGAAGATAGTTTACGCTTGCTGAATTTCACGTTTATCAAGCATACCGCTGTAACGTGTAACACCAAGTGCTAAAACAGAGATAACGGCGCCTATCCATGCTGTATCTTGTAGGGTCATGTTTTCTACTACGCTACCACCAATAATTGATCCAAGTGCAATACCAATATTAAATGCGGCTATGTTTAAGCCTGATGCAACATCTACCGCATTGGGCGTGTGCTTTTGTGCTTGCTTTACTACATAAAGTTGCAAGCCTGGCACATTGCCAAAAGCAAATGCGCCCCAGACTAAAATAGTAAGTACAGCGGCAATTTTTGATTCCATCGTAAAGGTAAATATCAGTAAAATTATACTCAAAGCACTGAATATAATACTCAGTGCGCTAATTGGGCCGCGTTTGTCGGCCAACTTTCCACCCCAAATATTACCTATTGCTACCGATACACCGTAAACAAGCATTATTAAGGCAATAGCCGAAGGCGCAAAACCTGTTTGTTGCTCTAAAATAGGTGCTAAATAAGTAAACGCTGTAAACGTGCCGCCATAGCCCAATATCGTCATTAGATATACGAGTAATAAACGCGGTTTTACGATTACTTGTAGTTGCTCTTTAAACGTTGCAGGTATTGATTGTTTTAAGTTTTTTGGCACTAAAATAGAGCTGCCGATTAATGCAATTAAACCTAATACCGACACAACTAAAAACGTTGCACGCCAACCAAAGTGTTGGCCAATCCATGTACCTAATGGCACACCAGTTACTAGTGCTACAGTAAGCCCGGTAAACATAATGGCTATTGCACTGGCTTCTTTATCTTTGCTTACTAAGCTTGTGGCAATCATCGATCCGATTGAGAAAAACACACCATGGGCAAGCCCCGTTAAAATGCGCGCAAGTATTAATGTTTCGTAGCTTGGCGCTTGCCAAGCAAGTAAGTTACCCAAAACAAACAAGCCCATTAAGCTTATTAATACCACTTTACGATTCCAACGACCCGTTAAAGCTGTTAGCACCGGTGCACCAATAGCAACGCCAACCGCATATAAACTTACAAGCAAACCCGCTGAAGGTAGGCTTACGCCTAAGTCGTTTGCAATGGTGGGTACTAATCCCACTATTACAAACTCAGTTGTTCCTATTGCAAATGCGCTTAAGGTAAGCGCCCACAAAGCCAATGGCATAGTTATATCCTCATTAATATTTGAAGAATGTAGTTTGGCTAAAATATCGTTTGCAAAAAATAGCATTAGTGACAAAATACTTTTGTTAATAATGCAAAGATGGTGTTGGTATACTTATGGCTGTTCATTCAAAAACTGAAGATTTAGAAACGTTTATAACGGTAGTAGATTGCGGAAGCTTTTCGGGAGCGGCTAATTTGCTCGATCAACAGGTGGCTAAAGTGTCGCGAGCGGTATCACGCCTAGAAAATACATTGCAATGCACTTTGCTAAACAGAACAACACGCCGATTAGAGCTTACCGAAGAAGGCCATACTTTTATAAAATATGCGCGCGAAGGGTTAAATACGCTTTATACCGGTGAAGAAGCCATAAAGCTTTTAAAACAAGCGCCAAGTGGCAAGCTGAGAATAGATGCGGCAAGCCCTTTTGTATTGCACCAACTTACGCCTTTAATTGGTGAATTTGCTAAGCAATACCCACACATAACGCTTGATATAACCTCGCACGACAGCATTATTGATTTACTTGAACATAAAACCGATTTAGCCATACGCATTGGTGATTTAAAAGACTCAAACTTACATGCTCGTAGACTTGGCAGCAGCCAGTTGCGTATTGTAGCCAGCCCAGAATATATAAATAATAACAAAGCAATTGCGCAAATTGATGACTTACAAAATCATAAGTTAATTGGTTTTAGTGACTCCCCTAAATTAAACACCTGGCCGCTAGTAAAACCCGCTTTATTTACGTTTTCGCTTAGCGCAAGCAGCGGTGAAACAGTGCGCCAGCTGTGCATTGCAAACCAAGGCATTGCGCTACTTTCTCACTTTATGATTGGCAATGACCTAAAAACAGGTAAATTAGTTGAAGTGTTACCCACTGCAATTAGCTCACCTAATAACCGAGAAATTATACAAGCCGTGTATTATAAAAACAGTGCGATATCGTCTCGCATTACAGCGTTTTTAGATTTTATAAAGCCTAGGCTTAGTTTATAAATTCTGGGTATTAATATGCTTATTAAATATTTCAAATGATTTTTTGACGCTTTTTAATAATCAAAAAGTATAAATAACAAAAGTAGTAATTAAAGGTATTAATCAAAATGGATTCTTTAACGCAGATAGCATTAGGTAGTGCTGTAGGTTATGCGGTATTAGGCAATAAAATAGGTCGAAAAGCCGTTTTGTGGGGTGCCATTTTAGGCACACTTCCTGATTTAGATGTATTTTTGCCTTATGGCGGCTCTGTAGAAGCGTTTACTTATCACCGTGGCTTTAGCCATTCGTTATTAATACATTTATTAATTAGCCCGCTCATTGTATGGCTAATATTAAAAGTACACGCGGGAATGCAAATTTATAAAGTGCGCTGGTTTTGGCTAGTATTTTTAAGTTTATCTACACATGCCCTATTAGACAGCCTAACGGTATACGGTACACAACTACTCTGGCCTTTTACTGAGTACCCCTTTGCGGTTTCTAGTGTGTTTATTATTGACCCCGCTTACACGCTTCCTTTATTAATTGGCGTAATATGTACGCTAATACCCAAAATAAAAGCAGCAACGGCTTATCGTATAAATGCAGCGGCTTTAGTTTTAAGTAGTCTATATTTATTTTGCGCTTTAATTTTAAAAGTAAATATTGATGACAAAGTAAAAACGGCTCTCAACAACAGACAAATACCAGTAAATGCGTATGTTAGTACGCCTGCTCCGCTAACCACTTTGCTGTGGCGTATTGTTGTGATGTCTGACGGACAATACTACGAAGGTTATGCATCAGTATTTGACGCACCCAGCGATGTTACATTAACGGCTTATCAAACAACGCCTTCACTGTTAAATAATATTAGCGATGAATGGGCTATAAAACGCTTGCAGTGGTTTACTAAAGGGTTTTATTCGGTGCGCCAACAGCAAAGCAATATTGTACTTTCTGATTTACGTATGGGCATGGAGTGCAACTATGTGTTTAATTTTGTAGTGGGTCAAAAAAATGATTTAGAAGTGAGCATTGGTAACTTTGAAAAAATAAGTCAAAGACCAAACTTAAACAATCTTCATAAAATATGGAACAGGGTTTGGCAACCAAATGTGTCTTTAGCATCACCCGCGGCAAAAAATGACTGCAATAGCGAATAACGGCATATTATAAGGTTCGTACTAGCATGAGGAAGTTAAGTGAAGTTCAAGCAGCAATTAAACTAAATAGCTCACTAAAGTGATTGCTGCTTTTTTTGCTGATACATTGCAACATCAGCATCTTGAATCATATCTTCAACCGATTTACCTGTATCGTGTTTAAAGTGTGTTACTCCTACACTGTAATCAATTTTGTATGGCTTGTTTAAGGTATTATTAGCATGCTCTATTGCATCCGCAAACCTTTGTAAAACAAACTCTGCTTTTGTCTCGTCTGAGTCGCTTAACATCGCAACAAATTCATCTCCGCCAAGTCGACCTATTACTTCACAATCACGAAATGAACTAAGCATAATTTGTGCAAATTTATTTAATACAAAATCGCCTTCGTGGTGTCCATAAATATCATTAATTTGTTTAAACTTATTGAGATCAAACAAAATAAACGACATTGATACTTTGTTTCGCCTACATACATTTAGCGTATGTTCGGCAAGGTTTAAAAAGCCACGTCGATTAGAGATTCTTGTTAACTCATCAATTGTGGCTAGTTGAATTGATTGAATTTCTCGCTCGACTAACGTGCCTAAATCTCTTAGTAATTGTTTTTCTTCATCATTGAGTTGTCTAGGTTTATTATCGGCAAGGCACAAAGTGCCTATAATGACTCCTTCCCTTAATTTTAAAGGAAAGCCTGCATAAAAGCGTACTTTAGGATCGTCTGTAACAAAGGGGTTATCAAAAAACCTTTCGTCTTGAGCTGTATCTGGGATTATTAATAACTCGTCTTGATTTATGGTGTGGCCACAAAATGAGGTTTCGCGAGGAAGCTCAGGCGCATCAAGCCCCTGCCTTGATTTAAACCACTGGCGGTCTTCGTCAATCAAAGTAACCAATGAAATAGAAACATTAAACATACGCTTGGCAATACGAGTAACACGATCAAAGCGCTCTTCATGAGACGTATCTAGAATTTTTAATGCTCTAAGCGCGTGTAATCGCTCAGCTTCGTTATTTGGAATCTCAGGTTTAATCATTAAAGCTCTATTAATTTTAAATGTTTTATAAATTACGAAACTGGAGCTAATATTTTCGAGTATATAATCCGATAAACTTATTTAAACTATAAACAGTCTGCCTATTCAAACTAGAACATTACCTAAAAATAGCAATAAATAAATATTTATAAATATCAGTAAGTCGTGCCTAAATAAAGATAAGATTCAATCCGCAAAAAATTATGATTTAAACAGGTGGGAGTAGTGGTTGATACAACATAGCTACTCTTTAATGAAAAAGTAGTAGTGGCTATTTAGTTTTATTTAAATAACCACTGGATTTGGCATACTTACAAAAATAAACACTTTAATTTTGGTGCTCATATTGTCCACGGTAAACTTCAAATACTTTTAAAACAGTATGTTGCTCTTTAGTTAGGTTATCAAACCAATCATCAAACAGCTCATCATCTTCTTGCTCGCTTAGTGCCATATACCTTGCTAGTAACTCTACAATATCATTGTGGTTGCAGGTTAAAGGATTTACTTGTTGCGCCAAGGTACTGTGGTCGCGCTCTCTTAGGGTTTCCATCACCCCTTGATCTATTTGTTCTTGTTGTTGTGTTGCGTCACTCATACATAACCTCTGTAATAACTTTATAACCGTATTTGTTAACGTTTTAACTCTTAAATATAGTTATAACAGCCTAAACGCCAATAGCCAGCATTTTTGATTCAAGTGCTTATTTTTTGATTTGTTTGCGCAAATAGCCAGCAATTACGGCCTTTTTGATGAACATTTAAATAATTTGCAATGGGGGAATAAATACGTTAAATTAAAATGATATACTATCACATATCATTTATTGAGGCGTATTATGAAACCAAATATTCATCCTGATTACCACGTGGTTGCTTTTCACGATACCGCTGCCGATTCTTACTTTATTATTGGCTCAACCATAAAAACGAGCCGCACAGTAGAAATAGACGGTAATACATATCCATACGTACCTATTGATGTATCAAGTGACTCGCACCCATTTTATACAGGCAAGCAAAAAACAACCGCTACAGATGGCCGCGTTGCGCAGTTTAATCGTCGTTTTAAAAGTTTATCGACTGTTAAAAAGGAAAAGGTATGAAAGTATTAAGCTCTCTTAAAAGTGCTAAGCAACGTCCGGGGTGTCAAATTGTAAAACGCAAAGGCCGCGTATTTGTAATTTGTAAAAACAACCCACGCTTTAAAGCAGTACAAGGAATGAAAAAGAAATAAGTTAAACGGGGATGCTCAACATATAATTAGGTAGCTTGCTTAAGCTACCTAATTTAGGGGGGACTATTTTACCACTACTGAAAACTCTGGCACTGCCTGAATTACTTTTTTTACCGTACAGGTATTAACGGCTGCAATAAGCGCCTTTTTATATTTATCAGGGAAGCCTTCTGGTAAGTTAATCTCAATTGAAAATAGCTTTTTACCGTTGTCATCTACATTTTCGTTATTTTGAGTAAGCGTCATACCTTGCGTTGAAATATCACGCTGCTCGCAAAACTTACGCGCATAAAAACCTGCACATAAAACCATACTTACTAAAAAATAATCAAACGGTTCTGGATACTCTGCATTGCCACCAGCGTTTACGCTTTGATCGCTTATTACTTCTAGGTCGCCAAATTTAGCGCTTTGCTTTTGGCCTTCTAACATTGAAACTGAAATTTCCATTGTGTTTCCTTATATTTATTGCTGCAGATACCTTTAACGCAATTAGCTTAAAAGTAGCTACTAAAGATACATATAGTCTAGGTTTATGAACCGAACAGTAATTCAAAGAACCCTGGAGGCTCGTGTAACTCATGATATTTTTTACGTAAATTATCTATATTTTTCAGTGGTTCTTTTGCCGCACTTAGCCCCTGCTCGTTTGCTGCTTTTTTTGCAAGTTCAGCTTGAGCAATCACTTTATCAAGGCCCTGCAATGACTGCTCAGGTTTTTTGTAAAACTTACCTGTTTTACTCACTTTAACCAGCTTTATAAATTCATCAATCGCAGTATTAAATTCACTAAGTTGAGTTGCCTGCACCGCTTGTTTATATGCAAGGCCCGTGTTTTTCATATTTACTTCAAGATCGACTTCTTGCTGCGCAAAAGACATTGAACTAAACGCAAAGGTAAAAATAATAACTAAATACTTCATGGTCAAACCTATTAATTAAAAACACCTAAATTGTATCAAGTTTACGTAGCAAAGTAACTTTACGAGCTGTTATGAGCTGTTATGAGCACTTTGAGCTGTAAAGGGGGTTTACAAATTAATCATTTTAAAGCCGCAATAGTGAAAAATATTCAAATAACGATTTTTTTGAATAAAAAACACCTAATAAAAATCACTTTAAAAGAGTAATAACACACATAACCTTTACAAATAAGTACATATAACACTCGCTGACAACTTCATATAAATAAAAATTTATATGTGAATAATTATAAACCGCAAAAAATTGACTTAAAAAACAACTGAAAATTTAACAAATAAAAACCAATGTTAATAACTAAAATATATAAGAAAAACTAAATGTAAAAACACCTCAGTAAATCGTTTAAAGAGCCTTTGTAATTAATACCAAAAAACACAATAAAAGTTCTTCAGGTTATTTCAAGTTGCTTATTTTACAGTGAGTTAGCTCCTTTTAATAAAATAATCAGCATGCAATAATCGTCGCCCTCATAAAAAAGTTATAGGGCTTTATCCAAATACAAACTGCATTTGGATAAAACTACATTGTATTTAATTACTATAAAATGTTCTCTGGGAATCAAATGAAACGTCATAATTTACTTTCTACTAGCATTAAATGTGCATTAATTACTGCTGCTGCAACAGCAAGTAATTCTGTGCTTGCACAAGATGAGCAAGCAACAAAAATTGAACGTGTTGAAGTAACGGGTTCACGTATTTTACGTGAAGGTGCGATTGCGCCTGCACCTGTTACAGTTATCAGTGGCGAGCAGCTAATGAACACTGGCGCTGTAAACATTGGTGAAGCGCTAAATAACTTACCTGCACTTGGCAATACATATTCTATGGCTAACTCAGGCCGTTTTATTGGTACTGCGGGTTTAAATATTCTTGATTTACGTAACATGGGTACAGATCGTACTTTGGTACTTGTAAATGGTAAGCGTCATGTATCAAGCTCTGCAGGTTCTCAATCTGTAGATACCAACACTATTCCAAGTGTATGGGTTGAACGTGTAGAGATAATTACTGGTGGTGCATCTGCTGTATACGGTGCTGATGCGGTAACAGGTGTTGTTAACTTTATATTAAAAGACAACATTGAAGGCATGGACTTTAGCGTTACACGTGGTTTTGCCGATTTAAGCAGCTACAACAACGAAAAAGCGACGTTCTCATACGGCTCTAACTTTGATAACGATCGTGGTAATGCAGCTTTTGCTATTGAGTACTCAGGCCAGGATTCATTAAACGCGCTTGATCACCCTTGGACTAGCACTTCGTTTAGTAGTTTACGCAGAGAAGTTTTACCTGGTGAAGATACAAATAGCTTAGACTTTCCTGATAAAATTTTAACGCCAAATGCAGGTTATTACGCTATTAATAACGCGGGTGTTTACGCACTCGAAGATTCAACTAAGTTTATCAATAGCTTTAACCCTGATAGCAGCGCCCGTGATTTATACATAGGTAATAATGTAGATTTGTATTCATGTGCAGAATGTGACTTTTTCAACTTAGGTCAATTTGAAGAAATTCAACCTGAGTTTGAGCGTTACAACGTAAACTTTAAAGTTAACTACGATGTTACCGACGACTTAAACGTTTACTTTGATGCTAAATATGTAAACAGCCAAGGTGAAAGCATAGGGCAACCTGCATTTTTCTTCTTTGACGATGAAAACAGCATTAAAATCGACAACCCTTACCTAGACCCAGCCATCAAAGCGCGTATGGAAGAACAAGGTGTTGATTCGATCATGGTTAACCGCATGATGACCGACCTAGGCCGCCGCATTGAAAACAATACGCGTGAAACAACGCGCTTTGTTACCGGCTTAAAAGGCACAGTATTTGAAGATTGGGAATTAGATACATCAGTTGTTTATGGCCAAACTGATCTAGAGCGCGAAAACGGCGCTAACATGATTGTAGCCAACTACTTTAATGCACTTGATGCCGTTGAAGATACAAATGGTAACGTAGTATGTCGTAGTGCTGCAGCCCAAGCTGATGGCTGTGTTCCTGTAAATATTATGGGGTTTGGTTCGCCATCTCAACAAGCCATTGATTACATTAATACGGTATCTGTTGGCACTTCAACTATTAAGCAAACAGTTATTTCTGGCTCACTTGCTAATGGCGCTATTTTTGAATTACCAGCAGGCTATGTAGGTGTTGCATTTGGTGCTGAGTACCGTAAAGAAGAAAGCGAAACTAAAGAGCCTGATAACGCTGAAGGTACTTTCTTTAACGCTCTGGGCGAAGATAAGGGCTCGTTTAATGTTCGCGAAGTATTCTTTGAAGCGACGATGCCAATTTTAACTGACTTACCGCTTATTCAAGACTTAGTGTTTGATACTGCAGTACGTCATGCTGACTACAGTACGATTGGCGAAGCAACTAGCTGGAAACTTGGTCTTGATTGGACTGTAAATGATGAGCTACGTGTACGTGTAACACAATCTGCTGCGCTTCGTGCGCCTAACATTAGTGAAGTATTTGGTGCAGCAAGCCAAACTTTCTACAATGTAGACGACCCGTGTCGCGCTGACAACCTAGGTGATTTATCAAACGGAGCAACCCGCACTGCAAATTGTGCCGCGTTAGGTGTAGCGAGTGACTTTAACTCAGGTTACGATGCAGCCTCATTAGATGGTTTAAGCAGTGGTAACCGCGATGTAAAAGGTGAAGAGTCAACAAGTACAACTGTAGGTATTGTTTACCAACCAGAGTTTTTAGAAAATGCGCTACTTACTATTGATTACTGGGAAATTGAACTTGAAGATGCAATTGACACAATTAATGCGCAAGACATTCTTGATCGCTGTGTTGATAGCGCAACAGGTATAAACAATCAATACTGTAACTTAATTACACGTAATGCTAATGGCGAAATTACTTTAATACAAAACTCTGTATTAAATGTTGCTGGCCAAAAAGCATCAGGGGTGGATTTTGAACTAGGTTACGATTTTGACGCGTTTGAAGGTAGCTTTAAAACACGCTTAATTGGTACTTACTTAATTGAACGTAAAGATTACCCGTTCCAAGACGACCCTAGTAACTACATTGAATACGCAGGTACTACAGGTGAAGCTAAGTGGCAAACTAACTTATCTGTAAGTTATGTTATGGATAACTTTTTCTCAACAGTTGAAACACGCTTTTTGAGTGAAGTAGAGCTATACACAAATTTTGAACTTGATAGCAACCCTAACCCAAGTAATCAAATGTCTTATGGTAAATACTTTATTACTGATATGACTGTAGGTTACAACTTTAATAGCGGTTTAGGCGTTAAAGTAGGTGTTGATAACGTATTTAACCGTAAACTTCCGTACGGTTCACGTGGTACAAGCGCGGGTAGCGCAAGTTACGATAACATTGGCCGCTTTGGCTACATTAACTTAAGCTACAGCTTATAATTAATAAAATAACTTATTAGGGCGTGTTGATCATTGGTGGGTGAATTTGCAGCAGTATGTTTGGTTTTTAGGCAAGGCAGAGCCTATGTAGTGTGGTTATTCCCCATAAATAGGCGATAACGCAGCATAAATACCAAACATGCGCTGCCCGAAGGGTTCTTTCTAGGGACGATTAACTCTTTGTTGCTCGGTTTTTACTTAGCCCACTAGGTTACAAACCTCGCGTCGCGATTTAATCGCCCCTAGATTGAACAAATTTCAATCCACAAAGATCAACACGCCCTAGTTAAAACAAAGGCTCGCAGTGCGAGCCTTTTTAATAGGTATTATTTAATATTACTCAGCCACACGCTTTGGTATGGTTCTAGCTCTATCGTTAATTGGCTTTCTTCAATCGTTTTATTTGCCACCAAATCAAACCACTTTTGGGTGTTAATTAAGTTTAAGTCGGCCAATGTGAGCGTTTGTGGTTTATCGCTAATGTTATAAACACAAAATATACTTTGGCGCCTGTCAATGCTTTGTCTCCAAAAACCAAACAACCCGCCTGCTAAATGCAGCGTAAACTGTGTAGCATTGGGGTGAAAGGCACTCTGCTTTTTGCGTACTGCCAATAAGCTTTTTATGCCGTTAAACACTTTATGATGATGACTATACTTTTCACCAATTGCAGCCAGTAGCTTTGACTCTTGCCAACGATGACGATTTATAGCGCGGTTATGCTGTGAATTTTCAAATCGGTCGTAATCGTTAGTTGTACCCAACAAACTATGAATATAAAGCCCTGGGATACCTTCAAGTGCAAACATAATTGCGTGAGCACACATAAATCGCTCAAGGCCAAACTTATCGGGGCCATTGTGCGTCCCTTGTAGTGCATCAAATAAAGCAATATTTAGCTCGTACGGTGTATGTGTGCCATCGTTACTTGTACGCATAGATACACGACCACCAAACTGCATGGTTGTACTTACTAGTGACGCCACTTCGCTGGGTTGTAGTAAACCTTCAATTGGTCTGAGCCCTATTCCATCGTGCGAAGCTATAAAGTTAAAGTATGCAGTACCATTTTGCGCAGGCGGCATACTCATCATCCAATGCTTAATTGCTGTGCTATCGCCGCTAAGTAATGTGTGTAGCAACAATGGCGGTAAGGCAAAGTTATAAATACTGTGCGCTTCGTTGGCATTACCAAAATAAGACAGGTTTTCTTGGTTTGGAATATTGGTTTCGGTAATTATAACTACGCTGGGCTCTGCGTGCTCAATAAGTGTTCGCATTAGCCTTACGGCTTCATGTGTTTGCGGCAAGTTAATACAACTTGTATTAAGCTGTTTCCACAAAAATGCAACCGCATCGAGTCTAAATAAACGTACGCCATTGTCTAAATAATGCCTAATTATTCCCACAAACTCTTTAAGTACATCAGGATTGCCAAAGTCAAAATCAACCTGATCGTGACTAAACGTACACCATACGTGTTTTTCACCGCTTGGCGTTGTTACAGTATTTAATAACGATGAGGTTCGCGGGCGGACAACTTGGCTTAAATCATCCGTTAAGCTGGCCGTTTTAAAGTAGTCTTTACCAGGGTGTAAATCGTTTAAAAAGTTCTCAAACCATACGCTTCTGCTTGAGCAATGGTTAATAACTAAATCTGCCATTAACTTTACGTCTTTAGCGATGTTTTGAATATCTCCCCAATCACCTAACGACTCATTCACTTGCACGTAGTTCATTACGGCAAAGCCTTCATCTGAGCTATACGGGTAAAATGGCAATATATGCAGCGCATTTAACTGCATATCACATTGCTCTTTTATAAACCGGTGTAGTGTTTTAAGCGGTGCCTCCATTGGGCTCGATACAGCAAATTCGCTATCATCGTGTTTAATAATAGAGTCGCCATAAGCAATCAATACTATATCTTGTTCATCCCACCGGTTTGTATGGGGGGTCGGGTCGCGCAGTGCATTGCTACCTAATATAATTTTAATGAGTTGCTGAGCAAGCTCAGTAACCGATAAAGGCAGCTCAACCCCCTCATAAATAATATGAAGATGTTGCTCTACTCGTTGTAAAAATAATTCGCTAACTGTGCTCACATGCGCCCCTAATATTTATTGTTTAGACTTATAGGCTAGTTAACCTGCACGCAGGTTAACTATATTCTTCGTTATCTAGCTCTACGGCTTCTTTTAAGCGCTCAAGTACGTCTGGCATTGCTGATACAACACGGTTCCAACTTGGCACAAATGGCGCTTCCATTGGGTTTTCTAAAAAGTGTTGCCCTGCTTCCATAATATTTTGCGCAAACATTTCTACTGCTTTTTCTTCTTGGTGTACATCAAGCGTTAGCCCGTTCATTAACGCATCGTTGTGATAGGTTTCAATAAAATCTAGACCGATACGGTAGTAAGTCGCTTTTAATGAACGAATTGTTTCGCTGGTAAAGGTAACGCCTTGTGTAGCCAGCTTTCTAAATAATGCCTTAGTAATATCAATCGACATTTTAGACAAGCCTGCGCTTTGGTCATCAAGTGACAGTTCTTGGTGCTTATGATCGTAATTATCAGCGATATCTACTTGGCACAAGCGGTTATGGGAGTAGTTACGATACATTTCGCTAAGCACGCCAATTTCAAGGCCCCAGTCACTTGGAATGCGAATATCATTTAATACATCGCGTCTAAACGAAAACTCCCCTGCTAATGGGTATCTAAACGAATCCATGTATTCAAGGTAGTCTGTATTACCTAAAATTGTTTTAAACGAGCGAAGTAATGGCGTTACTAATAAGCGTGATACACGGCCATTAATTTTTCCATTAGCAGTACGCGGGTAAAATCCTTTACAAAATTCATAGTTAAAACGCGGATGCGCAACAGGGTAAATTAAACGCGCAAGTAAGCTTCTGTCGTAGGTTAAAATATCGCAATCATGCAGCGCGATAGACTCTACTTCCGCTGTTGCTAATTTATAGCCCATGCAATACCAAACATTACGGCCTTTACCAAGCTCGCGAGGTGCAACCCCTAGCTCTTGTAATTCTTTATCGAGTGCTTGTAAGCGTGGGCCGTCGTTCCATAATACTTTGTGGTTTTGGTTTAGCTCTTTAAAAAAGCCAAGTGCATGGCGGTACTGTGCTTCGTCGGCTCTATCTAAACCTATGGTAATTTGTGATAAATAAGGTACTTCACGCAACTCACTAACTATATTTTGCAGCGCAGGGCCTTCAAGCTCACTAAATAACGAAGGAAGTATTAATCCCATTGGGCGCTGCTTACTAAAAGTAAGTAACTCTTTTTCTAGATCTTCAATTGGTCTGTCGGCAATGTTATGTAATGTAGTAATAATGCCATTTTGATAAAAATCAGCCATGAGACTTTTGCTCCTCAGAAATACTTAAAATACTGCTAATGCACGGCAACGATGTTATTTCTTCAATCCAGCCCAGCGGTGCTGGCGATTGAGAGTATCGTGCTTTGTTGTGCGACAATTTAACCGGCTTTTTACTCGCCGGGTTGGCGATAATAATGGCGATATTTGCATGCTCTAACATTTGCTTATCGTTATCGCTATCACCAAGTGCAATGACCGTGAGAGGCTTTCTGAAATGATGGGTAAACTGTTTAACTAACCACTGCTGTGCAGCGCTTTTATCGGTATTTTTAGCAATATGAATGAAGCGCCCACCAATTTTTATATCGTAACCGAGTGCTTCTACATCATTTACAAAGGCGGTGAGTAATTCGTCGTTGCCATACCAATAAAGAGGGTCTGAATAATCGCGTGTTTGTGCACGTCTTGCTTGCGCATCGTCTAGCCCGGTAAGCTCTGATATTTGCTCACTCGATAAATCACTAAACAATTTGTAATGTGCTTTATAATCTGCCTTTAAAGTATTTAAGTCCTTTAATAAACTCGATAGCGGCTTTGCCATTGCATAACACCAGTACGCGCCTACTTTTTTACAACCAATAGGCTTTAATTCAAAATAGTCTTCTGGAATAAATACTGCTGCGCCGTTCTCTACAATAAAAGGCTGTTGAATATTTAAATCATTTTTAAGCTCAATGACTTCGCAAAAAGTTTTACTGGTATTAAACACCACCGGAATATGCGCATTTTGCAGCTGCTGTAATAACTCACTGATATTATTGGTATTGTAATCGGCATGATCGAGTAATGTGCCGTCCAAATCTGTAAAAATAATGGGTTGAAGTGTGTCATCACTCGTTAGGTGCATACCGCTAATATCGCGGTTGCTATCAAGTTCAATTAAAGCATTTGCTTTAGCGCTCAGTGTGTTTAAGTTCTCACGCGTAATGCGCTCAAAATGAGAAATAAAATACACCAATTGCTCGTTAGTCATGGTGCCTGAGCCTTCACCTTTTTTGGCTATTAACTTTTGTTCTTGCTCTTGTCGCCATGTAAAAACATCACTAAAACTCGGTGCTTTTAGCATAACGGTATAATCAATTAGGTTAAAAACGGCTTTATATTCGTTTGCCAAACAGCTGTTTACACAGCGGCGCCAAACGCCTTCTTTATCAAATTGTTGCTCTAACTCGTTAAGCGGCTCACTCAATGAAAACAACGGTTGTGGCTCACTGCCTACACACCACCCTTCTAAAATAACAATATCAACTGGCTTTTCGTTTGTTAGCCAATCACTTGCTGGCACGCAGTCGTCTTCGTGTTTATTAAAACGTGGAAGCGGTACGTTTACCTCTCCTGCCAGTAAGTTAGTTATTGTGCTATTCATTAACGCTACATCGTGAGTACCCGGTACTCCGCGAGTAGTAAAAAGAGGATGTACGTCTTTGGCAAGTTCACTACGTGCTTGTTTTGCTAAATAAAAGTCATCAATAGACAATGCAACACTTTTAAGTGGTGTGTTTTTAGAAAACCAGGTAACTAAAAAATCAGCGAGTGTTGTTTTTCCTGAGCCTTGGCATCCATTTATGGCAACAAAAATAGGAGTATTTGTTTTTTTAGATTCGAGGATGTCATGCGCGAGTGGAACAAAATATTGCTCACTCAAATATTGATACTTTAAAGGCAGTTGGTGTTTTGCTAAAAACGGGGTTATATCCACAATATTGGCCTCTGACATAGTTACTCCTTTGCATACAATGCGTCTGGGAGTTAAATGCAGGTACTAGACCATTATTATTTTTATATATTTATTAATAGGTTAAAAAAATAGCGCATTCAAAATGCGCTATCATGGTGCAATCTATTTACCTAATGTACAAAATTAAACTTTTTCAGGTTCTGCTTTTGGTAATACTAAGTTAAGTACTATTCCTAAAATAGCGCAGAGGCTTACGCCCTCTAAACTAAATTGGCTGCCACCAATATGCATACCACCAATACCGCACACCAAAATAAGTGCAACAATACTTAAGTTACGCGGCGCGGTTAAATCATCGCCCGACTTAACTAATGTATTTAAACCCACTACAGCAATAGAGCCAAAGAGTAGGATCATAATTCCGCCCATTACTGGCACAGGAATAGTTTGCAAACCAGATCCCATTTTAGCTACAAACGCTAAAATAATGGCAATAACAGCTGTCCACATCATTACTTTAGGATTGAAGTTTTTGGTAAGCATAACTGCCCCCGTTACTTCTGAGTAAGTAGTGTTAGGCGGGCCACCAAATAATGATGCCGCAGAAGTCGCAAGGCCATCACCAAACAAAGTACGGTGAAGCCCAGGCTTTTTCAAAAAGTCTTTATTGGTTACTTGGCTAATAGCCATCATATCGCCAATATGCTCAATTGCAGGTGCTATTGCTACAGGTACCATAAACAAAATAGCCTGCCATTTAAACTCAGGCCAAGTAAAGTTTGGTACAGCAAACCACTGTGCGTTAGTCACTGCGTCAAATTGCACAACGCCCATACCAAGCGATAAACAATAACCCGCTACAACCCCTGCTAATATAGGTATAAGCTTAAATACACCTTTTCCCCATACTGCAAAAATAAGCGTAACCACTAACGAGAACAACGAAATATAAATAGCGCTGGTGTAATCAATAATTTGAATACTGCCGTCGCCACTTTTACCCATCGCCATATTTACAGCAACAGGTGCTAGCGCAAGGCCAATAACCATAATTACTGGGCCTACAACCACAGGTGGTAAAATTTTATGAAGCGTTGCAACGCCTTTAAATTTCACTAATAAACTTAAAAGCATATATGCAAAGCCTGCCACCATTAAGCCGCCCATAGTGGCCGGCACGCCCCACATTTGCACAGCGGCAATAATAGGTGCAATAAAGGCAAACGATGAAGCTAAAAATATAGGCACTTGGCCTTTAGTCACTACCTGAAACAGCAAAGTACCAATGCCTGCGGTAAAAAGCGCAACATTAGGATCCAAGCCCGTTAAAAGCGGCACTAATACCAGCGCACCAAATGCTACAAACAGCATTTGCGCGCCCGTTAAAATAGTTTTTATTGAAAAGGTGTCATTATTTTGCACTTAAGACTCCTAAACAGTACCGAATATTTTGTCGCCCGCATCGCCTAAACCAGGGATAATATAGCCCTTTTCGTTTAAGTGGCTATCTACTGAGGCTGTAAATATTTCTACATCTGGATGAGCGGCAAGTGTTCTCTCAACACCTTCTGGTGCTGCAACGAGTACAATTACTTTGATTTCTTTACAGCCTGCTTTTTTAAGCATATCGATTGTGGCAATCATTGAGCCACCCGTTGCAAGCATAGGGTCAATAACTAAGCTTAAGCGCTCATCAATATTACCTACTAGCTTTTCAAAATATGGTACTGGTTCTAGTGTTTCTTCGTTACGTTCAAGACCAACCACACTTACTTTAGCGGCTGGTAATAACTGCATAACACCATCCATCATGCCAAGACCAGCACGCAAAATAGGCACTACGGTAATTTTTTTACCCTTAATATGCTCTACTTTTAATTTATTGCCATCCCAGCCTGTAATTTCGTTATCTTCTAACTGTAGGTTTTTAGTTGCTTCGTAGGTTAATAAGGTTCCAACTTCAGAACATAATTCACGAAAGCTTTTAGTACTAATACCATGCGCTCGCATTAGGCCTAGTTTATGTTGAACAAGAGGGTGAGAAATAACGTGAATTGCCATGATATAAACCTACTGATACAAGAATTTGCAGTATTTTATATTAAAAAAGGTCATTTGACCTGTAGTTTTAAAGAGATTTTCATACATCGTGCCAAAATGCATTGTTTTGCTTGATATTTATGCAAGCCATCAACCCGTTGTGTTTATTAAATGTTACTCGCTAACCAGCTGTTTACTTGCTGTTGCATATAACTGTTTATTTTTTGGTGCTCGGGGCTCCAGCCAGCTAAAAATCGATAAAAGTCAGCCCATGCAGCAGGCCATAAAGCGAGCCAATCGTCAGCTATTTTACCTGCTGGTGCTGTAGGATGATAAGTAGTAATAGCAGTATTTAAATTGTCAAAATAATACGCAAGGTACTCATCAGCGCACTCGTGTAATTGTGCATCACTTAAGCAACTGGTCATAAAATACATTACATCAATTATCCCGCAACCTGCACCTATATACTGAAAATCATAACCGAGTATTTCATCGCGCTCATTTGCTGCAAAGTTAGTAAGTTTTGCATCGCCATGAATCAGCGTTTTATACGCACAACTTTGTAGTTGCTCATCTATTTTATGTGCAGCATTTTTAATATCGGACTTTTTATCAAGGTTATCTTTTAGTTTATTAAACTCATCTGGGCGCGTGCTTAAATGCCAGTAGTTGCCTTGCTGCCATAACCCATCAGCGGGTTTACTTAAGTTAAACGCATGAAAGTGTGCAAGCCACTTTAATATAGCTTTAACATGTTGTGGCCCTGCTTGAGTAAACCCATGTTTGGTGAAATCCTTAAACACCAGCGCATATTCATCACCTTTATTAATTGCACTTATACATTCAATACTATGCGCATGTACTGGTAAATGCTGGCTATAAAGCTTATAAAATGTGTATTCAACACTATATGAGTGCTGCTTTCTTTTAAGCGCAAATTCGCTTTGTTTAATTTTAGGATGGTGTATATAACTGGGTATTTTAATAGCTTTAATAACACATGGCTCATCATCAAGCTGGCACTGCACAATACTGCCACATCCACTCCAAAGTGATGTAAGCGTATCGCCAATTTCAATGTGCTTAAAGTGAGGTTGTAATAAAGGAATATAAAATGCCATAGCTATATTAAGTAATTAAGTTTTTTGTAGTTTAACATTAGTGGACGTTTTTAATAAAACTAAGGCATAAAAAAGCTCCACTTGGTTTTATACAAGTTTGTATGTAAATAGTGGTCAAAATCACTATGCCACTACACCAGGTTATTTCCATTTCATCCATTAAATAAATCATTAGCCTATTAAATCTAAATTGCACGCATGAAAATGACTGCATATTTTCAGTTTTAATTTCGTACTGAATAGTTTAAGTTTTATGCCAGTAGCTTTTCGCAGTTACTGATATTCGCTCGCCGCTTTCGGTTTAAGTTTTCACAATAACCTTCTTGTGACGCTGGCCTGCCCACTGCGCCATGAAATACGCGCGTAAATTGGGTTGTAAGCTTTAACCAGTTTTCTGGAGATATATTCACCCTTTCTAGTAAAGGCAAGTGTGTAATCTCAATATACCCTCGCTTATCTTCTCGTATACAACGTCCTGTTAATTCAACAAGTTCAAGGTACGATTTAAGCTCAAACGGCAGCCCTTTTGGCATTATTTGACGTGGCATGCCTGCAAAGCGCAGGAGTTGTTTTGGTTGTTTGCCCTCTTTAGCGTATGTTAGTCGCTTTTGAACGCTGGTATGGTCAGATTCTTCTGGTGTATTTGCCATTTTTGCTCTGATGGGGTTTAAGTCTACATACGCCATGCAGGCAGCAAGGGCTGCTTCATCTAATAATGCTTGCGATTACTCTTTATTTAAGAAAAGGCGACCTTCCCACAAAGTTGTATGGAACAACTTTGAACGCCTTAGGCGGCCCGAAGGGTGAGCGCCAAGGATGGCTGCGAATAAAACCTGCCTGTGCAGTTGTCTTCTTTATTTGCTCTGCGGGCAACATCTTCATTTAACAACCGCATAAACCAGCTAATACTTGATAGGCGCTCTCGATATTCTTTTACTGTTTGATTAAAAAATATGAGTTCTATTTTACTTAGCTTTTCGCCCTCCATGTATTTTTGCGTAAGTACAGTGCCTTTACACAGCTTGTGCCAGCGAATAACAATCGCTTTATCATTTAGCCTATTCGCGTTTTTATCATCAACATACAGTACTAAATGGGTATGATTACTCATTACTGCATAAGCACATACATCAATGCAAAATATTTTTGCTAATACGAGCAACCTATCTTCAACCCAGCCTCGTCGATGTTCATAAGACTTGCCTGTAAAACGGTCCTCCCCACATAAAAATGCACGGCGCACGCAACGTGAAATACAATGGTAGTATTTTGTATCAACCAAACTTACTTGACGTTTTCTCGCGATAGCCATAAGACATTCTGCTTTTTTTTTGCACTAAACAAAGGCTAGCCTTTAACTTCAAAAAGTGCAAAATTTAGGATGGGTGTCACTGTTAATTGTTAGCAAGTGCGCAGTTCTACTAGATAAAATGCGCACTTGATAGCTTTTTGGTTCGGCAATAAAGAGACAAAACGCGTCCCTAATTGCTATTCTTATTTTGAGCTTCCCGTTTGAGGTTTAATCAGGGGCTAGCTCTAAGCCAATAGCTTCACTAATTTTATCATCTATGCTTCTATAGCTATCCAAGCCATTGATGCCACAAGGTTCGTATGCTTTATCTAACTGATTACCCTTATCATCAAAGTAAGTTCCTCTTAATACACTTTTAAAGCAATGCACCGGCAGAAAGTCTTCTCTTTTAAGCTCCATATTATCAACTAATTTAAAGTACCCTTTTTTCCACGGTAGTTCATTCGTCGCAATTGGAGGGAGTAACAAGTCTGAAGTTGTTAATGCGGGGATTTCATCGCTATCTTCAGTTTGCGTTTCATATATGTAAATGAGCACACAATTATCAAAGCCCCCAACGTTGGCAGTCAAACTTACGACCCGTCCCCAATGAAACTTGCCGTCTAATATTTGAAATGAAAAAATATCTCCGAGCATTGGTTTTTGCTTGGTTTTCTTCAATACTTTCATGTTTGTCATTTATAATCCCATACCCTTTAAAAATTCATCCCCCCATTTTACAGCGTGATTATAAATGGGGCGCTTAGAGCTTATGCTGTTGATTTTATTTAAGTATTGAGGGTTGCGCAAAATTAAAGCTTGCTCAACCGCTCTAGCTTGGTTTCTTGTTAGCGAGTAACTGGTTACCCGTTCTAAGGTAAATCTTGAAGAACCATGTTGAGCTTGCCTTATGTTTATAGCTTGACGAGTAATGCCGACGTAGACATCTTTGCCACCTTTGATACCAAGGTATACGCTTGTATTCTTAGGTCCTTTACTCAACCACCTCGCAGCTAAAGAACCTGCAATCCTAACACCTTTTCCTACTCCTGCCTCTAGTATTGGAAGTTGTGGTGCATTGGGGTCGCCAAATGCGCCATAAAACAGCTTCTCGCCCCAAGACCTATCAGCTACAACCTTGTCGTAAATGCCGCTGAGGTACTCGTAGTCGGCAAACATTCTCTCTGTTCCACCTTCACCTGAGTAGTCTTGTCCCCATAGAACATTAAAGTTAGTACCTTTTAATTCCTCAGGCGAAAAATCATCAAGTGGACTTTCAGTTGTACGAGTTACATTGTTACCATCTACATTTACATTAGGGCGCTTTGAAGTACTTGATGGTGCACCTATATCGGCTGTCGCAGACATATTGCCTATCTGAATATTAACCGTGCCATTACCGTTACCTGTCATTGTACCGACTTTCACATTGCGTTTTATGCGAGAACCTGTGACAGATTGCTTTTGTGTTACATCGGCTGTTTCGCCTTTACCCAGATCTTCTGCAACGTCTTGGCACCCTGCGGCATCATCTACACTACAACTAGAATACCCAGTTGGATCAGTCCCACTGAGCGGATTATTCATTATGTAAGAATAAGGGTTAATACTTTGGCTATTGGTTGGCGACTGTATCAAGGGGTCAACCGACATAAACCGACCAAGGTTATAATCGAAGAAACTAAACTTGACAGCCACTCTAATCGAACAAACAAAACGTTACTATTAAATTTAATTTTTAGGTTAGGAATTTATCTTTTATCGCCGGGTTGCTTTCATTTCATACATCAAATAAGTCACTAGCGCTCTTAATCTAAATTACACGCATGAAAATGCCTGCATGATGCAGTTATGATTTATTAATGAATAGTTGAAGCTTTATGCCAGTAGCTTTTCGCAGTTACTGATATTCGCTCGCCGCTTTCGCTTTAAGTTTTCACAGTAGCTTATTTGTGAGCTGGGCCTGCCTACTGCCCCATGGAATACGCGCGTAAATTGTGTTGTGAGTTTTAACCAGTTTTCTGGGGATATGTTAAGCCTTTCAAGCAAGGGAAGGTTCATATTATCAATATGCCCGCGCTTGTCTTCTCGTATACAACGTCCTGTTAATTCAACAAGTTCAAGGTACGACTTAAGCTCAAACGGTAGCCCTTTTGGCATTATTTGACGTGGCATGCCTGCAAAGCACAGGAGTTGTTTTGGTTGTTTGCCCTCTTTAGCGTATGTTAG
>NZ_WTKT01000032.1:0-25597 GCF_011378685.1 Pseudoalteromonas sp. C8
AAAACAGATCAACCCTTTTTTTAGATCTTTTTACTGTTCGAACAAAAATAGAACAAAACTACGTAAAACTATATGAAACCCCGCCTAAGGTGATGCTTTTTTGTGCTCTTATTTATAATTTAATACAAATATCATTGCTATGTTTGATTTAGACGTTAAGATAGCAAGTTCACAATGTTAAATTAATGTTTATTTCCTGTTTATTGGTAGATCTAAAATGAAATTACCCGATCAAAAATCTTTTATCTTCTCTGTTATTCTTGCTGTAGTTGGTTTTGTTGTTGTTGAGTTTGCTTTAGGCGGCTTAGCTTTAAACCCTGCATTACTATTTGGTGCTGGTTTATTAATAGGTGCAATTGCTATTGCTGCAATATCATCTGATGTGACTGAAGAAGCTGAAGTTAAAACAAAAACGCTTTATGTTGGTAACCTTCCTTATCGTGCAAACGAAGGTGTGGTTCGTGCATTATTTGAAGAACAAGGCAAAGTATTCAATGTTCGTTTATTAAAGGATAAGAATACTGGCAAACGTCGTGGCTTTGGTTTTGTTGAAATGGCGCAAGCTGATGCAGACAATGCAATTGCTAACTTGAACGATAGCGAGTTCCAACAACGTACTTTAAAGGTACGTGAAGCAAAACAAAAACAAGAAGATGATTCTAATGCTCTACGTACTGAGACGGATCAGTCAGTGTAACTAGCTTTACCGCTAGCTTATTGCTAAACACATCAGCCGTTGCATAATATTGCAGCGGCTTTTTTATGTCTGTTAGTTTATTCACACAGAAGTTAAGTTGGTTAAGTAGGTAGTTGACTCTGTTTGCTATCGCTACACCTGAATCAAGTAATTTTACATTCCCTTCAAAATACTGACTAATAGGCTCTGCTAATATTGGAAAGTGCGTACATCCTAATACAAGTACATCTATAGTTTTATCTATATGTAGGTCATCAAGCACTTGATGCAACTTGTTTGTATCCAAAGACTCTGTAAAAAAGTATTGCTCAGCTAAAGTTACTAACTCCACACTGCTATATAGATTAACGATTACATTACGTGCATGCTCAGTAATTAATGTTTTAGTGTATGAACTGGCGACCGTTGCCGGTGTGGCTAATAAGCCAATATGATTTGAACGTGTTAACTCTGCCGCAGGTTTTATTGCTGGCACAACACCTACTATAGGAATATCTGTCATTTGGCGAACAGCGCTAAGTGCAGATGTAGAAGCGGTATTACACGCTATTACAATTAAATCAACGTTAAGCGTATTAGCTTTGATGAAATGAATAAGTGAGCATAATCGGTTAATGATGGTTTTTTGGGATTGAGCACCATAAGGTAGTAATGCATTATCCATAAAATAACTGTACTGAGCATTGGGGATACTGTGCTTTATATGCTCAAGTACAGTAGTTCCACCAATACCTGAATCAAAGACCATTATATGCGCTGACAAACTACCGTTCCCACTTTACTTTAAGAACGGCAGTTTGCCATGAGGTATTTATAAAAGAAAGTAGTTTAACTTTGCGTGGTTTCTAAATCCGTAAGCCTGTCGGCCGCCGAATTTAACTGATTAAGGTTTTCGAACATAGACTTTGTGTAATCTACTAACTTATCTATTTGTTCCTGATCTTGATTTAACCATTGGAGAATGCCAGCTAGCTGATTTTGTAATCCAAGCTCACCCGCTTTTTCAAAAGCATTTTTAAGGTCGTCATTAAAAGGAGCTAAACCCTCCGCTACTTGTTTTTCTGGTGCTGGTCTATATTCTTCATAGCTTTTAACTGTTGCTATTGTTTTTGTTTGGCGTAAATCCATAGAAAAAGCCACCAGCTGATCGCTGTCTAAACTCAGCTCTTGCGCTTGTTCAAATGCTTCATCTAAATCACCACCAAAAAAGGTTTTACTTAAATCTTGTAAGTCTTCCATCATTACATTAATAGCTTCTTGCTCTTGCTCATTTAAGTCACCATTAACCGACATCGAAAATGATACCTGTCGAGATTGCGATGATGAGCTTGCAAACGACTCACTATTACTGTTTTGCTGATAGCCACTTGCCGATTGAGATTCAAATGCATCTGCAAAGCTAATACTTACCTCGTCACCTTCTGCGGTGGTAAATTTATACTCTGCATTACTCGTCATACTGACATATTGAGCCTGGCTTATATTTACGCTGGCAGGTTGTGGGTTAAATAACGACTCTTCAAACTTATCGAGCCCATTGTAAATTCCCTCTTTGGACTTATTAATCCCCTCTTCCATGTCATCATTAAATACGCCTGTACCTTTGAGTTCATCAACAGCGTCGTCAATCCCTATTTGGACTCCTTTGCGCGCGTCGCCTAACATATCTTTGAGCTTTTCGTCATCAGCGCCGTTAGCTTTTGCTTTATTAACAGCACTACTTACAAAATCGAGTACGTTTTTTACTATTTCATTAAAATCAAATAGTGGTTTATCTGCTTTTTTTTCTGCGATAGGCAATCCAAGCTGCTCAGCCATTTTATCGCCAAGTACCTTTGCGGCCAACTCTCGGCCTCGTTGTTGATAGCTATCTTGAGGAGACGTAATTGTAGGTTGCTGTATATCAGCTTTATTATTGAATTTATTGATGTTGTTGTTTGGCATAAAGCCATAGTTACCTATTTTCATGATTCGTCTCCTAAGCGTGCGTAATTTATTATCGGCTATAACAATAAAAACTAAAGTACAATGTGCAATAAAACAGCATAAATGCTAGCCAAAACTAGACAAATACGTAGCGCTCCCTACAATAGCGCCGATAAACAGATCTTAGATAAGGTAGTAGCGTTAATGGCAGTTATTAAAATAGATACCACACAGTACCAAACGCAGTTAAGTGAAAAAGAGCAGCGTATTAGTGCACAATTCCAACGTTTTGGTGTGGAGCAACTAGAAGTATTTAGCTCAGAGCCAACTAACTACCGCCAACGTGCTGAATTTAGAGTATGGCACGACGGTGACGATCTGTTTCACATTATGTTTGATCAACAAACAAAAGAAAAAATCCGTGTTGATACATTTGATCCAGCAGCGCCTCTAGTTGGTGAAATAATGCAGGTGATGATTGAGCATCTTAAGCCTTGTGAAATATTACGTCGTAAGTTATTTCAAATCGATTACCTATCCACGCTAAGCGGTGAAATTTTAGTAAGCTTGCTTTATCACAAACCACTTGATGATGAATGGTTAAGTGAAATTAAAGCGCTTAAAGAAAAACTAAGCAGTAAATACAAAATTGACTTTATCGGCCGTGCTCGCAAACAAAAAGAAGTGCTGGGTGATGACTTTGTAACTGAGCGTTTAACAGTTAATGGTCAAGAGCTTATTTATCAACAAGTAGAAAATAGCTTTACTCAGCCTAATGCAAAAGTAAATATTAATATGCTGGAGTGGGCGCAAGATTTATGTAAACCACTTAAAAATGATTTATTAGAACTGTATTGCGGTAACGGTAACTTTTCAATTGCGTTAGCGGGCTGTTTTAATAAAGTATTAGCAACAGAAATATCAAAATCATCTGTTCATTCTGCTCAATACAATATTGCTAAAAATAACGTAGAGAACTTAGATATTATTCGTATGTCTAGTGAAGAGTTTACTCAAGCAATGAATGGCGAGCGTACTTTCTCTCGTTTAGACGGTATTGACCTTAAAAGCTATGACTGCCAAACCATATTAGTTGATCCACCGCGCGCGGGCATGGATGAATTAACGTGTGACTTAGTGGCTAACTACGAAAGCATAATTTATATATCGTGTAATCCTGAAACCCTTGAGCGTGACCTTGATCACCTAACACGTACGCACAACGTTAAGCGCTTTGCTATATTTGATCAGTTCCCATATACACATCACATTGAGTCGGGTGTTTTCTTGCAGCGCAAATAACCAGCCAAAATTAAAGTGCCAGTACTTTTATAAGTGCTGGTATTTGCTCTTCGCTAAATACTTGAATACCATTTTTTATTAATAATGCTGTAGTTAAACCTAGCCCTTCGATTTTTACTCCGCGATGCTTTCCATCATATATTGTATTTCGTCCGCAAGAAGGGCTCGATTCTTTAAGTAGAGCAAAACGAACTTGATTCTTTTTACAGAGTTCTAGCGCTATATTAGCTCCAGTTTGAAACTGTTCTGTTACATCTTCTCCTAAATTAGTAACTACACTCCCCTGTATTATTTCAGCAGGAGCTCTAGGAGTAGGAAGCCCACCAGCGACCTCAGGACAAAACACAATTAATCTATTTTGTTTTTGCCACAAATTAAGCTGTGGATGCAAAATTGCGTGTCCTCTACCATCGTAGCGAACAGGCTGCCCTAGCAAACAACTCGATACTAATATTTTTTCCATCGCTATATCCTTATAAAGCAAAAAAGCTCCTTAAGGAGCTTTTTTAGTTTNAGTTTTAGCTAAACTTACTTGTTAGCTAAGTAATTAATCAGTTTGCTAATATCTTCTGGTTCAGTAATACCCGACTCACGACCTAGGTTTAATTTATACTTACCATTTACAATAAATGTAGGTACGCCACGTAGTGCGCCTTTTTCTTTAAAGTAGTCTTGATCGCGTTTCATTTTAGAGCTCAGCGTACGTACCGAGAAGCTTTTAAACAGCTTATCAAACTTATCGCCATCAACGCCCTGCGCTACAAATATATCTTTTACATCTGCAAGCTCATTAAAACTAGCGCGCTTTGTATGAATATGATTAAAGATTGCAGAGACAATTTTATCTTTTTGCGGAAGCACTTCTGCAGTAGCGAGTGCTTGGCTCATCATCTGTTGGTTTTCTGGGTCGCGTACACCTACAAAATCAACATGGCTCTTTTTAAATTTAACGTTTTTATCAAGCTTAGGCTTAAACTCACCAATTAGTGCTTCCATGTTATTACATGCAGGGCAGTAAAATGAGAAAAACTCTTTAATTTCTGGCTTTTTTGTTGCGCGCTCAGAAACAACGTCGTAATGCACGCCTTCTTCATACGTTGCTGCAAAGCTTGTTGCCGCCATAGGAAGTAGTACTGCAAGCAAACCTGCTTTAACTAATTTAATCATTATTATGCTCCGAAATTTATAGTGCTAATAAAAACGCTACTAACTCATCAAGTTCTTTTTGATTTTTGATGGTGTTGAGGTTTATTTTATATTTATCGTTAACAATAAAAGTAGGTACACCTGTAAGTGCGCCTAATTTTGAATATTTATTTTGTTTGTTTTGCATTGCTTGCTCAGCCGAAATAACTGGCATGCTTGCAATTTCTTGATCAAACGTTGCGCTATCAATACCGTTTACTTCAAGTAATTTTTTAACGTCTTTCATTTCAGTTAAAGGAGCACGCTGAACATGAATACTTTTAAAAATTTGATCGCTAATACTCTGCGCCTGACCATGCTGCTTAGCAATTAAGTAGGCAAAGCTTAAATTACTTTGTGCTTGTGGCGACACGCCACCTAAAAAGTTCACGTGGTTTTTAATAAACTCCGCGCCTTCTGGCAAGCCTTGTTCAATTGCTTTTGCTACTGGTTCAAACTTAAAACAATGTGGACAGTAAAATGAGAAAAATTCGGTTACTTGTGGTGATGTACTTTTGTCTACATCAATAACAGTGTATTGATTATCAACTTCAAACTGTGCAGCAAGTGCTGCAAATGGTAAACATAAAAGTAATAAACTCAGTTTTAATTTTTTAAGCATTTGTATCTCGTTGTACTTGTCTTTAAATAAAATATTACGGCAATAACTTTAACGGTGCTTCTTGCAGTGCTGCAAGTTGCTCCTTCAGTGCTAAAATTTGTTGCTCCCAGTATTTGTCATCAGCAAACCATGTAAAGTTCCGCACAAAGGCAGGATCGCTCCATCGTTTAGCTACCCATCCCATATAATGGATAATACGCATCGCTCGCAGCGGTTCAATTAATTTGAGTTGAGAGTGATCAAAATCACAAAACTCTTCATACGCATTCACAAGGGTGTCTAACTGTAACAGTTGCGTCGCTCTATCGCCACTGAGCATCATCCATAAATCTTGGATTGCAGGACCTTGGCGGCTGTCATCTAAATCAACAAACATGAGCGCATCACCTGCCCACAAAATATTACCAACGTGGCAGTCACCATGTAAGCGAATACTTTGCACATCTTTATACTGTTTTTGCGCCTGCTCTATCACTAAATCTAAAATAGTATAAAAGGCAGTATTTATTCCCATAGGCACTAAGTTACTTTTTTGAAGATGAACTTTGGCTGTATGTAAATACTCCTCGCAGGTAACTGTTGGCCTATAAGTAAAAGGCTTTGTTTTAGCTACTTGGTGCATACGGCCAATTAAACGCCCCATTACATCAAGTTGATCTAAGTTATCAACCTCAAATAAACGCCCGCCGACACTTGGAAACAACACAAACAAATAACCTTCGTGTTCAAACAAGCTTTTCCCATTATATAAAATAGGGGCAACAACAGGCACTTCCGCTTCTGCCAGTTCAAATGCAAAGTCATGCTCTTCTTGAATTTGCTCTTTACTCCAGCGCTCTGGGCGATAAAACTTCACTACGTAACGCAGACCATCATCGGCTTTAAATTGGTACACTCTGTTTTCATAGCTATTGAGTGCCAACAAACCAGATTCGGCGTACACACCTACGCTTTCTATTGCATCGAGTATTAGGTCAGGTGTTAAGTCAATAAAACTAAATTTACTCATACTCTTCTTATATAAAATAAAAAGCGGGTTATATACCCGCTTTTGTTAATTGCTATATCAACTTACCTATTTAAGGTAGGTTGTGATTATCGCGCTTTAAAAAAGTTACTCGACTGCGATATTGTCTCATCCGGCTCATCTACCGGTGAAAGCACAAAGTTAAACTCTGTCATCGACACCTTCAAATCATAAGGGTCCATTACAAGCGACAATGGCACATTATGAGATTGCCCTGCCTGCACAGTAAATGACTGCTTACCAATATACTTAAAGTTATCTAACCCTTGCACTTTAATATTAAAGGTTTGCTCGTACTGCGCTTTATTAATTACCTTTAATGTATAGGTGTTCTCTACTAAACCATCAAAATCGACACGATATAATTGATTTCGATCACGAATGATATCAAAGTCCATTGTTTTACGCAGCGCTATATTAGCTACAAGTGCTCCCGTAAGCACAACAAGTATGACCGTGTAACCAATGATTTTAGCTCGTAGTGGATTCGTTTTATTTTCTGGGGTTTCGAGGTTTCGCTCTGTCGTATATGAAATAAGCCCACGCGGGTATTCCATTTTATCCATTACGCCATCACACGCATCAATACATGCACCACAGTTAATACACTCAGCTTGTAACCCATTTCTAATATCAATACCTGTTGGGCACACTTGAACACACAAGTTACAGTCTATACAGTCGCCTAGCTCTAAATCTTCATGATCTACTTTACGTGAACGAGGACCACGGCTTTCACCACGGCTTTCGTCGTACGTTACAGTGTATGTATCTTTATCAAACATAGCTGATTGAAAACGAGAGTAAGGGCAAATGTGTAAACACATAATTTCTCGCATCCAACCGGCATTACCATAGGTACACGCAGCAAAGAAAATAATACTGACTAGTGCATAACCACCCACGTTAAACGTTACAAAATCAGGAAGTAACTCTCTGATTGGCGTAAAGTAACCCACAAAAGAAATAGCGGTATATAACGAAAACAATACCCAACTAGTATGCTTTGCCGTTTTACGCCAAAACTTATCAAAATTCATGGGTCTTTGATCGAGTTTTTTACGCTGATTAGCTGTGCCTTCAAGCTTTTCTTCAAACCAAATAAAAATAAAGGTCCAAACAGTTTGCGGACATGTGTAGCCACACCACACCCGTCCATAGAAGGTGGTCACTAAAAACAGCGCAAATGCTGCCAGCATAAAAATAAACGCTAATATGGTAAAATCTTGAGGCCATAGCGTTAAACCAAAAATATTGTATTTTTGACCAATTAGATCAAACAGTACTGCTTGCTGGCCGTTAAAATTAATCCAAGGAAGTAACATAAACGCAAGTAGGCCTAAAAAGCCAATGCGCTGCCTAAGTAATTGATGTAGGCCTTTTACGGCACGCACATAAATACGATTTCGGGGATTGAACCTATCATCTTGACGGCTTAAATCCGGTTTTTGGATTTTCACCTCTACAGGGATATTCTTTACTTTAATTTGCTTGTCCATCGAAGTTCCTCAACGCCGCTTGGAAATAAAAATCCAGCAATACTCAAGTACTCTATACTTAAAGCTAGCAAGTTACTTGCTAGGCAGATTTACTTTAATAAATTGCCTTCTCGAATACTTTCAGATATTTCAGAAATATCTGACTGCTGTTAACCATTATAACAATGTTGGTTAAAATTACTGGCATAGATCGCTAATAATTTATTCATCCCAGTTACTTGCTTTTAAAATGCAGTTTATTACACTGCATGGTAATTCAACCCTACTTAGATCAAGGTTTACGTATCCATGAAAAAATTTATTATTTTGGTAGTTGTGATCCTTGCCTTTTTTACAATCGATCATCCGCTTATAAAAGAACCTCGCGAAAGGTTATTAGGTGAAGGCATTGGTTTTTTAAGTGATGCAAGTAAGGTTAACAGAAGCCCTGCTGCAAATATGGCTAAAAATAGAATCAGCACTCAACTTAAATTGTCTGAATCTGAGGGTGAGTACGTAGAAAAAACGTTTACAACAGATGACTCTGTTCAGTTATTTCACCTACGCTATTGTCGTGAACGTGACTTAAACCTTTATTTTTATGGCGATCGTTTAAATACAGTATGTAAAATAGTGACTGAAGCATTAGAGCAAAAGCGAGCAAAGTAGTGGATTTTTCAGGATTAAATAAAAAAGCAAGCGACTCATTTCATAAACAACGCAATATGCTCAAGCAATTAGCACAAGGCAAAACGTTAAAGTGTGAGAAGTGTAATGGGGTTTTAACACTTAATTTAGCCACCAGTGAACCTGGTAAAGGCGTAGTAAAGTGCAAACAAGGCTGTACGGATATTATATTAGAGCTAGGCACTTAGATTAAACTAAGCGCCTGGTATTAATAATTACTCTTCCCAACTCTCGTCGGTTATCAAACCGCTATTAATTGCGACCACTTCAATTAGTTCAGCAAACCCTAATGCAAAGTCACCCATTGATTCATATTGGTACTGACACAAGGCTTCTATAGTCATGTTATTTTGTTTGGCAATCTGAGCTATTGCTAGCTGGTCGAGTGCAAAAAAGCTTAATGTACTTAACGCACTTTCTAATGCTTGTTTAAAGTCAGTATCTAATTGCGGTGCATTTAATAAAGGCTCTGCGTAAGCTTTGGTTGCAACTAAGAAACCTTTACTCCATGACTTACAAAATTCAGCATCAAATGTGTTAGGCAATTTGTATCCTGTTTCAAATACTTGCTCACTAATTTTATGATATAGCGCCATAAACAAGAAAAGTACTTCTTCATCTAAATCATTAGCTGTATTTGGCAATATCTGCTCAAGCCACTCATGCACATCTAATGGATTGGGCGAACAAATAACGCCAAATAAATAGCCTTGGCTTTGTTGAAGGGTCATTGCTTGTGATTGGGTATTTAAAAATGTGCTGAGCTGCTTTGCGTGCAGCTCAGTAAATTGGGGTATTTGCATTAAAACTCTTTATATTCAAACATTAAAAGTTGAGCGGGTAACGACCTTGGCTATCTGGTCGGCCTAAAAATTTAACCGCATCATGTACATCTTTAGGTAAGCTAGCATCTGGTTTTACATAACCTGCCACACTAAAGTCGAAATTAGCTTTAAGTGTAGCATCTGCCTCAAGGCCAAGCGTATTATCTGGGTCAATTAATATAGCAATATCGCCCGACTTACAGCTTAACTTACCAGCCAGAGGGCCAATATTAAACCACCCATTTAAGCCTTGCACGTCAATATTAGGGCTCGCTATTTCACCTTTTAGTGAATCACAATAAGGTGCACCTGAGCTGTATTCATCAAGTTCTAAAATTACACGCCCTTTAGCGGTTACAGGTAGGGGAAGCTGCACGCGCTGCATTGCACGCTCTACTGTTGAGCGCACTAGGCCGTCAGTCACTTTAACTTCTTGATTAAAAAGCCCATAACTTACATCAGCATAACCCGAGATATCACTACGCTCTCGTGCATTACCAAACTTCACATTCGCATTTAGCTTGCCTGTAAATAACTTCCAACCAGCAATGTCCCAGCGCACATTATTTAACTGTTCACCATCAAAACGAACTTGCATCATTTGACCTTGCCAAACAGTGCCTACAGTTTGCCCTACTTCTAATTGCTTTGGAAAGTACGGTTTTGCTATATCTAGTGCAATATGTGCTGGTAATTTAATAATACAAAACACAATAAAACTAATTAAAAAGACAGCCGATAACGTTATTATTTTTTTCATTAATTAATTCTCTAATACTAAACGGCTTACACGCACATAGCCTGATTTATCATCGCGGCTCAAATCTAAGTTTTCAATTTTTAAGCCGTGCTGATTCACTAGCTCATCTAACCACTCTATTAACTGATTAAATTCTACAGAGTCGAGCGTCAAACGTAGCGAATCACTACTTGGCTGCATTTTACTAATACTTATTTGATGGCGCCCACGTGTAGAATTAACAATTTGGCTTAAGTTTGCATTGCTAGCAACACTGGTGTTACCCGCAGCCTTTAGTTTAACAATACTGTCATCAACCCAAGCTAATAGCTCTTGTTGTTTAATTTGAGATTGCTGTGCCTTTTCTATCGCATTATTTAATGGTCTAAATATTCCCATTACTAAAACAAAAATAATAAACACGCCACCAGCGACCATTACCAATTGTTGTTCTTGCTCTTTAAGCGAGCGCCATTGTTGCATTAACTGCTTTTTCATACTGCACCTCGCAGTTTAATTTCACCAACGACATAATCACCGTCGTTATTTAAAGACCCTTGCTCAACAGTTAAACCTTGTTTTTCAAGTATGATTTTTACTTTACCAAAGGTTTGGAAGTCTTTAGCACGTGCACGAATGCGCAGCTCATTGCGACGTTTGTCATAACGAAGTGTTTCAGGTGTAAATTCGCTAACTTGCGAAAATACATCAACCAAATTAGTCGTTAAGTCTAAAAAGTCCGACTCACTTGAGCCTTGCACTTTATCTAACGCGCCTTTAATTTGGCTTTTAATTAGATTGGGGCGAACTTTAGTTCCTGGAAATGCTTTTTGGTATCTGTCCACTACTTGAGCTTTAGCTAATTCTACTTGTGTATTAAGTTGGTGTAACTCAATAGCTTTTATTGTAATGGTAGAAACCAATGCAACACTTGCTATAATTGCGGCGCCTTTCCAGTAACCCCACCATAAAGCGCTTTGCTTTTTAAGCTGATATACACCTTGGCGTAAGTTAAAATTAACGCTATCTAACTGCTTTGCAAATAATGCTAGAGGTAAGTCGTACTCACTTGTTTGCGCTTGTAAGTTAACGCTTTCTGGAAACTGACTAGCTGGGCTAAAATGCTTAATATCAGGATTACCCATGGCTGTTAAGTAGCCATTTAACCAACTAGATTCAACCGCACCAATATGCCATTGCCCTTGCTTAAATAACCATTGGTTATTGAGCTCGATAGCGGTGACTGCGCCATCATCTGCAAGCGGTAACAACAAAGCATCGGGTAATATTCTGTATACTGATAGATTATGCTCTACAAATAATGCGAGCCATTGTTCAAACCATTCACGGTCTGTCATTGCTACACGAATTGCATGTTGCTCACCAAGCATTGTCGGCTGCGCTACTGCTATAAACAGTTCATCTACGTCACATGCTATATCTTCCTCCAGCATGTATGGCAATGCTTGCTCAAGCTTGCGATTCCATTTTGTTGGCAAAGCGACCGTTTTTAATTGCACTTGATCACTTGGTAACAACACAACAACTTCTCGGGTAAGTGCTTTTTCGCTTAGCTCACTTAAATGCTCTGCATTTGGTAACTCGCCACTGGCTATTATTTCTTGTTCTTGTGGTGAGTAAATTAACCAATTAAGCAATTCTTGCTCGGTTTGACCCGTGCGGATCAACAGTATTTCTGTCACTGTACGCCTCCAAATTTTCGCGCCAGTATCGTTACGTCACCGTCTTTAGCGTGCAGTAATGTGGTCATCGAAAAACGCAGGTCGACAAAATTTGCCTGCGTTTGTAATTTAAAATATTCGCTTTTAATACTAAATAAACTTTTGACTGAGTCGGTATTAGTACCGCCTTGTTGCTTCACCTGTTCAAAAAATTCATCAATGGTGTCAAAGCCAGTTTGCGGTCTTGCACCTATCACAGCCTCTGCACCAGATAAGCTCAAGCTTTCTATTAAGGCACTGAGTATAAGTGCTTGCTCTGGGATTAATGTATTTACGTTAATAGATAAAAGCGTACTGCCTGGTATTACACATACATATGGCAGTACTTTTTCCATCACTAATGGGTTGAAGCCCTTAACCAAGCGTAATTCCGATGTTGATGCAAATAAACTATTGGCTGTCATATACGGAAAATCTCGTGATAAATACTCGTCTTCTTCTGCGCCTGAGCGATATGTAATACTGTCCTCGTCAAGCCAATCAAATACGCTATCTGCCATTGTCTCTTCTGATTCATCAGCAGGTAAATCTTCAATGTTTTCAAGTAATGCAAATAGTGCTTTATGTGCAGGGTTTGTTTTACTTGCGCTATTTTCTTCTGGCGCTATGGCTAAAGCATTTAAATTTAGACATGCTTGTAAATCAGTAATTTTGCCACTTAACGTGCCGTTATCAACAGGGTATGAAGCATCCCCTTGAGTTGCCCAAACTTGATCAAGTGTTGTTTTATCAGCATCATCTTTTTTACTTTGTATTAGCCCTTTAATAGCAAGCTCTTCTGCACCGTAGGCATACCATTTAGCTTGCTGGTGACCTTGCAAATTAGTGCTTTTTTGCACTTGAACCATTAAATTAGCACTCATTTCTACTGCTAAAATAGCCGCTAATGCCACAATAAACAAAACAATAACAAGTGCTGCGCCGCGCGATGATTGCTGCTTAACCATTATTCACATCCGTACTTTGTGTAGCAACAACTTTGCCTTGCCCAGGAACTAAAAATACACGACGAATTGGCTCTGCTTCTATTTGTTGCAAAGTAACAGCAACCGCTTTAGGGAGAGCTTTAATTTCCCACTGTTCCTGCCATTCGTTTTTATCATCCAAAAACTCAAACTTAAGCTCTTCAACATTTTCTAGTACACGTTGAACTCGCGGCTCCATATTATCAAGCTGATCAACATAAACCCGATAAACACGCTCAAGGTTATCGTCTATCACTCTATAACCAACGGCTTGTAGTTCTGAACGTGGCAATAAATTAATTGGATTTATCCAGCCATCTCGTACAAACGCGATACCATCGTATTGGCTTTCTAAAACGTAACGACCAGCAAGTAAGTATTGTTCTTGAACATCACCAGATTCGTTTCGTACTGCACGTTTAGTCATTTGGCTAAAATCTTGATCCATTAACCTAAATGTTGTTTGCAACCCATTTAACTCAGCAATTTTTTCATCGGAGGCATCTTTTGCTCTTGTTGTCGTCTCGAGTATTTGATGAGTAGCAATAATAACAAAAGCTAAAATACCCAGTGCTACCATAACTTCAAGTAATGTAAACCCACGCTGCTTCACTTACTTTTTGCCTTTATTGAGATACGTTGATAACTCATATGCCGAATGCTCATATTTTTCATCCGTAAAAACATTTATGGTTAACTTAACAAAGCTTTTGTCAGCAGTGGCTGTTACTTCTTGCTGCCAAAACCATTCAACACCGCCCATTACTTCGCTGCCTTTAAGGTTATTTTTACCTTGCCATTGTTCGCCTTTAGTACGCTGTTCAATAATAACGTTTTCGGCGACCCAAGATGCATAGGTTTGCTCTTCAATAGTCGTTAAGTGGTGTATGTGCTCGCTTGTTGCTTGCATTGCAGCTATACCCGCCATGGCACAAATACTTAATGCCACTAATACCTCTAATAAGGTAAACCCTTTAGTGCGCTTCATTATTCTGGCTCTCGGCGAAAGTTTACTGGTGCAGCAAATTCACCTTCAATGTAATACACAGGTTCGCTTTGCTCTTTTAACTCTAATATAAGTTGAAACGCGCTTACCTCACCTGATGACAAAATAAGTACTTGTGGGATTTTCAACTTTTTAAGCTCAAGTAAGCTGTCTTCATCGCCGCCACTCATAAGCTCGCGCCAGTTAGATTGCTCTAAGAGGTTATCTTGCGCCCACGCTAAATCTTCTAAGTTAAGCGTGAGCTTTAATCTTTCATCTAACTCTATTGGTTTAAAAAGATCTTCACGGTCAAAGGTAATCCACTTTTCACCATCGAAAACTAAATACTCTAACGTATTTTCTTCTACTAATAAGCCCAATTCAACTTGGTTTAAAATGGCAAATTCCGATGCCATGTTAATGGTGGTATGCAGCCTTAATGCTTGAGTATCTAACTCTTCCTCAGCACCGCCTTCTAAGCTATATACCACCATTTTTGTAGCAAAAGCGATGATCACTAATACCACTAAAATTTCTATTAAACTAAAGCCTCTGCTTTTTGCATGGCGCTGCTTAAGGCTTGCTTTCATAGCAAGCCTCTAGAATTAACATGTTCATACAAAGCAGTGTACTTAAGCATTATTGTTTTTCTTCGTCCCAGTTACCGATATCATCATCAGTACCTACTTCACCATCTGGGCCCATAGAAAAAATATCAAACTTGCCAATTTCACCTGGGCTAATTAGCTGATATAGATTACCCCATGGATCTTCTGGTAATTCATTAATAAAACCACCGTCAGGGAAACGTTTTGGAACCGGTTCAATGCTTGTTTGAGTAACTAGCGCTTCAAGACCTTGCTCTGTGCTTGGGTAGCTCTTATTTTTAAGCTTGTATAAGCTCATTGCATCTTCTAATTGTTGAATATCTAGATGCGCTTTATCGATAGCAGCCTCTTCTTGCTGACCCATAATGTTAGGTGCAACAATTGACATAATCATTCCGATGATAACCAGTACCACCATCACTTCTAGTAAAGAAAAACCTGATTGTTTATTCACGTAATTACCTCATTATTCTAAAAACATTAAGTAAAAATGGTTTAGGTAAAACCATTAATATATTTAAAAGTTTATTCTAACTTAAAGTCCAACAGCTTTATTCATCGCCATTATTGGCTGCAATATTGCCATTACTATAAATAATACAATAACCGCCATTGAGGCGATCATCGCAGGCTCTAGTAGTTTAAGCGATACATTAACCATGCTCTCAAATTCGCGATCTTGGTTATTTGCAGCACGCTCTAACATTTGCTCTAGTTCACCTGATTTTTCACCACTTGCTATCATATGCAGCATCATTGGTGGAAACAACTTAGTTTGCTGAAGTGCAGCTCTTAAGCTTGCACCCTCACTCACTCTATCGGATGCATCTGCAACCGCTTTTTTAATTTTTTCGTTGATTAATACGCCACCCGAGATACGCATCCCCTCGAGCAATGGTACCGAGCTTGACGATAAAATACTTAAAGTACGCGCAAAACGTGCGGTGTTAATACCACGAGCCACTTTACCTATACCTGGCATATGTAGCACTCGGTCATCCCACCAAAAACGTATTTTAGGCTGCTTAAGTGCATGCTTAATACCAATGGCTATAGCTGTAATCGCTATTAAACTAATAAACCAATAATTTTGCACAAAATGGCTGCCTGCCATAACCCATTCGGTTGTCCAAGGAAGTACTTGTTTCGTTTTTTCAAACGTTTTTAATATTTTTGGTACTACGGTGCCCAGTAATACCGACACAATACCAATTGCAAATACCACTAATATAATGGGGTAAACCATAGCCTGAGTTATTTGGCTACGCATATGTTGGCGCTGCTCGGTATAGTCGGCTAAACGATTAAGTACTTGGTCAAGGTGACCCGACTTTTCGCCTGCGGCTACCATTGCACGATATAAGTCGTCAAAAACATGAGGAAACTCACTAAGACCATCGGCAAGTGTGTAACCTTCAACCACTTTTGAGCGTACCGACATAAGCATACGCTTTAAACGCGGCTTTTCGCATTGCTCAGCAACCGCCATAACAGCGCCTTCAACAGGAAGTGCCGATTGAATAAGTGTTGCTAATTGCCTTGTAATTAATGCTAAGTCTGAGGTTGAAATTGTCGGCTTAAAAAAGCCACCGAGTAAAGGGGCTTTTTCGCCTTTGACTTGTTTATCACTTTGCGCCGCAGGGACAACTTCAAGCGGCGTAAGTTTTTGATCACGTAAAGTTTGGCGAATTTGTTTAGCTGTATCGGCTTCTAAAATGCCTTTTTTTTCTTTACCTCGGCCATCTAAGGCACGGTATTCAAACGCCGCCATAGTTAACCTTCCTCACGGGTAACACGCAATACTTCTTCAAGTGTTGTTTTACCTACAAGTACACGGCTACAACCATCTTGGCGAATACTTGGGCTGCGCTTACGAATGTATTTTTCTACGCTTTGCTCGCCTTTACCGTTGTGAATCATTTCGCGTATTGTTTCATCAACTACAAGTAACTCGTGAATACCCGTACGACCACGATAGCCATTAAAGTTACACTCCTCACACCCTACTGCTCGATAGATTGTCGGTTGGCTTTCAAAAGGAACCCCTAACAGCTGGCATTCATGCTCATCAGCCGTGTGACCTTCTTTGCAGGTATTACACAATGTACGTACTAGCCGTTGCGACAACACACCGAGTAACGACGATGAAAGTAAGAATGGTTCAACTCCCATATCTTCCATACGTGTAATTGCACCCGATGCGGTATTAGTATGCAGAGTAGACATAACAAGGTGGCCGGTAAGTGACGCTTGAACACCAATTTGCGCAGTTTCAAGGTCGCGTATTTCACCCACCATTACCACATCAGGATCTTGGCGTAATATTGCACGTAAACCACGTGCAAATGTCATATCAACTTTTGCATTAACTTGTGTTTGCCCAATACCTGGAATTTCGTACTCTATCGGATCTTCAACGGTAAGAATATTGCGATCGCGTGAGTTAATTTGGCTCATACCAGCGTATAGGGTGGTACTTTTACCAGAGCCCGTTGGCCCTGTTACTAAAATAATGCCGTGGGGTTTACTGATTAAATCTGAAAACAATGCACGATTATCTGCAGTCATACCTAAATCTTCAAGGTTTAAGCGCGCGTTGTTTTTATCAAGTAAACGCAGTACTACGCGCTCACCAAAGCTCGATGGCATTGTAGATACACGCACATCAACTGCACGCCCAGCAATACGTAAACTAATACGACCATCTTGTGGAATACGTTTTTCGGCTATATCAAGCTTAGCCATTACTTTAATACGAGACACAAGTAACGATGCAAGTTTACGATTAGGCTTAAGTACTTCTTTAAGCACGCCATCGACCCTAAAGCGAATAACAAGCTCTTGCTCGAAGGTTTCGATATGAATATCAGAAGCCCCTTCTTTAATCGCTTCACTTAGCATGGCGTTAATAAGCTTGATTATTGGCGCATCATCGTCACCAGCCAGTAAATCTTCAGTTTGCGGAAGTTCATCAGCAAGTGAGAATAAATCAACCTCGTTGCCAATATCTTCCATCATTTGTTGTGTTTCAGAGCTATCGCGTTGGTATGACGCTTCAAGCAATAGCTCAAATTTATCATCAGCCAATTGCTCAAGTGTAAAACCATGGCCTGCGATACGGCGTACTTCTAATAGTACTTCCACATCTAGCTCACCACGGTAGTAAACTATGCGGTGATCTTTGTTTTTGCCAAGTAACACACCTGCACGTCTTGCATAGGAAAACGGCAAACGCTTTGCTGGTAACTCAACTAACACATCACTCGTTAATAGCTCATCCTGATTATGCGTTTTAGGATGAACCACATCTTGGTTTATCTCTTGAATCGCATTAGTCATCTTTACGCTCTTGTGCATTTTGTTTACGCAGAGACTCTTCATACGTAGGGGGAAGTACTAATTCGTCATTCCACTCAGGTAAAATAGGCGTATCAGTCATTGGCATTAACTCAATACCGTCTTCTTTTTGTTTAAACTGCTCACCACGAATAAAGTTATATTTATTAAAGCTTAACTTATTCATACTTACACCATCTCGAATAATGGTTGGGCGAATAAATACAATAAGATTACGCTTACGGCGCGTTGTATTTGTTGATCTAAACAAGTGACCTAAAATAGGAATGTCGCCTAATAAGGGCACCTTAGAAACACTTTCTTGTACGTCTTCGTCAATTAAGCCGCCAAGTACAACCATACCGCCATCATCGGCCATAACTGTTGTTTTAATTGAACGCTTATTTACTGAAATATCAACCGCAGTTGCACCACTTACGCTCGATACTTCTTGCTCAATCGTAAGCTGTACCGCTGAACCATCATTAATCTGAGGCGTAACAACCAATTTAATACCGACTTCTTGACGCTCAACTGTTTGAAATGGGTTAGCATTGTTACTGCCTGTTTGTGAGCCTGTAATAATAGGTACTTCTTGACCGACTAAAATAGAGGCTTCTTCGTTATCCATTGTAGTAATAGAAGGGGTAGCCAAAATATTTGAATTTGTATCAGTGGCAACAGCCTGAATAATTGCGCCCCAATCATTTTTAACAACGCCCAGCGCTAAACCATTAATGCCACTTAGCAATGAAGCAAGCGCATCATAGTCACCCTCAGTCGTTTCATCATAACTAGTAACGTTTCCTGACTCTGTACCAATGATAGTCTTAGTTACCGTTGTATCTTGTGCTTGCTCTGCAGCAACAGCTAACGAGCCCACGGGAACCGTAGTGCCGTTGTTAAACTGCAGCATACCACCCTGCTCAGAAATCCACTGCAGCCCTAAGTTAACCCCGTCGCCTTCCATTACTTCAATAATAATCGCTTCAACCAGTACTTGGGCACGGCGAATATCAAGGCGTTCAATTACTGATTCAAGTGATCGCATTGTGTCTGGCTGTGCGGTGATAATTAATGAGTTTGAGTCTGGGTGAGACTCTATACTGCTTTCATTATTGCTTCTGCTACGAGTTTTAGTAGTACCGCCTTGCGCATCATCAACAAGTGACTTACTAACACCTTGCAATACTTTGACTAAATCTTCAGCTTTAGCATAATTTAGGTAAAACACCTTGGTGTTACCTTGGCTTTCTAGCTCACCATCTAAGCGCTTAATAAGCTCAATAGCACGTGTACGTGCTTGGCCTTCACCACTTACAATAACGCTATTAGTTCGGCCATCAGCCACAACTTTTGGAATTAAAAATTCAGGTACGCTGCCTTTACCGCTGTCTTTATAAATATTGTCTACTACAGAGACAACATCATCAGCAGTCGCATATTTAAGCTTAACAATGTCTACACGTTTGTCACCCGCTTGATCAACAGAGCGAATAATCTCAACTAAGCGATTAACCGATGCAGCATGACCTGTTAGCATCATTACGTTAGCCGCATTAAAGTTAGCAACGTGGCCACCATCTTTTTGATCGCTAAATTGACGAACTAGAGGACCAAGCTCCTGCACACTTACATTTTTAACACGTACAACACGCGTAATCATCATGTCGCCGCTAGCTTCACTACCTTCGTCAATAAGTGGCACATTTGATTTTTTAGCGTCTGAACTTTTTTCGACCTTAATTATGCCATTGTCCATTTCAACAGCTGAGTAGCCATAAACTTCCAATACATTTAAGAAGAACTGATAATAAAGTGCTTCGTCCATTAACTCATAACTGCGAACATTTACCTTTCCGCGCACGTTAGGGTCAATAATGACTGTTTTATTAAGGTTTTTACCAACAATATTAATGAACTCGTTGATATCAGTTCCTTTAAAGTTAGCAGCATATTCAACAGCAGAAACAGACAAAGAAATACTTGCCGCCAAAAAAAGTGCTGCGTACTTAGCTAACCCTTTTTTAATTTTTTTGAGGTGTAGCACCTGAACCATCGTATTAAAACTCCAAAGCTAAATTATTGCAGACTAAATTGCACATCAATTTGTTCACCATCACGTTCTATAGTGATATTGGCATCTGTACTATTACGCAGCTCATTAATAGCTGACATAGCCTGTTTTAAATCTGTTAATTGATAGCCATTTATAGAAATGGCTAAATCGTTATTTTTTAAACCCATTTGCTTAAACAGCTCAGGCTCTTTACCTGGACTTAAGCGATATCCAATTAGCTCACCATCATTCATGGCTTGTGAAACACGTATATAGTCAAATAGCTTGCCCGGCTCTTCGAGTAACTCTTCACGTGTTTCTATAATTGCTTCTTTAACGTCTGGATCTGCAGTGGCATCTATTTGTAGATCACTTGGTTCTAATTTTTGCGGACCCATTTCAGCATCATCACGCGCAGCGAGTACTGGCATAGATACTTTTTTACTAAAATCGAGTCCATCAAGCATTAATGTTTCAAAGCGTCCATTAACACTCAAAATAATACGATCCGGCAATATTTGTGCAACTTCAGCACGCGTGCCCGATACTACTTCATCAACAAGATAGCTAACTTGCTTACCTTGTGATTCAATAATTGCGATACCTGCTTTGTCATCGTTATTAACCGCTACGATACCGGTTAAATTGATACTTAAGCGCGTTTCTGGCGCATTATTTATTACCTGCGATTGCTTTGCAGTATTATTGTTGTTTGTTACAGTTTTTTTACCAAATAAAAATTGCTCAATAATATGCTGCGCTGAGTTGTTACTCGCACCAGATGACTGGTTAGCATAATGAGTAGGGGTAAGTAGAGTTACTGGTGGTTTTGGCCACAAAAGCCAAACAAGTTTTGATAATAAAAATGCAAGATAAACAACAACTAACAGTGTCACTAATGCACTTAACTTAGCATGCGGTAAACGAGTTAAAAATTGTTTTAGTTGTTGGATTTGCTGTTCCATAAATAGTGTTCTTATTTTAATTTACTGCGTTAGCGCGTACCCATAGTACCCTTTCATTTTTCTTTCAACAAGCACACTAATATTAAACTTTGTAAACAGATTAAATTAACTTTACATAACAGTACAAAAAGTAAACTGCCGTTGTAATACCTTCATCCTACGATGATTTCATGATAAATTTTAAGCTATAAAAACGTGGGGGAATGCCTTATGGGTAAAAAAAGTAATGCTAATACCAGCTCAGACCCTGTAGATGGGTTAAAAGTTCGATTAGATAAATGGTTATGGGCTGCGCGATTTTATAAAACTCGTGCAGTTGCACGCGAAATGGTGCAAGGCGGCAAAGTACATTATAATGGCCAACGTACAAAAGCGAGTAAAATAGTAGACGTTGGCGCAAAAGTAAAACTGGCTCAGGGCGTAGATGAAAAGCTGATAACTATACTCTCAGTGCTTGAAAAACGTCAAAGCGCCCCCATTGCACAGACCATGTATCAAGAATCTGATGCAAGTATTGCTAAACGCGAAGAAAACAGCATCGCACGCAAAAATAACAGCTTTTTTGCTCCTCATCCGGATAAAAAACCGGATAAAAAGCAAAGACGCGAACTTTTAAAAATGAAATCAAGTTAGGTATAGCCGCTCATGCAACAAGATTTACTTCACCGTTATTTATTCAACGAACTAGATGTTCGTGGCGAACTCGTACAAATCGAGAATGCTTATAATGAAATGATTGCCGATCATAATTACCCAGACCCAGTTAAAGCATTACTAGGTGAGTTACTTGTTGCAACCTGTTTATTAACCGCCACTTTAAAGTTTGAAGGTGAAATTGCAGTACAGCTTCAAGGTGATGGCCCAGTTAAATATGCAGTTATAAATGGTGATGATAAACAAAACATGCGTGGTATTGCACGCCTGCAAAGCGAAATTACGGGCACAACTGTAAAAGAGCTTATTGGTCAAGGCTATATGGTGATCACTATTACACCAAGTAAGGGTGAACGTTACCAAGGTATAGTTCCGCTAGAGCATGATACTCTGAGTGAATGTATCGAAAGTTACTTTGAACAGTCAGAGCAATTAAAAACACGCCTTTGGTTTGCAACCGACACAACAGAAGGTAGCGCAAAAGCATGTGGTCTATTTTTACAAGTACTCCCAGTTGATAAACAAAAATCAATTGAAGACTTTGCACACCTAGAAGCATTAAGTAACACCATTAAAGATGAAGAACTATTACACCTTGATGCTAATACTGTCCTTACACGCCTTTATCACGAAGATAATCCTCGCGTATTTGAACCTCAAGCGATTAAATTCAAATGTGGTTGTAGTCGTGATAAAACAATTACTGCACTTGTTAATATTGGACAAGAAGAACTACTCAAAGACGTAGCTGAAAAAGGGTCTGTTAATATTAACTGTCATTACTGTTTAAAAGAGTATGTTTTTAACGAACAAGATATAAAAAGCATTTTCAACTAAATGTTCAGCTTCATCTATATATAGTAATTAAAGCCGCAAAATATGCGGTTTTATATTATAAAAAGATGATACCGGTGTCATCTTTTCTGCTAATTTCATGACACCGGTATCATTGAAATTATTCATGTTTTTTCTTAAATATATGTGTTTTTAGAGGCTTTACGGGCTCGAATATCTTAAAACCTTCTGTTACTATAATTTCAGTTTAAGGGCACTGATAACCCCAGAGCTATCCGTTCAAACTCTCACACATAGTTAGGTATAAACATGACTACAGGCGCTACACGTTTTGTCGATTTAACCGCAGCTGAACTTGTCGAGCATGCGATCCGCCGTGGCGAAGGTACTTTAGCCGCAAATGGTGCTTTTGTTGCAATTACAGGAAAACGAACTGGTCGTTCACCAAAAGATCGTTTTATTGTACAAGAAACAACAACTCAAGATGATATTCAATGGGGCAACGTTAATCGTCCATTTGATGCAGACAAATTTGACGCATTATGGGCTCGCGTAGAATCACATGTTCAAAGTAATGACCACTTCACCTCTCACCTAGAAGTTGGCGCAGACCCTGAGCATTATCTACCTGTAGTTGTAACTACAGAAACAGCGTGGCACCATATTTTTGCCAAAAACATGTTTATCGAACCGCAAAACTATAACGCTTCAAACTTACCACAATGGCAAGTAATGAACGTCCCTTCGTTTGTATGTGAGCCAGAACGTGATGGCACAAATAGCGATGGCACCGTCATTATTAACTTTGCACAGCGTAAAGTATTACTAGCAGGTATGCGTTACGCCGGTGAAATGAAAAAATCGATGTTTTCTGTACAAAACTTCCTACTACCAGCAAAAGGTGTATTACCAATGCACTGTTCTGCTAATGTTGGTGAAGCAGGCGATACAGCATTATTCTTCGGTTTATCTGGTACGGGTAAAACAACTCTTTCAGCAGATCCTACTCGCTTTTTAATTGGTGATGACGAACACGGTTGGGCACCTGGAAGCGTGTTTAATATTGAAGGCGGTTGCTATGCTAAATGTATCGACCTGTCACAAAAGAACGAACCTGTAATTTGGAATGCAATTCGCTTTGGTACTATTTTAGAGAATGTAGTGCTAGATGAAAAAGGCGTTCCAGATTTTAACGATACTAGCCTTACTCAAAATAGCCGTGCAGCATATCCACTTGAACACGTTGAAAAACGTAAAGTAGAAAACCGCGCAGGCGAACCTAAGGCTGTTGTATTTTTAACCTGTGATGTAAGCGGTGTATTACCACCCGTTTCTATACTTAGCGAAGAAGCTGCTGCTTTTCACTTTTTAAGTGGATACACAGCAAAAGTTGGCTCAACTGAGATTGGTTCAACTAGCGATATTGAATCAACATTTTCGACATGTTTTGGCGCACCATTCTTCCCACGCCCTGCTGGTGTTTACGCTGAGCTTCTTATGAAGCGTGTTCGCGAGTTTGGCGCTAAAGTGTACCTTGTGAATACAGGTTGGACTGGCGGCCCTTACGGCACAGGTAAACGTTTTGATATCCCAACTACTCGTGCAGTAATTGATGCAATCGTATCTGGTAAATTAGCGGGTGTTGAAACTCAGCACATTGATGTTTTAAACCTAGATGTACCGGTAGCAGTTCCAGGTGTAGATACTAACTTACTTAATCCTATTAATACGTGGGAAGATAAAGCTAAGTACAATGAATATGCAGCAAAACTTGCCGCAGACTTCACTGAAAACTTTGCTAAGTATGACGTATCAGACGATATAAAAAATGCAGGACCTAAAGCTTAAATAAGCTTCAAGCTTGTACTTTAACGCCAGCCAAGAACTGGCGTTTTACTTTCTAAATACCTAATTTAATAAGTGCGACAAAATGCCGCACAACTCATATCAAAAAACCATATAATATACCGCGTAATTAATCATTCCTTAATGCCCAATAAACCTGCATTACTCATTACGGCTATTTAATTAATGACACTAAAGCTTTCATGGCGAAAAATATTCAGGCGGTTACATTTATACTTAGGTCTATCGGTAGGTGTTTTACTTACTATTATTAGCCTTTCTGGCTCCGTATTAGTTTATTACCCACAAATAGACTCACTGTTAAATCCAATTAATGACACTACCACTAATACAAATACAGCCTTGTAAACAATTCAATATTCCTTTATCGCAAGCAATACTAATAGCACAAAAAGCATTACCAAGTGCGCGTTTAGCTTGGATTGAAACACCATCAAACTTAAATGCCATTTACAGATTTAGATTTCAAACTGTAAACGATCCTTCGTATCGCTTTCCACATAGTTATATAGAGGTTAATGCACTTACAGGGAAGTTAGAGAGCATGTTTAATATAGATAAACAAAGTACGGCCAGTAAAATTAAAAACTGGATACACCCTCTACATGACGGCAGCATTGGTGGTAACATTTTAAAAGTCATTTGGGTATTGAGTGGCTTTGGATCTGCAGCATTGTTTTTTATTGGAGTGTATAGATGGTTAGTTATAACCAATAGAATATAAAATAAACTTTACGCTAATCTACTTAGTTAAATGTTCTATTTGAGGACAAAAATTTCTTTATATCGTATATCAGAAATTTCTAACGCAATTAGTGTCAAGTTCAATCCACTAAATTGATTAGGTATTATTGCCGATTAGTATAATTATCAGGTATGTGTATTTATTCTGCACGCGCTAAAACTACAGTTAGTTACAGATGTAATGCGGTAAATCACTTAGGTAAACTTAGCGCACAATAGTGCCCCCCAATTAATTGCCTACTAGTGTCTGTAAATAAGGCTATATACCTAATGGAAATGTCTAATAGGCTACTGAATAGTTAGAGCAAGGCTCTTTACAATGTGAAGCCGATGACTTGTGATCACACCTACACCGGTGGATAGTCGCAATGCAAATGCTACTTTATTGGCC
>NZ_WTKT01000033.1:0-13769 GCF_011378685.1 Pseudoalteromonas sp. C8
GCCTATTAAGCAGTCATCACCAATGGTGATTGAGTGATTGGCTAATGGCGAGTCGAGAAGTGTGCAATTAATATTCATAAAAGTACGCTCACCAATAACTATTTGATTGCCGTAATCGCAATGAAAACCTGATTCTATAATTACACCATCACCCGACTTTAAAAATAACTCTTTGATACGTTTTAAGTTGCCTTTACTTGGGCTCTTATTAAATAAACGGCAGGTTTCACCTGCTTGCTTTCGCTGTGCTAAGTATTCTTTACTGATACTGTTAAATGACTGCATTGTATTTATCTTTATAACTTAATTAGTTATAGCTTACCGTACTTTTAGTTTTATTATTATTAGAATAAAACTGTGTTTTTTTTGCTCGTTCACTTGCCATTTAGGTTGTTTCGTTTAAAATCGCATAACTTTCGAAACGAAACTTAATTCACGAGCTTTATGACTAAACGAAACACACAACAGCGTCGTCACAATATACTGGTTCAGGTTAATGAACTAGGTGAAGTAGTTGTTGAAAAGCTAGCTGAGCAGTTTCAAACATCAGAAGTAACCATTCGAAAAGATTTAACCTCGCTTGAAAAAAGTGGCTTATTACTTCGTCGCTATGGTGGTGCTATTGCACTACCTAAAGAAATTGTTAGCGATGAAGTAGATTCAAAGCGCAAAGTAGCAATAGCAAAAGCGGCAGCCTCACTTATAAACGATCATAATCGCATTATTATTGATAGCGGACGCACTACAGCAGCGATGATCCCTGAACTTGCCAATAAACGTGGGCTCGTTGTTATGACCAATGCGATTAAAGTCGCTAGTCGTTTATTAGCACTCGAGAACGAGCCAACACTTTTGATGACCGGTGGAACCTGGGATCCGCATTCTGAGTCGTTTCAGGGGCAAGTTGCCGAAAATGTATTATGCTCTTACGACTTCGATCAGCTCTTTATTGGTGCTGATGGTATAGATGTAAAACGTGGCACAACAACCTTTAATGAGTTAGTTGGTTTGAGCCAAGTAATGGCAGAAGCGGCTCGTGAAGTAATTGTAATGGTTGAATCAGATAAGATTGGCCGAAAAATACCAAATTTAGAATTACCGTGGAAAATAGTAACCACATTAATAACCGACAATGGCTTAGCAGACGATAAACGCAAAGCAATTGAGGCGTGTGGTGTAAAACTAATTTGTGCTGAATTTGTTGAGTAGCCACAAAGTGGTAAATATACAAAATTATTGGAGAGATTATGTGTGGAATAGTTGGGGCAGTTGCAGAACGTCCAGTAAATAGAATTCTGATAGAAGGGCTGAAGCGTCTTGAATACCGTGGTTATGACTCAGCAGGCGTAGCATTGCTTGATGGCAATACACTTAATACTGTTAAAGCAGTGGGTAAAGTAGTTAACGTAGAAGCAGCTCTAGAAAAAGCAGGTGTTAGCGGTCATACAGGTATTGCACATACGCGCTGGGCAACACATGGTAGCGTTACAGAAGCAAATGCACACCCACATGTATCAAACAACCAGTTAGCACTTGTGCACAACGGTATTATTGAAAACCACGCTAGCCTACGTACGGCACTTAAAGCAGATGGTTACGAATTCTTATCAGACACTGATACAGAAGTAATGGTGCATTTAATTCACCAACTTCGTAAACAACACACAACGTTACTTGCATCAGTACAAGCAGCTGTTAAACAGTTTGAAGGCGCTTTTGGTACTGTTGTATTTGATAAAGACAACGACAACGAAATCATTGTAGCGCGCTCAGGTAGCCCTCTTGTTATTGGTTTAGGCCTTGGCGAAAACTTTATTGCGTCTGATCAGTTAGCATTACTACCTGTTACTCGTAGCTTCATCTTTTTAGAAGAAGGCGACGTAGCACGTATTACACGTGACACAGTAGAAATTTTTGATGCAGACGGTAACGCAGTTGAGCGTGAAGTGATTGAATCAAACATTACGCAAGATGCATCAGGCAAAGGCGATTACCGTCACTACATGCTAAAAGAAATTTACGAGCAGCCACTTGCAGTACGTAATACGCTTGAAGGGCGTTTAAACGACGACCGTGTAGCAATTGATGCCTTTGGCGAAAGCGCTCAGCAAATATTTAAAGATGTGAAACACGTGCAAATTATTGCCTGTGGTACGTCTTACCATTCAGGTATGGTTGCACGTTACTGGCTTGAGCAGTTTGCAGGCGTTAGCTGTAATGTAGAAATAGCTTCTGAATTTAGATACCGTCAGTCGTTTGTTCATGAAAATAGCTTACTTGTTACTATTTCTCAATCGGGTGAAACTGCCGATACGCTAGCTGCATTACGCCTAGCTAAAGAGCAAGGTTACATGGCCTCAATGACTATTTGTAACGTACCTGGCTCATCGCTTGTACGCGAATCAGACCTTGCCTTTATGACTAAAGCAGGCGCTGAAATAGGCGTGGCATCTACTAAAGCATTTACTACGCAGTTAGTTGGTTTGTTAATGCTTACTGCGTCTATAGCTCAGGAAAAAGGCCTTGACCAAAGCGCAATTGTAAATGCAATTAAAGTACTTCCAGCTAAGTTAGAAGAAACATTATTACTCGCTGATGGTATTGCAGATCTTGCAGAAGAGTTTGCCGACAAACACCACTCACTGTTTTTAGGTCGTGGCTCGCAATACCCAATTGCAATGGAAGGTGCGCTTAAACTTAAAGAGATTTCGTACATTCACGCAGAAGCTTACGCAGCGGGCGAGCTAAAACACGGCCCACTAGCACTTATTGATGCCGACATGCCAATTATTGTTGTAGCACCTAATAACGAATTGCTAGAAAAACTTAAATCAAACGTAGAAGAAGTACGCGCACGTGGCGGAATTATTTACGTATTCGCAGATAAAAATTCATACTTTGAGTCAGACGACACAATGCGTGTAATCAACGTAAACCACACTGACGATATTATTGCGCCAATTGTTTATACACTGCCATTGCAGTTACTGTCGTACTACGTAGCGGTAATTAAAGGTACTGACGTTGACCAACCACGTAACTTAGCTAAATCGGTTACGGTTGAGTAAAATCAATAGGTTGGTAATTACCTGTTAAAGATAAAAAGGCGCTCAATGCGCCTTTTTTTGTACCTCAAAGCCTGTTAGATTAAATAACACACTACTTTCTAAAGGATTAGTCATGCGTTTATTAACCGCTGTTTTTATATATAGTTTATTTTCATTGTTTTCTAATAGCGCACTTGCAGAGCCTGATTTGAAGCAGCAAACCATTAGCTATACACAACAAACACATACTATCAATTCAGTAATTTTAAATGAGCTACGTACCGTTGTAGTTCAACTTCCAAAGAGTTACCAAGCTAATACAAACAAAGTTTATCCTGTAATTTATCGCCTAGATGGCGCAGGTAATATACCGCTTATAAGTGCTGTAATGGATCGGCTGCAAAATAATAATCGTGCGCCTGAGGTTATTATTGTCGCTATTGAAAACACTAATCGCTTAAGAGATTTATACCCTACAGTTAATAAAGAGCCACAAGGCCCGGTAGGTGAAGGCGGAGGCGCAGCAAAGTTTTTAGCATTTATTGAGCAAGAGCTTATGCCCTTGATTAATAAAAGCTATCGTACGCATAACTTTAATGTGATTGCTGGGGGCTCAGCAGCAGGCGTGTTTGCACTTTATACTATGCAAGCTAACCCTGAGCTTTTCCAAGCGCATATTGCTTACAGCCCTGCCGTTTGGTGGAACTATGGCGCATCGGTAAAAGCGACTAAGTCGTTTATTAATAAATCAAAAGACCTGAATAACTATGTTTATATAAATATTGGCGAAGAAGCTGGCTTAATGCGTGAGCGATATAATGAGCTGCAGCAAGCTTTACAATCTAATAGCTTGCCAAATTTACGCTTTTTCAGTGACGCATTTGAAAATGTATCGCATAACTTAACATCTGCCGCTGGGGCCTTTAATGCTTACCATCATTTATTTTTACCCAAACAAATGCCCATGAGTGCTTTAAGCGATGATATAGAATCTATTGATGTTTATTATAAAAAGTTATCTCAGCAATGGGGGGAGCAAATAACACCTCCGGAGGCGGCTGTTAGGCAACTTGGTTACAACCTAGTAAATATGCAGCAATATGAGCGGGCTGTGGCAGTATTTAAGCATAATGTTAAGCATCACTCACAATCTGTTGATGCACTATGGGGGTTAGGTTATGGCTATGAATTACAAGGTAATATACAACAGGCACTTATTAAAATAGAGGCTGCTTTAAATGTCGTAGATACCACATACCCCTATTTAGATACCTTAAAAGAGACTAAAAGTAGATTACAAACACTGTTAAATAAAACCCAGTAATATAAAAGGACAATGCGCGGGGGTAGCCTGCGCTTACAGTTGCCTTTACAACACGCCGCTGATATTTAAATCACTAATCTCTACTTAATAAGCGCTAAATACGCTAAAATTGCAGGCTAACTTTTTAGCAATGAGCCCGTAATATTCATGACCTCAGCCACAAGCCCTAGCACTTTTTCCGAACTTGGCCTTATTCCAGAGCTATTAGCTCGATTAACCGATTTGGAATATACCCAGCCAACACCTATTCAAGCTAAGGCTATACCTAGTGTGCTTGCGGGTAGTGACCTAATTGCAGGGGCAAATACCGGTTCAGGTAAAACAGCAACGTTTGCATTACCTATGTTGCAAAAAGCTTTCCTTGAGCAGGGCGCTAAAAATACTGCCAGCAAAGGTAATTTTGTAACGGGGCTTATTTTAGTACCGACGCGTGAGCTTGCTACGCAAGTGGCCGATAGCGTTAAATCGTATTCTGCTAACTTTAATGGCGCAATTAAAACGGTGGCCGTGTTTGGTGGTGTGTCGGTTAATACACAAATGCAGGCACTGCGCGGCGGCGCCGATATTATTGTGGCAACACCTGGTCGCTTACTTGATTTAATCTCAAGCAATGCGATTAAGCTCGATAATGTAACTACGCTTGTGCTTGATGAAGCCGACCGTATGCTAAGCCTTGGCTTTACCGAAGAGCTGGCTGACCTTTTAGCGTTAATGCCTGCTAAAAAACAAACCATGTTGTTTTCAGCAACTTTCCCTGAGCAAGTTAAGCTATTAACGCAAGAGCTTTTAAACGACCCAGTTGAAATACAAGTACAAAACAAAGATGAAAGCACCTTAGTACAGCGTGTTTTTACCGTAAACAAAGGTGAAAAAACCACAGTTTTAGCACATTTAATTAAAACGCATAAATGGCGCCAAGCGCTGATTTTTGTGAACGCTAAAAAAGACTGTGAGCACCTAGCGGCTAAGCTTGAAAAGCGGGGTGTTAATGCACAAGTTTTCCATGGCGATAAAGGCCAAAGTGAGCGAACTCGTGTAATAGAAAAATTTAAAGCGGGCGAAATCGAAGTACTTATCGCAACCGATATTGCTGCACGTGGTTTGGATATTGAAAAGCTGCCAGTGGTAATAAACTTTAATCTACCACGCAGTCCTGCTGATTACATGCACCGTATTGGTCGAAGCGGCCGTGCTGGTGAAGTAGGCTTAGCGCTTTCATTGGTTGATTATGAAGATTTGCATCACTTTAAAATAATCGAGAAGAAAAACAAACTACGCCTAGAGCGTGAAGAAGTAACCGGTTTTGCTGTAAACCAAGCAAACCTTGATGCAGCTGATGCGCTTAAAAATGAAAAGCCAATGGCAAAACCAGAAGGCACAGGCAAGAAAAAGAAAAAAAATAAAGCCGATGATATAGATGATGTGTGGAGTGGCTGGCGCCGTAAGTAACAATAGAGCTAAATAAATAGCTGTAAAAACCCGTAATTAGTAAACCTAATTACGGGTTTTTTGTTTTGTGGCTTTAACTTAAAGCGTTAGTTTTAAATTAATGGTCGTGATCTTCATCTTCTGTTTCTTGTGCAATCCCTAACCAGGTAATGCTTGCAGGTGGAAAAGTTAACTCTAGCTCACTTTCAATTTCTAGATCTTCAAGGTGTACTTGCACTATGTGTTGAGCAATTGGATCGGCAATATAAGCAAACTGACCACTTTGCGCCACTATCATACTAAAGCTCATTCCTTCGGGCATTGTGGTTACGTCTGCTTGAGTAATATCTACTTGGCCTGCGAGTTCCCAGTGCATTTCACCGTCATGTTCATGCCCAGTAAGTACATTTAAAAAGCCTAGGCTGTCGAGTATTAAAAAGTGTTCACCACTGGCTGAAAAAGAATAAGAAACAGCACTTGCGCCATCAGCAAGTTGCCATTCTACTTCTTCCATTTCGGCATTTTCAGGATGAATGCTAAGCAATACTGAACCACTGCCATCATGCCCTGCGGCAATACCAAAAATTGTGTCATTGCTTTTATGGCCGTACAAAGCACCAATGCGCTGATCGCCTACGGCATCTATATTTACAACTTTTTGAGCGCTGTATACATCACCTTGCTGATGGGCAATCAATACACCATCACCACAACCAAATACAACATAATCGTGATTTTGTGCTGCGCCGTGTAAATCGGGGCAGGTTATTTCAAACGTTTGCTCTAGTTCGTAATTACCATCGTGAAGATGATAAACACCCACTTGATCGGGAAGTACTTTGGCATTAGATGTATTACTTGCATCGTCGCGGCGAATGGTTGAGAGTAAATGCTCGCCGCGAGGCTCAGCTACACCATGCATGTTAATGTCGTAGTTAATGCCCGTTAGTGTAGCTGTTGTATTGGTAATATCGTTATCGGTTAGCACTTCTACTGAGGCAGGCGTACCGGTTTCTGCATCGCCATCGTAAAATATTGCTAATTGCCCGTCGTGAGTTATTAAGTGTGTAGGGCGACTACCACTTGTTAGCTCGTAGCTGCTAAACGCAGGGCCTTGCTCATAATCATGCAAGTGCTCTGCGTGATCTTCGCGCCACATACCGCCGTCTATAAACCCTAGGTAATCTTGAGTACGATTAGCAATAACAGCATAACGAAAGCCTGGTGATGCAGATAACGTGTTTGAGTCATTGTTTAGTGTAAATGTATCAAGTAATTCGTTGTTATCTAAATCAAAAAAGCTAGCTTCGTTACTGTCACCTGCCAGAACGGCAAGTCTGCCAAGTGAGTCTATGGTATAGCCGTCGTCATGGTCGTGATCATCGTCATGATTGTGCTCGTCTTCTACAACAATAGGATCTTTTTCCACAATGTTGGTTTCTGCATCGCCACAGGCCGTAATAAATGTAGCGCTAATAGCGAGTGCAATAAGCTTTAATTGATATAGTTTTTTCATGTTTATTTCCTTTAATTATAATTTTTTAACGCTTAAAAATAACCGCGAATACCTAGCGCAAAACTACGTCCTGGACGTGGCGCTATATCCTTTACAAACGAGCTGTGCACGCGTGCTTCTGTATCTGTTAAGTTAGTGCCTCGTAGGTACACAGACATATCTTGGTTTAACACTGAAAGGTCGTAAGAGATGCTCGCATCAACTAAGGTGTAACCGTCTGTGGCTGTTTCTTGTGGGGCTGTGCGGTCTTGCTTTTGATAGCGAGTTACATGAATATGCGCACTGAGTTTATCTGTTTGATAGCTTAGCTCGCTGCCAAAACGAAGCGGTGGTGTACGGGGTAAATCGCCGCCGTCTTTAAGGCGTGCACGAACGTAGTCAGAGAATACATCTAGCTTAAACTCATCTGTTAATTGCCACGCAATTTGCGCTTCAAAACCGTGTAAAATTACATCATCTGTTTTAAATAAATAAACGGGTAGCTCTGATGAATGGTCGTGTTCGTCAGCGCCTTCTTCTTCATCGCCATGGTCGTGTCCACTTTGTGCGTATAAACCGGTGTCTATTTGGTAATAATAGTTATCTACTTGGTTGTAAAAGGCATTTAAAATAAAGCCAACATCGCCTTGAGTTTTACGTAGGGTTAAATCGATATTATTGGCTGTTTCCAGGTCAATTGCTTGTTCAGATAAACCCAAATGGCCATCTTCATCTAAATCAAATAGTGCGCCTACTTCGTAAGTGCCAGTGCCAATATGCGGCCCAAACGATAACAACTCAGAGGCAGAAGGTGCACGTTCAGAGCGCGATACCGAAAGCCCTAAGTTATAGTTAGATGTAAAATCCCATACTACCCCTGCCGATAAACTGACTGGCGTAAATTCATGCTCTACATCAAATACGCGAGTGGTTTCTGCGCTTTCTTCGTGGTCATGATCATGCTCGTCGACTTCTTCTGCTTCATCGTGTGCGTGAGCGTCAATATTTGGCAGTAATACGTCGCCTGCTTCAATTGTTACTCGCTCAATACGCCCACCTACCTGCACTAAAAAATCACCAAAGTGCCTTTCTTCCATTAACGCTACAGCAAAGCTTTCGGTTTCTGATGGAGGAGTAAAGGCCTCTTCACCTTGTGCTTCAACATCGCTTTGCTTGTAATGAAAGCTAATACCGCCATTCCATTCGTTAAATTGGTTATGCAGTAGGTCTATGCGTAATTCGTTGGTTTCGTTTTTAAAGGTAGTGCCAACAGCGCCGCTCTCAATTTCAGCGTGTTCGTAGTCGGTATGGCCAGCGCGGAGATTTATTTTGTTTAGCCATTTATTATCTAGGTTGTACTCACCTAATAATTGCACTTTAGTTTGCTCTAAATCAGCAAATACGCTTTCTTCTTCGTCGTTGTGTTCTTCCTCTTCTTCCTCGCCGTGCGTATGACCCGGAATACCGTATTGACGATTAAATTGCTCTACTGCTAAGCCAATAAAGCCGTTATCCATTAAATAGCTAGCGCCAACAGTAAAACCGTCAGACTCTTCATTACTGTTTTCAACTTTGTAATCGCCACGATGCTCTTCACCATCGCTATCTATATCGGCAGCTACAGGTACCTCGTAGTCATCGGCTTCACGCCAAAATGCATCGGCGTAAAAAGCCATAGAGTCTGTACCTGTGGTGGCATTAAACGAGGCCACTTTTTGGTTATCTACCGAGTTATGTTCTAGGTTCCATTCACCACGCGTGGTGCTGTCGGTAGGTACGCGGTTATCTACTACATTAACCACACCACCAATTGCGCCACTGCCATAAAACAGCGTTGCAGGGCCGCGTAATACTTCAATTTGTTGTGCGGTAGACGCCTCCGATGCAACAGAGTGATCGGGCCCAACGCGCGAAACATCACTAACATCAAGGCCATTTTGAGTAATAAGTACGCGAGGGCCGCTTAAACCACGAATAATAGGCGTACTGGCTACTTTACCGTGAAAATTTGTATTAACGCCTGGGAGTTTTTCAAGGCTGTCGCCAAGGGTTGCAGCTTGTTGTCGTCTTAGTTGTTCGCCAGATAAAACACTAACAGGCGATGCAGATTCCATTGCCGACATATGAATAGGGGTCGCTTCAATATCAATAACTTCAATAGGCGAGCGCTTTAAATTAAAAGTAACCGATTGGTTTTCATCATTAGTTATTGTTATATCGCGATGAAGATGCGCATAACCAGGGGCTACAACGTGAAGCTCTTTTAAGCCATTTTTTAGTTCTGTTATAACAAATCTACCGTTTTCATCGGTGGTTACTTTAAGATCTGAGCCTTCAACTTCTACCGTTGCATTGGTAACTACTTTACCTTTGTTGTTTAAAACAACGCCTTCTATTGTGGATGCAAGCACACTAGCCGGCAATAAAGCTGCTATGAGAACAGCTAATTGCGATCTACGTTTCATTTGACTACCCTTTTGGATGTTATATTATATCAATTATGCGAGTAATGTTATAATATATCAACAGTAATTAACTGATGTTATTAAAATGTCTCCTTAAAAGTAACGTTTTTGAGTGGAGACACTGATTTAGTAGAGGAAATAATGAAGTCGAGTCAAAGTGTTATGGATCGTATGGCAATAGGGTTATCGGTAATATGCACAGTGCATTGTTTTGCAACCCCGGTTATTTTAGCGTTATTACCAAGCTTTGCTGTAATGCAAATAGATAGTGAGCAATTTCATTTATGGATTCTTGCGGCGGTAATGCCAACCAGTTTGTTGGCATTGAGTTTAGGCTGTAAAAAACATAAACGTACACGTTATATGGTGTCTGGTGTAACAGGCTTAGCTTTTATGATATTTGCCGTATTGCTAGGCCATGAAGTGCTCGAAAAAGCGCTAACCTTAATAGGCTCAGCGTTTATTGCTGTAGCCCATTGGTTTAATTATCAGCAATGTCTTAAACAGAATGACGACAACTGCCCGTGTTCAGGCGGTGAGCCAGATCAAGTGGTTTAATGCTATAAGTGCTGGTGGTTTAAACGAAAGCTATACTGGCACTTTATTTTTTATTTAAACTTTGTTTTTTTAGATAGCTTAAATATTCGCTAAAAGTACTTTAAAGTAGGTACTTAATTTATTTTTAGCTTAGGTTAACCAATACAGTGCCTCTTATTTTAAAATCTCTTTTGCTTTTAAGCGCCTTAATATGTTTTAAATTAAGCGCAAATACCCCTTATTCAATACCCCGAAGTAACGTGGTTGAGCTCATTGAGCCCGTTAGCGAGCGGGCGTATCCTGTGTATATTCAGCTTCCTAAATCATACCAAAAGCAGCCTAATAAAACGTATCCAGTTATTTATGTAACCGATGCACCGTATACCTTTCCCATCGTTGCTGGGGCTACACGATTCCCTATGAATAGTGGCAAAATGCAACAGGCTATTATTGTAGCAATTGGCTATGAAAAAGGGTCCGCTGGCTCTAACAGCCGAATTAGAGATTACACGCCTACCTTTGCAAAAGATTGGAAAAAGCAAACAGGTAATGCCAAAGGGCATATTCAGTTTTTACAAAGTACAGTTTTCCCTTTTATTGAAAAAAACTATCGGGCCAGTAACTTACAAAGAACCTACATGGGGCATTCGTTAGGCGGTTTATTTGGCGCGACTATTTTATTAACGACACCCGATTTATTTAGCAATTATATTATTGGCAGCCCATCGGTTTGGTTTGATAACAATGCACTATTAGCGTTAAAAGTGAATAAGCCAAAATTGCCTATAAGGGTATATATATCAGTTGGATCTATGGAAACGCCAGCTTTCGGCGAAGGGCAAAATATGGTTGAAGGTGCTAAGCAGCTAACGCAAAAAATTAATGCGCTTAAAAGTGACAATATAGAATTAAAAAGTGTTGTTATTGACGGCGCTAATCATGCAACCGCATTTCCAACAACAGCAATCCAAGGCCTAGATTGGGTGCTGGCTGCAGAATAATGAAGTATGATTTTTATATCGGTTCGTACTAATATGTTGCTTTAGAAAAATTAATAAGGAAATTATATGTCGGTTGAATTATGGTCAGATGATAGGTTGAATCGAAAACAAGAAGGACAATGGCTTGTTCAGTTTTTAACGAGTAAATACGCAATATTAGAGGCTGAGCATAGTAAAAACTATGTATTAAATGTCAATGCAGAATGGGGCTTTGGTAAAACATATTTTATTAATAACCTCGCAGAAGAGCTAAAAGAAAAGAAGCATGTAGTTGTATGTTTTGATGCATGGAAAAATGATTTTTCTGAAAATGCTTTACTTAGTTTTATTGCTGAAATAAATGAAGAATTGACTAATCAAGGCTTACTTAGTGCGACCGATGGTAAATTAGCTGGTATTGCAAGATCAATGAAAAACGCAGCACTTCCTTTACTCGGTGGTTTTTTTACTAAACAGCTTTTTGGTATGTCTCTTCAAGGGGTTGAGGCTTTACTTGAAGATGAGCAAGAGAGTGAGGGGGCTTCTGTCAAGGGGGCTGAACAGCCTGGTTTGTCAAAAGATATTACTACTGTTGCTTCTTCAATCTCTACAAAGGCAGCTGAATTAGCACTAAAAGAGTATCAAACAACAAAAAATGCTATAGGCCATTTTAGGGAAAACCTAAGGCTATTAGTAGAAGGTTTAGAAGGTAGCGCTTCATTCAAAGCTCCTCTATTTATCTTGATTGATGAGTTAGATCGTTGCAAGCCTTCTTATAGTATCCAATTGTTAGAGACGATTAAGCATTTATTTAATGTCGAAGGCGTCTACTTTATTGTCGCTACTGCATCAGAGCAGCTAAGCCATTCGATTAATGCTGTCTACGGTGAAAAATTCGAATCTAAACGTTATTTAAATCGATTTTTTGATCAAGAATATTCACTTAAAAGCCCAGATAAAGAAAAGTACTGTAACTTTATTTGGTCAAAGTATTTGCCTAATGAAACTGTGTTCGTTCCGGTTTTCCAAGCGGATAATAAATCAGAAGATATAATAAATATTGGCATACTCAGTAAGGTTGCGGAGTATATGCGGGCTGGTTTAAGGGATATTGAACAAGCAGTTAAGCTTTTATATGCAATTCAATTAACACAAGAAAAGACTGATTATCTATTTTCATTACCTTTGTTTTATATCATTGTGTTAAAAATCAGACACCCCGAAATTTATCCGTATTTCAAAAATAAATGGGGCCGAATATCTTCAATCAAACACACGGTAGTAAATTTGCTGAGTTTCAACAAGATAACTTTGATTTAGCGACTACTTACAAAGGTATAATCGATTATAAAATAAGTGAATCAGTAAAGCTGTTTTGTGATCCAAATACTAAACTTTATACTCCTGATTTAACTCCTCCTCAAGGACGAGGTGTACCTGTAAAAAGCTTAAAAGATCATATAGAAAAAGGACTTTATGATGCGAATAGAAATCGAGGGTTTAAGTTAATTAAAGATTTATCGAATTACATACATATAGTTGAGCAAGCGGGTCAGCTATCTTAAACAGCAGTCTATATGAGTAAAGGTTATCAGCTAGGTTATTCAGTTTTTTTTTAACAAGCACAAAAAAAGCGACTACCCAATATGGTGTCGCTTTTTTAGTAAGTATTATTAGCTTATACCAATCCGCAATAATACTTAATCATTTTGCGGGGCTAAACGTGTCGCTACCTGCGTTAAAAAATTCTCAATTAGAACAACTAAATAGCGAATTTTTTGCCTGGCTACCAACTCGTTTTTCCGCCCTCAAAATAGATCACTTAATTAAGCAGATTGGTATTACTTATAAAAGGCTTCAACAGTGCCTTTTCTTGTAAGTAAAAGTGGTTGTCCGCGACGATCAAGGCCTTTTGGAGATGCAAACTTTATCCAACCTTCGCTGATGCAGTATTCTTCAACATCAAAACGCTCTTTGCCGTTGAACGTGATACCAATATCGTGTTCAAAAACTTCTTCCACATGATGTGGGCTACGTGGATTAATAGAAAGGCGATCTGGTAAAGCAGGTTTTGCGGTAGTGTCGTTCATGGTCATATTCTATATTGAATGAAGTATGCGCTATTGTAGGCAATACAAAGCTTTCGCTCAAGAGAGATAGTAGTAAATGTGTTTAAAAATGTACTAATTAATGAGTTGTGTATACAAATGAGATTGCGCTTGGAAAATATTTACAGAGGAGGTTTTGAAGATATTCGACTAAATAATTATAAAGGTAAATATATTAATGGGTTATCTCTAACCCACTAAATTGTTTAGCAATTAGATGCTAACAATGTTCTCAGCTTGTGGACCTTTTTGACCTTGAGTAACAGTAAACTGTACACGTTGGCCTTCAGCTAAAGTTTTAAAACCGTCGCCAGAGATTGCGCTAAAATGTGCGAACACGTCTGCGCCAGATTCTTGCTCGATAAAACCAAAACCTTTTGCTTCG
>NZ_WTKT01000034.1:0-12124 GCF_011378685.1 Pseudoalteromonas sp. C8
GCAAAGATCAACAGACCCTAGATTAGCAGTGGCAATATTTGTGTACAAACATGAGCTGCACGGTTTTTACACAAATAGCCATCTGAGCATCCGGCATGCTTGCTGTTTGTAAGCGCATACGTTTTGATTGTTGAATCGCAAAAACATAATAATCAAAAAATGAGCCTACAATGAGCAAGCATCATATAAACACCCAGTGTATTCATGGACCACAAAAAGCAAACGACCCGCACGGCGCACTCACTTCTCCTTTGTATCAAACCTCTACCTTTCATTTTGAAAATGCCGCACAAGGTGCTGCGCGTTTTGCAGGCGACGAACCTGGCTATATTTATACGCGTTTAGGAAACCCTACAACCACAGAGCTTGAACAAAAAGTTGCTCAACTAGAGAGCTGTGAAGCAGCTGCTGCAACCGCAACAGGTATGGGGGCTGTATCTGCCTCAGTACTGAGCTTTTTATCGCAGGGAGATCATCTTGTTGCCTCAAGTGCTTTGTATGGTTGTACCTTTGCGTTTTTCTCGCATATGTTGCCGCGCTGGGGAATCGAAGTCACTTTTGTTGATATGACCAACGAGGACGAACTACGCGCTGCCATCAAACCTAATTCAAAAATGATATTTGTAGAAACGCCAATTAATCCCACTATGGCGGTTATTGATTTAGCACTCATTGGCGCAGTTGCTAAAGAGCACAATTTAATTAGTGTGGTCGACAACACCTTTTTAACGCCGCTACTGCAATCGCCTAAAAAATACGGTATCGACATTATAATGCACAGTGCGACCAAGTACTTAAATGGTCACGGAGACGTAGTCGCCGGTATTGTATGTGGATCGCTTGAGCACATAACACACATTAAAATGACCGTACTAAAAGACATTGGTGCAACTATAAGCCCGCACGATGCATGGCTAATTAATCGAGGTCTAAAAACACTCGCCATTAGAATAGAGCGCCATTGTCAAAGCGCACAAACGATAGCCGAATATCTAGAAGCGCACCCACAAGTAAGCACCGTATATTACCCGGGGCTTAAATCGCACCCAGGTTATAAGTTTATTGGTAACCAAATGAAAGCCGCTGGTGGTGTTATTGCGTTTGAAATAAAAGGCACGCTACAAGATGGCGCACAATTTATTGATAGTATGAAACTTTGTACACTTGCAGTAAGCCTCGGTGACGCTGAAACACTGATTCAGCATCCTGCATCTATGACTCACTCGCCTTATACGCCAGAGGAGCGAGCTGCCGCTGGAATAAGTGATGGGCTGATCAGGCTCTCGGTTGGGCTTGAAGATGTTAACGACATTATTAGTGATTTAAACCAAGCTTTTACTAAAATTGGTTAGTTGTATTTAATTGTGTACAAGTAAATATAAGCTACAGGCCTTTATTTAAAGGCCTGTATTTTTTATGTTCCATAGGTGTAATTTTAACTTTACGATTGGGGGGATCGCGCCAAATACTGATGTTAGCCTATCTATTAAACTTTTCTTCACTTTTGCATAGTATGGGGTCATTCGATATTCTATAGGTTTGAGTATCACACTGACACCGATTTAGGGCTCACACCCAAGAAGGTACTTATGGCTAAAGCAAGTAAATACACATCCAAAACACCAGACGAAAATGGTGTTATACACTGGAGTGATGAAGAGAATAAAATTTGGTCTGAGCTTGTAGCGCGCCAACTTGCATGCATTGAAGGCAAAGCCTGCAACGAGTACATGCAAGGGTTAAAAAAGATTAACCTGCCGCACGATCGTATTCCGCAGTTAAGCGAACTAAATGAAGTGTTACTAGCCACTACCGGTTGGCAAGTTGCACCAGTACCTGCGCTTATCGACTTTGATGAGTTTTTTAGATTACTGGCAAACAAGCAGTTTCCGGTAGCTACATTTATTCGTAGCCGTGAAGAGTTTGATTACCTACAAGAGCCAGATATTTTTCATGAAATATTTGGCCATTGCGCCATGCTAACTAATCCTGACTTTGCTGAGTTTACGCACAAGTACGGGCAATTAGGTTACGCAGCGCAGAAAAAGGACCGTGTATACCTTGCGCGTATATACTGGTTTACGGTTGAATTTGGTTTAATGCAAACCGAAGACGGCTTGCGTATTTACGGCGGTGGTATTTTATCAAGCCCAGGTGAAACTCAGTACGTATACTCGAATACGCCAGAAATCAGCCCAATGAATGTGCTTGATGTACTGCGTACGCCGTACCGTATTGATATTATGCAACCACAGTACTACACCATAAATTCGATTCATGATCTGTTTGATATATCGCAAATGGATATTATGACTTTGGTTGAGCGAGCTAAAGAACTTGGTTTGCACGACCCAAAATTTCCACCAAAAGAAAAATTAGCCAGTTAAATATTAATGCTAAAAAAGCTAAAAGTAAGGATTTAGAATGTCTTCATTAAGTGCACAAAAATGCGAAGCCTGTCATGTAGATGCGCCAAAAGTATCTGACGAAGAGTTAGCACAATTAATTACTAAAATCCCAGACTGGGTACCAGAAGTACGCGACGGCATTATGCAGCTTGAGCGTGTTTATAAATTTAAAAACTTCAAACAGGCTATCGCGTTTACTAACAAAGTAGGCGACATGGCAGAAGACGAAGGCCATCACCCAGGCTTATTAACCGAGTGGGGCAAAGTAACCGTAACTTGGTGGAGCCATTCGATTAAAGGCCTACACAAAAACGATTTTATTTGCGCAGCTAAAACAGACGACGTATTTAACGCGCTGTAAACCACACTAATTGAGCAAACCAACAAAAGCACTTATTTTATAAGTGCTTTTTTGGTTTTGGAGTGGTTATTAGCGTAGGTTGGGTAGAGTGAAACGAAACCCAACGAATCTTTAATGAACTTATTTACCTCGGTGCTTTTTTACCACCAATACTTTCTTTTGACCTAGATTAAAAAATTCCTTTTTTATTTATACGTTTATATTTTTAGTGATATTTTAGAGTTAATAACGAGCTTCAGAGTGAAAATTTAATGATAAAGGTGATCAAGGATGACAAGATTTCTGACTTTAGAGATCTAGTAAATTCCAATTCAAGTTTTGTTTATAAGTCTTATAATAACAAAAATGATAAAAATCAATGGAATATAATTTGTTCTTGTATGGATTGGATCACTGTATCGATTAGGTATTTACAATATCCTCCAGGATTAGAGGAAAATATTGATATGCGTGTTATGCAGATGTTTTCTTTAATTTCTGCGATAGATCTTGTTTCAGAATCAATAACCCAACTACACCGAGTGTTTATAAACCCAAAGACTTTACCTTTCTCTGGTGAAAAAGAATGTTTTACAAATCGTTTATTTGACGAGGATGATAACAGTTATTTCAAATCGATAAGAGCCTCATTTGGCGCGCATCCAGTAAACTTAAATCATACAGATTGTAAAAGATTTGCTAGTTGGCCTTACGATAACCACATGGAGAATGGTGAACTTACTGTTAATTTATATAGTAATAAAGTGGGTGAGAGTGATTTAGTTATGGTTCTTAACTCTAACGAGCTGTTTTGCTTTCTTCTTAGGAGGTATGACTATCTAGATGTTTTATCTCAAGCAATAACAAAATTATTTAACGATTTTAAGCTGAATTTAACTAGGCAACCTATAGAGACTAAATCATCCAATTTAGAACAGTTATATATTTTAAAAAACGAGTCTGAGATAAGGTTAAACAATGATTATTATAATGATGTTATTGATAATTTAATTATGGTTTACGAAGCAGAACCTTTAGAGACAAATCTAGAAATTAAAGCTACCAATTATAGAAAGTCACTAGAGCCATTAATTGATGAAATAAAAATAAACCTTCAATTAATGAATATTATAGATTTGGATAATGATGGGCTTCTTGAACCCAAGTCAGATCTCAGTCGAAAGCTAAGTTATGAGTTAGGGAAGTTTTACAGTTGGCTGCATGAGAATCGCTATGATCCATTAGCTAATTATTACTTAAAAAGATTTAATAAAGAAACAGACTACATGTATGACTTTAAGATAGAAGATCCAGTTAATACGTTATTTATTAAGACAAAAGTAATGCTACTTGATTGAGAGTTTATTGCCATAAACAAAAAAGCCCTAACCCAAAGGGCTTAGAGCTTTCTATATACAATTAAAGTTTAGCTAAAACACTTAACTTCAAAGTATCGTTGGGTTTCGTTTCACTCAACCCAACCGACTGTTACTCATCAATTGAGCGTAGTAGGGCGTTAATGCCTACTTTTTCACGAGTTTGTTTATCTACTTTTTTCACGATGATTGCAGCGTAAAGGCTGTGGGTGCCATCTTTTGACGGTAATGCGCCTGGTACAACTACTGCGCCTGCTGGTACGCGGCCGTAGTGAATTTCGCCAGTTTCGCGGTCATAAATACGGGTGCTTTGGCTGATGTAAACGCCCATTGAAATTACCGCGCCTTCTTCAACAATTACGCCTTCAACAATTTCAGAACGTGCGCCAATAAAGCAGTTGTCTTCAATGATGGTTGGGTTAGCTTGTAGAGGCTCTAAAACGCCGCCTATGCCTACGCCACCTGATAAATGTACGTTCTTACCAATTTGTGCACATGAGCCTACAGTCGCCCATGTATCAACCATAGTGCCGTCGTCAACGTATGCGCCAATATTTACGTACGATGGCATAAGTACGACGTTTTTACCTACAAAGCTGCCTTTACGGGCTACTGCGTTTGGCACTACGCGCATACCGCCTTGTTGAAATTGCTCTGGCGTATAGTCGCTAAATTTAAGTGGTACTTTGTCGTAAAACTGGTTTACGCCGTCGTTCATTGGTTGGTTGTCGCGAATACGAAACGACAGTAATACTGCTTTTTTAAGCCACTGGTGTACAACCCATTCACCTGATATTTTTTCGGCAACGCGTGCTGCGCCGCTATCAAGTAAATCAAGTGCGTCGATAATAGCTTGTTTTACGTCGCTTGATACTGTGTTTGGGCTAATGCTATCGCGGTTGTCCCATGCGTTTTCGATCATCGTTTTTAAATCTGACATGTGTGTCCTCTATTCTGTTTCGGCGTTGAATTTTTTACGTAATGCCTGATGAATTTTTGCTTGCTCTTCATCAGTCAGCGCTTGGTATTCGTTATTAGATACGACAAAGAAATCCTCGGCACGTTCACCTACCGTTGTAATGCGGGCAGCGTGAATGTGTAGTAAATGCGCTTGGAAAACTTCGGCTATTTTGGTTAGTAAACCTTGTATATCGACGGCTTGAATTTCTATTAAGCTACGGTCTTTGCGTGCATGTGGGCGCAACACAATTTTAGGTTTAATATTAAAATCTTTAAAGCGTTGAGAGCGGCTCTTTTTAAAGCGAATCTTTTTACGCGGATCGCTCAGAGCTTGCTCAAGCCCGCGTTTAATTGATTGCGCTCGACCACTTGCAATAGGGTCGCCACTTACTTCTAGTATTACAAAGCTAAACAAGACGTAGCCGTCTTTTGTGGTCAGTACTTGCGCGTGTTGTATTTGCGCTTTTTTAGAGCCAATCACACTTACTAATCGGGCAAACAGTGGGCCAGAGTAGGGGCTGTATACAAATACTTGTGTGCCACCATGCATAGCTTTGTTAGATACAACAACACTTGGCTGGCTTAAGTCTGTGCTACTTAATAAATGTTCACTTTGCCATGATATTTGTTGTTCGCTAAAGGCGGTAAAGTAGTTGGCTTTAAAGCGGCTCCAAATTAAATCAATTTTTTCCTCTTGATAACCCAGATTTATTAAGCGTTGTTTAGCTTGGTGCTTTTTATCGCGAATTTGGTCGCGTTGATCCATTGGGTTTTCGAGTCCTAGGCGCAAAGCGCGCTGCGTGTGTAAGTAGAGCTCACGCAGTAGGGTGTTTTTCCAATCGTTCCATAAGTTGTCGTTGGTTGCACGTATGTCGGCAACGGTTAAACAATATAAGTAGTCGAGTTGGCGCTCTGTTTTAACACGTGTAGCGAAGTCTTTTATTACAGCAGGATCGTTAATGTCTTTACGCTGTGCGGTAACAGACATAAGTAAATGATTACTTACAAGCCATGCTATTAGTTTTCCATCTGATGACGCAAAACCATGTAACTTAGCGAATGCAATGGCGTCAACAGCGCCAAGTTCTGAGTGGTCGCCACCTCGCCCTTTAGCAATGTCGTGAAATATACCGGCTAAATAAAGTAGCTCTGGTTTGTCCATTCGAGTGACTATTTCACTGCAAATAGGAAACTCGCTAATGCCTGTTTTATCAAAATATTCGTAAATGTTTTTGATTAATTTGTGAGTGTGCTCATCTACGGTGTAGGCGTGAAACAAATCAAACTGCATTTGCCCAAATATATTACGCCACTGCGGTAAGTAGGCGGCAAGCATGCCGTGCTTGTGCATGAGCGTAAATGCGCGGCCCATGCCGTTAGGATGTTTAACTAAGCGTAAAAAGGCTTCGCGACAGGCTGCGTAATCTTGCAAATCGCCCAATAAACGACGGCGCACTTGGCGAATAGTACGAATAGTACTTGGGTAAATATGCGTTATTGCTGGGTTATCGGCTATGTGCTCAAACAATACAAAGAGTTGGTCGCGTCTAAAAAATACCGACGGATCTTTTACGCGTATTTGATGACCTACTTGCTCAAAGTTTCTGTCGAGTTCTATTGCTGCCACAGCACTACTTTCGGGCATTATACTTTGTTCAAAGTATGAAAGTAGCATTTGGTTAAGCTCGCGCACGCGGCTCATTATTCTAAATAAGCGTTTCATCATACGCTCGACAGAGGCTTTACCGTCGCTACCAAAACCTAAAATTTCAGCGGCTTGCGGTTGATGATCAAACAATAAGCGGTTTTCAGCTCGACCTGCAGCTAAATGCAGTGCAAAGCGAATGTTCCATAGGTTTTCTAGGCACTCAGAAAGCTCTTGAAACTCTTCGTGAGTTAAGTATCCGTGGCTTATTAACTCTTGCAGGGTTTCGGTTCTAAAATGCTTTTTTGCCACCCAAATAATAGTTTGTAAGTCGCGCAGACCACCGGGGTTTTCTTTAATGTTTGGTTCAAGATTATACGCTGTGCCGTGGCACTTTCTGTGGCGTAAATTTTGTTCTTGAACTTTGGCAGTAAAAAATTCACCTGAGCGCCATACTGGCGTTTCAAGAACATGCATTTTGAGTTTTTCAAACTCAATGTGGTTCCCAAAAATAAGGCGGCTTTCGAGCAAGCTGGTGGCAAAAGTAACGTCTTCACGTTTTTGCTCAATGGCTTGTTCTATCGTACGCACGCTGTGACCAATCTCTAAGTTAAGATCCCATAGCATGGTGACAAACTGGCCTATTTTTTCGCATATTTCTTCGCTTGGCGGTTTAGTTACAAGCAATAAAAAGTCGATGTCGGAGTAGGGATGTAGCTCACCACGTCCGTATCCGCCTACCGCTATTAATGCTAAATCAGGTTCGCGCGCTAAGTGGTAAACATGAAAAAGCTTAATGAGTAGGCGGTCAATAAACTCAGCCCGGGCATTAATTAAATTCCCAACCGGTTGTTTAGAAAATTCGTTATGTAACCATTTATAAAAATAGCTAGAACAATCGCGATAATCACTAAGTTGCTCTGCATCGCTAAGCAACTTTTTTACTTTGTTGGGTAATGCCACGTGGGCTGGCTCCTTGTTGAACCTTTCACACGGATAAGAATTTTCTTATCAAGTGTTTCGGTTTTATTAGTGTTCTATGATCCGCTCGATAGTATCATCTGATCGTAGCGTTAAAATTTCAACACCATTTTCAGTCACTAATAAAGTATGTTCCCACTGTGCAGACAAACTACGGTCGCGTGTTACTACTGTCCAATCATCTTTAAGAAGCTTACATTGGCGTTTACCCGCATTAACCATAGGTTCAATAGTTAAACACATACCTGCTTTTAAGGCCTCGCCAGTACCGGCTTTACCGTAATGCATTATTTGTGGTTCTTCATGAAATCCTGCGCCGATACCGTGGCCGCAATATTCACGTACAATTGAGTAGTTAAAGCTCTCTGCATATTTTTGAATTGCTGAGCCAATATCACCCAAGCGCACACCTGGTTTTACCATTTTAATAGCAAGGTATAAGCTTTCTTGTGTTACTTCTGCAAGACGCTTAGCTTGAATGTTTGGTGTACCAACGTGGAACATTTTAGATGTGTCGCCGTGGTAACCATCTTTAATGACAGTTACGTCGATATTTACACTGTCGCCTTCTTTTAATGCTTTGTCATTTGGAATTCCGTGACAAATAACATGATTAACTGACGTACAAACTGATTTTGGAAAGCCATGATAATTTAACGGAGCAGGGATTGCTTGTTGCACATTAACAATATAATCATGACAAAGTGTATTTAGCTCATCGGTGGTAACACCTGGCACTACATGAGGGCCGATCATTTCAAGTACATCGGCCGCTAAGCGCCCAGCTACGCGCATTTTCTCTATTTCTTCAGGGGTCTTGATAATAGCGCTCATTGAGGCTCCAAAGTTGAGTTTTTAACATTTATCGTCGAACAAATTTTGCACGCGACGTTGAGTATTTAATTTTAATATGGTATAAAGCGCGCCGTCTTTTTACAAATAAATTCTTAAATGATTTTTTGTATTTAAGGCAAACACAATTTTATTTTAACACACACACGTATCGTCACATACACTTGGGTGCATTTGAAGTTTAATTACTTCGGTGTTGGTGCTATGGGATATGTGGAGGCCTAACCCTAAACAACTATAGAGGATCTATAAAATGGCAAACGTTTCAATGCGCGATATGCTTCAAGCTGGTGTTCACTTTGGTCACCAAGCACGTTACTGGAACCCTAAGATGAAGCCTTTCATCTTCGGCACACGTAACCGTGTACATATCATCAACCTTGAGCAAACTGTACCAATGTTCAACGACGCACTTAAGTTTTTATCAAGTGCTGCAGCAAACAAAGGTAAAGTTCTTTTCGTTGGTACTAAGCGCGCAGCAAGCGACGCAGTTAAATCAGCTGCTTTAGAAAGCGACCAGTTCTTCGTAAATCACCGTTGGTTAGGTGGTATGTTGACTAACTGGAAAACTGTACGTCAATCAATCAAGCGTCTTAAAGATCTTGAAGCACAAAGCCAAGACGGAACTTTCGAGAAATTAACTAAGAAAGAAACGTTAACGCTTAACCGCGAAATGGAAAAGCTTGAAAAGAGCCTTGGTGGTATCAAAAACATGGGCGGTCTTCCAGACGCGCTTTTCGTTATCGATGCTGACCACGAGCACATTGCTATCCGTGAAGCAAACAACCTAGGTATTCCAGTTGTTGCAATCGTAGATACTAACTCTAACCCAGACGGTGTTGATTACATCGTACCTGGTAACGATGATGCTATCCGTGCTGTAAGCCTTTACACTAGCGCTGTTGCAGCTGCTATTACTGAAGGTCGCGAGAATAACATCGTTGCTCAAGCTGAGAAAGACGATTTCGTTGAAGCTGAGTAATTAGCTGTCATCAAGTCTTCATCTTTTTAAGGTGAAGACTTGCTATTCTTGTCGAGCGGGTAACCCGCTTATCTAACCTGATTTCAGATTTGAGGATTTACTAATGGCTGTAACTACTGCCCTAGTTAAAGAATTACGCGAGCGCACAGGCGCTGGCATGATGGATTGTAAAAAAGCGTTAACTGAGACTGATGGCGACATCGAGTTAGCGATTGAAAACATGCGTAAAAGTGGCGCTGCTAAAGCTGCTAAAAAAGCAGGTAACATTGCTGCTGAAGGTACTATCATCATCAAGCAAAACGCGGGTGTTGCAGTACTAGTAGAAGTTAACTGTCAAACAGATTTCGTTGCAAAAGACGTAAGCTTCTTAGCATTTGCTAACAAAGTTGCTGACGCTGCAATTGCTGACACTATCTCTATCGAAGACTTACAAGCTAAGTTTGAAGAAGACCGTGTTGAGCTAGTGACTAAAATTGGCGAAAACATCAATGTACGTCGTTTACAGTACGTAACTGGTGAAAACCTAGTTGAGTACCGTCATGGCGATCGTATCGGTGTTGTTGTTGCGGGTGTTGCTGATGAAGAAACACTTAAGCACGTTGCAATGCACGTTGCTGCATCTAGCCCTGAATACTTAACACCTTCAGATGTACCAGCCGATGTTGTTGCTAAAGAAAAGCAAGTACAAATCGAAATCGCGATGAATGAAGGCAAGCCTGCTGAAATCGCTGAGAAGATGGTTGTTGGCCGCATGAAAAAATTCACTGGTGAGGTTTCTCTTACTGGTCAAGCTTTCATCATGGAGCCTAAGAAAACTGTTGGCGATATTCTTAAAGAGAAAAATGCAACAGTTACTAGCTTCGTACGTGTAGAAGTTGGTGAAGGTATCGAGAAGAAAGAAGAAGATTTTGCTGCTGAAGTTGCTGCTCAAATTGCTGCTGCTAAAGCTAAGTAAGATTACTATTTGTGAAGGATAATGAAATTAGATGCAATTAAAGTACTATTTGGTTTTGCTTCGCAGCTAGAAATTCTTTAAAATAACCGCGCTTTTATGTTTAACATAAGCGCGGTTATTTTTTATCCATAATTCAATAAAAGTTGGCCCCAATACTATGACTATCAATCGCAAACCTATTTTTAGACGTGTTCTTCTCAAATTAAGTGGTGAAGCTTTAATGGGAGACGAAGGCTTCGGCATCGATCCTAAAGTTTTAGACCGTATGGCACAAGAAATTAAAGAGCTAGTAGAGCTCGACGTAGAAGTGGGTTTAGTTATTGGTGGAGGTAACTTTTTACGCGGTGGATCACTTGCAGAAGCAGGTATGAATCGCGTAGTAGGCGATCACATGGGTATGCTTGCAACGGTTATGAACGGCCTTGCAATGCGTGATGCGCTACACCGTGCATTTGTAAATTGTCGTCTTATGTCGGCTATTCCGCTTAATGGTGTATGTGACGCTTATAACTGGGCTGAAGCAATTAGTTTATTGAAAACTGGTCGCGTAGTTATTTTTGCAGCGGGTACTGGTAACCCATTTTTCACTACCGATTCTGCAGCATGTTTACGCGGTATCGAAATTGAAGCGGATACGGTAATTAAAGCGACTAAGGTTGATGGCGTATACAGTGATGACCCTGTTAAAAATCCAGATGCAACGCTTTACAGCCACTTAAGCTACAATGAAATCATTGAAAAAGAATTAAAAGTTATGGATTTAGCGGCATTTACTCTAGCCCGCGATCACAATATGCCATTGAGCGTATTTAACATGAATAAATCAGGCGCGCTAAAACGCGTAATTATGGGTGAAGAAGAAGGTACACTTATTTCTTCACAAGCCTCAGATGAAATAATCAAATAATTAGGATTAAACCGTGATTAACGATATTCAAAAAGACGCGCAAGCGCGCATGCAAAAAAGTGTAACTGCACTAGGTAGCCAATTATCTAAAATTCGTACTGGCCGTGCACATCCTGCAATCCTAGATGGCATTATGGTGTCGTACTACGGTGCACCAACGCCTTTAAACCAAGTTGCTAACGTAACAATTGAAGATTCTCGTACACTTGCTATTGGTGTATTTGATAAGTCTTTAGCGCAAGCTGTTGAAAAAGCAATTATGGCATCTGACTTAGGTTTAAACCCTATGTCGGCAGGTACTGTTATTCGCGTACCACTTCCTCCACTTACAGAAGAGCGTCGTAAAGACCTAATCAAAATTGTACGCGCTGAAGTTGAAGGCGGTCGTGTTGCTATTCGTAACATTCGTCGTGATGCTAATGGCGATGTAAAGGGTTTATTAAAAGATAAAGACATATCTGAAGATGAAGCGCGTCAATCAGATGATGCGATTCAAAAGCTTACTGATAAGTTTATTAAAGAAATGGATACTTTATTAGCTGCTAAAGAAACAGAATTGATGGAAATCTAAGTAAGGTCCTGTTTATCTTTCGAGATTTAATTTGCAGCAGTGTGTTTGGTTTTTAGGCAAGGCAGAGCCTATGTAGTGTGGTTATTCCCCATAATTGGGCGATAACGATGCATAAAATCCAAACACGCGCTGCCCAAAGGGTTCTGC
>NZ_WTKT01000035.1:0-11735 GCF_011378685.1 Pseudoalteromonas sp. C8
GGGTCGCATTATAGGGAGATCATATTTTTACGCAAGCACTTTTTTAAAGAAAAAGTAAAAAAAGATACTGTTCGGTTAGTATCTGAACTAAACACTCTAAAACTGATAGTTTTGTAACCAAACAGTGCGCTGTATGGTACAAAAATCACCTTGCTGATACACTCAAATACTAATAATCATGATCTAAAAGGTACTAACTATGGCAATTCGTTCTTATAAAGGTGCTACTCCTTCATTTAATTCGTCTGTTTATATTGATGAGTCATCGGTTTTGGTTGGTAACATTACTTTAGGTGATAATAGTAGTGTGTGGCCGTTAGTAGCTGCACGTGGTGATGTTAACTATATACGTATTGGTGAGCGTACAAATATACAAGATGGCAGTGTATTGCATTTATCTCGCGCAACTAAAAGCAATCCAGATGGTTATCCACTTATTATAGGTGACGATGTAACAGTTGGTCATAAGGTAATGCTGCACGGATGTGTATTAGGAAACCGTATACTTGTAGGTATGGGCGCTATTATTATGGATAACGTGGTTGTTGAAGATGATGTAATTATAGGTGGAGGATCTTTGGTACCACCAAATAAGCGTTTGGAGTCTGGTTACTTATATGTAGGGAGTCCGGCTAAGCAAGCCCGCCCTCTAACAGAGCAAGAACTTGCCTTTTTAAAAATATCTGCCGATAACTATGTATCACTTAAAGATGAATACTTAACTGAAATAGCTAACTTAAGTTAATAAGCTTACTTCAATTTGACCTGCCGAGTTATAGCTCTCTTCTTCGATGAGTTCCTCGGCACGTTCTTCGTAATCAAAACGATATTTTTCAAAATACTCTGTTGCATGGCTTTCGTCTGTTAATTTAAGTGTATTTACTTCTATTACACACTCCACCAGCATGCCACTAACTTGTGCAAAAAATACTAACTGATGATCGGGCTCTCTAAATTCCAGTCTATCTATAAATTGTATTGCCTGATTCATTTGAGCACCCCTTGTTTAAGCGCATCCACTACAGGAAGTATTTTTGGCATTTTATTACGCCAGACGTAATATGCTTGAGCAGCCTGACCAACTAACATTCCGCTACCATCTAAAAGCTTAGCGTTAATATTATGCTGTGCTACCCAATTCATAAAAATGGTATTTTGCAGTGAATAAAACATGTCATAAGCGACTTCACAGTTAGTTATGTGTTTTTCATCAAGAGCTGGAAGCTCATTATTCATACTGCTAGATGTAGAGTTTATAATTAGTGAGTAATCGCTTACTGGTAAATCATCAAAGCCAAAGCCAGATACTGGTCCATATTGAGTAAACAGCTCTGCGAGTTCTTTGGCTTTTTGTGCTGTGCGATTAACTATTATTATTTCCTGAGGGTTATGCTCTAACAAAGGTAAAATAACCCCTCGAGCAGCACCGCCCGCACCTATGATTAAAATGCGTTTATTAGTTATGGCTACTTCATTAGCGAGTAAATCATTTACAAAGCCCACACCATCGGTGTTATCACCGAGTAATGTGCCATCATCTCGTTTTTTTAATGTATTAACAGCCCCTACAATTTTAGCTAATGGCGTAAGCTCATCAGCCATTGCATAGGCTTGCTCTTTAAATGGCATTGTAACGTTAGCACCAACACCACCTTGCTCAAAAAAAGACAATACTGTTTTTTCAAAGTTATCGATAGGTGCTAATATTGCGCGATAGTCGATTTGCTCACCCAGTGATACAGCAAATTGTTTATGTATCGCGGGGGATTTTGAATGTTTAATTGGATTTCCAAAAACCGCATATTTGTCCATTTTAAAGCAACCTCTTTGCAGCTATATACTGCCTATTAACGATGATAAGTAATATGATTAAACGACTTTTTTCTAAATCTAAGCCAGCTCCCGAGCAACAGACTCCTACTCCTGAAAAAACACCGTATGAAATAATAGGTGGAGAAAAAGGGGCGCGTGCTATCTCCAATCGATTCTACGACATAATGGAGTCAGATGAATACGCTAAACCGTTATATGATATGCATCCTCTGCCATTAGATCGAATTCGCCAAGTATTTTTTGAATTTTTATCTGGTTGGTTAGGCGGGCCAAACCTATTTACTGAAAAACATGGCCAGCCAATGCTACGTAAAAGGCATATGCCTTTTACTGTAGATAAAGCATTGCGCGATCAGTGGATGCACTGCATGAATAAAACGCTGGATATAGAAATAGACAATCCGTTGTTACGCGAAGGCTTAAAGCAATCATTCTCTCAACTAGCAACGCACATGATTAACCAGCATTAAATTTGTATTTAGCCACAATGCAAAAAGGCGCTAATTAGCGCCTTTTTGATTACTGTGTAATTGTTATAATTGCCATTCTCTGGCTATCAGCTCACTTGGTTTACTAGTTAGCCACTCTTGCGGGCGTAAGTAATACTGATATAGGTTAGCTTCTGGGCTACTTGGCTCTGGTTTATAGTTATATTCCCAGCGTGCAAGTGGTGGCATAGACATTAATATAGACTCAGTGCGCCCGCCACTTTGTAATCCAAATAAAGTGCCTCTATCCCATACTAAATTAAACTCTACATAACGTCCGCGACGATAAAGCTGAAAATCACGTTGTTGCTCTGTGTATTCATCATTTTTACGACGTTCAATAATAGGTAAATAGGCATCTAAAAATCCATTACCCACCGATTGCATAAACGCAAAACTCTTTTCAAAACCAAGTTCGTTTAAATCGTCAAAAAACAAACCGCCTACTCCGCGCGTCTCGTCTCTGTGCTTTAAATAAAAATACTCGTCGCACCATGTTTTATATTTTGGATAAACTTCACTACCAAATGGCGCACAAATGTCGTGAGCAACTTGATGCCAATGCTGTACGTCTTCTAATACTGGATAAAAAGGAGTGAGATCAAACCCGCCACCAAACCACCATATTGGCTCTTCGCCTTCTTTTTCGGCTATAAAAAAGCGCACATTGGCATGACTTGTTGGTACATGAGGGTTTTTAGGGTGAATAACTAACGACACACCACACGCATGAAAGCTGCGTCCTGCAAGTTCTGGTCTATGTGCTGTTGCAGAACCTGGCATTGAAGCGCCAAATACATGAGAGTAATTAACTCCGCCTTGCTCTATTACAGCGCCATTAGTGGTTACACGTGTGCGACCACCACCGCCTTCTGCTCGCTGCCAGTTATCTTCTATAAATTTAGCACTGCCATCTGCAGCCTCCAAACCTTTGCAAATAGTGTCTTGCAAAGCCATAAAGTATGCTTTTACTTGATCTAATAATTCGCTTTGCATATTAACCTCTAAATATTTTTCCAGTCATGGCATCTTTTATTGTGCTTGGTTGAGTATTACCACCTAACGCCTCATCAACGTAAAAGCCAACTTGTTCTGCAAATTGCGCTTTAGCTTGCTCAATACTAATTACCGTTTCTTGACCGGTTAAGTTTGCACTGGTTGATACTAGTGGCTTACCAAACTCTTGGCACAAACGTTTTACTGTTGGATGGTTTGTTACTCTGACTGCAATGGTATCAAACTGCCCTGTGAGCCATTTAGGCGTGTTTTTAGATGCAGGCATAACCCATGTAATTGCAGCAGGCCAACTCGAAAAAATATCAGCTCGTTTATCCATTGGTATTTTTGCATCATCTACGTATTTTAATAATTGTCCGTAGTTATCAGCAATTAAAATAAGTCCTTTTTCAACCGGGCGCTGCTTAATAGCTAATAGTGCCTCAACGGCTTGTTGATTATCTGGATCACAACCTAAACCATATACAGCTTCTGTTGGGTATAAAATAACTTCGCCTTGCGTTAAGCATGTTATTGCAGTGGGCGTATTTGAAAGGTCTGACAAAGTAGTCTCCAGATATAATTAAACGTTATTCAGTTGGGGTCAGCTTATGCATGCAACTTTTTTGTGGGCATTGCAATAATGTGCCGTTTGCCATATTTCTCTCTATGACGATAGGCCAGTTACATTCAGGACACGGGTGTTCAACCGGTTTATTATTAAGTGTGTATTTACAACTTGGATAGCAATCACAAGAATAAAATACTTTACCAAATTTATTACTGCGCGCGACTAAATGACCTTTTTTGCATTTAGGGCAACTTGGCAAAGTGTCTTCGCTTTGTTTTTCTTCATTTTCGTTAGCAATGTAATGGCACTCTGGATATCCCGTACACCCAATAAACATACCGTAGCGCCCATTTTTAACCACCAGCGGTTTGCTGCACTGCGGGCATGCTGAATCTTCAAGAACTTTAATTTCGTTACTATCGTGATGTACCAACGGCCTAATAAAATCGCATTCGGGGTAACTTGCGCATCCTAAAAAAGGGCCTGATTTACTATTGCGGATCACTAACTCTGAACCACACTGTGGGCATATCTCGTATTCTTTTTCGAGGGCGTGCTTGTTCGCCGAGAAAAGCGAATGGTCGATTTTACTCATGGTGATCCTAATAGGTTAGTGAATTTTCGCCTAATATACCCAAACCACTTAAAGATACAAGCAATGCCGTGCTTATCCGTTTAAGTAATTTGAGTACAATTAAGATAATTATCTCTAATGAAGAAGTTCGCTGGGTTCATCAAAAATCAAATCTTCCATTTGCTCATATGCCTCTTCAGAGCCAGGAACATTAAACAAAATCATAAGTACAATCCATTTTAAATCTTCTAGGCTTATAGTTGGTTTATCGAGAGAGGCTAAACAGTCCATTACCATTTCACGTGTTACATTGTTAATTACGCCTATTTGCTCAATAAACATTAAAAAGCCACGACACTCAGCGCTGAGCCTTTGGCATTCACTATCGGTAAATATACGCACAGCATCTTTAGGGTTAGCAATAAGATAAGGAGACTCATCGCTGTGTTGTAAATCGGCGAGTTGCTCTAACCAATCAAGAGCTTTAAATATCTCAGGCTTATTAAAGCCCGCACGCAGTAGCTCATCGGTTAACTCATTTTGCTCTGCAAATATATCCGCTTCGCTATGAATGTAATTTTCAAAAAGATACAAAAGAATATCAAACATATTACCTTCCTGCGCTTAACTTGATGTAACCATCTAACACTCGCTCAATCTGATCGTCTAATTCTAAATCGAGCAACCTACTGAGTACTTTATCTATTGGCCACTGCGCACGACGCACAATGTCATCTACACTGGTTACTTCAAAGCCAATACTATTTAAAACCTCACATTGAGAATTGGCTTGAATCGGCTGCTCTTTATTACATACATTATTGTCGTAAGTAAAACTCACCTCATCAAGAATGTCAGCCACGTTTTCTACCAGCTTAGCACCTTGCTTTATTAAAAAGTGACTTGCCTGCGCTAACGGGTTTTTAATAGAACCCGGTACTGCAAATACCTCTTTATTTTGTTCAAGCGCATAGCGTACTGTAATTAACGAACCACTTTTAATTTCAGCCTCAACAATAAGTACTCCTAACGATAACCCAGAAATAATACGATTACGGCGCGGAAAGTTGTGCGCATGAGCAGCTGTGCCTGGTAAAAACTCACTCACCAGCAAACCGCTTTCTAAAACTTGGTCTGTTAATAGTTTATGGCGTTTGGGATAGTAAATATCAACCCCAGTACCAAGCACCGCTATGGTTTTACCTGTACCAGCAAGAGAGCCTTTGTGTGCTGCACCATCTATTCCCCGTGCCATACCTGAGGTAACTGTAATACCCGCTAAAGTTAACTCGTATGCAAATTCTGATGCTATTTCAAGCCCGGTAGGTGTGGCATTACGACTCCCTACAATTGCAATCTGTGGAGTAGATAATAACGAGACATCTCCCCTACAAAATAGTAATAAAGGCGCACTGGCAATCTGTCGGAGATCTTCTGGATAAAGCGCATCAAAAATACAGACAACCGTAATGTTGTGCAGCGTAATTAATTGCTCATAATGACTGACTTGTTGCCAATTGGTATTGAGTAAATTACTCGCCTGATTAGCGGTTAATCCAAGCTGTAAAAGCTTGTCATGAGGTAAGTCGAATAACGACCCAAGGGAATAGTTTGTAGATAGTGCTAAAAGGGTTTTGATACCCAACCCTTTACACATATAAAAGGCAAGCCAGTGGGCTAGCTTGCCAGATGACTGATCCATGCTCTCTCCTAGAGCACCGACTCGCTACTTCTTAATGAATAACTGCAATATCTCCAATGCGAATTGGGTGCTGGTTTTTAGTTATTAATGCATAACTTATTTTGTCATACACTTTAAAGACAATTAGCTCGCCAACTTTTTCTTTAGGCATAGTCCACGTTGTGCTCTCTTCGTCAGACTCACCACCAAATAATTGGCTCACATCAGATAAAAGCTTCTCGTATTTACTAGAATCTTCTGGGTAACGAGGCCCACGAGGACCATCAATAACCGTTGGCGATTGACGTTCTAGATCTAATACATGACCCGCTTCTATGTTTTGTTCACTGCCTAAGTTTAGCACTACAACATCCATTGTGCTGAATTCTCTAACTTGTCGTGGGGAAGCAATAATATTCCCTGTTACAGGCTCAGAAGGACGGTGAATATTAAAGTACGCAGGAAGCATTTGACCTTCCATTGCCGGCATTAAAAAATCGCCTTGCTGAATTTCTCGTTTAACAGATTCAACACGTAATGACGAAGGCACGCCATTGTGTTCATCACCCGCTCTAAACGCACGTGCGATACCCACGTAAGATGCACGCGTTGCTAACACTTCACCGGTTAAATCGGTGTAAGGGTCACCTTTATGGTAAATGGCATATGCTTTATGTACTTGTAAGTCGCCTTTAACATATAAAATATGGCCTAACGTTTGTGTTTTAGTATTTTCGTTAGCACCTAAAATATAAGGTTTGCCTTTAATATCGTCACTGTTCATTGCTTGCTCGTAACTGATATAAGGTTTGATCATTTCAAGCGGCAAAGTAGTAATAGCATTACGCCCTTTTGGTGTAATACGACCCTGAGGAGATAGCTTTCTATATCCTTTATTAATCACTAAACGTGGGTTTCCATCTGCATCGTATATCAGCGCTAATGCATCACCGGGGTAAATTAGGTGCGGGTTGTCAATTTGTGGATTCATTTGCCAAAGTTCAGGCCATAGCCAAGGCTCATCTAAATAGATGCCAGAAATATCCCAAAGTGTATCGCCTTTTTTTACAACATACTGTTTTGGTGCATCTTTTTTTATTTTAAGCACGTCAGCAATTGCGGGAAACGCAGCACTTAACGTAAGCATGATTGCAAGTAATGGAGATTTCATTGAGCTTCCTTGTATTGTTTTTTCATTATTATTGCCCAAAACCTGTTAAAGGTGAACGCGAATGGCTAAAATAAGAGCATACAATACCCTAAATTAAGCACAAGTGAAAAAGGTAACTATGGCTAGGTTAGAAGTTTTAAGATTTCCAGATGAACGTTTACGTACTATAGCAAAAGATGTTGCACAAGTTGACGACACAGTACGCCAAATTGTAAAAGACATGCTAGAGACAATGTACGATGAAAATGGCATTGGACTTGCGGCCACGCAAGTAGATATTCATCAACGAATCGTTGTTATTGATGTATCAGAAGAGCGCGACGAGCCACTGGTATTAATTAATCCACAAATCATTAAAAAAGACGGCTCTACCGTTAGCGAAGAAGGCTGTTTATCAGTACCTAACTCGTATGCAAAAGTAGACCGCGCTGAAACAGTAACAGTCGCTGCACTTAACGAAAACGGTGAAGAGTTTGTACTAGATGCAGATGAATTACTGGCTATTTGTATTCAACACGAACTAGATCACCTTCAAGGTAAGCTGTTCATTGATTACTTATCTCCATTAAAGCGCCAACGTATTCGTAAAAAGCTTGAAAAAGAAGCTAAATTTGCAGATTAGTAATAAGTACCTTAGGAAAACTCAGTGACTCAACCATTACGCATTATATTTGCCGGTACGCCGGACTTTGCAGCACGTCATTTACAAGCGCTGATACAAAGCGAACACCAAATAGTGGGTGTATATAGCCAGCCAGATCGCCCTGCAGGTCGTGGTAAAAAATTAAAAGCCAGTGAAGTGAAAGAGCTAGCGCTTGAGCACAACTTACCGGTTTTTCAGCCACAGTCATTAAAAAATGATGAAGCACTAGCAGAGCTAACAAGCTTAAATGCCGACATTATGATTGTTGTAGCGTATGGCTTAATCTTACCTAAAGCTATATTAGAAGCCCCACGTTTGGGTTGTTTAAATGTGCATGGCTCTATATTACCGCGCTGGCGCGGCGCTGCACCGATTCAACGCGCAATTTGGGCAGGTGATGAACAAACCGGCGTAACAATAATGCAAATGGATGAAGGGCTAGATACCGGCGATATGCTACATATAAGTCGCTGCCCTATTAGCACGACAGAAACTAGCGCTAGTTTATATACAAAGCTTGCTGAGCTAGGTCCAGACGCGTTAATTGAAACCATTAATAAATTAGCTAATGGCGAGATCACCCCTGAACCTCAAAATGATGAACTTGCTAACTACGCTAAAAAGCTTTCTAAAGAGGAAGCTAATATCGATTGGTCAATGAGTGCACTGCAAATTGAGCGAAACATTCGCTCTTTTAATCCATGGCCAGTGTGCTTTACCCAAATGGGTGGGCAAACAGTAAAGATTTATCAAGCGCAGGTTGTGCTGCAATCAGGTGATCCTGGGCAAATTTTATCAAGCGATAAAAATGGCGTAGTAGTGGCGTGTGGCGAACAGGCTTTATGTATTACGCAATTACAGCCGCAAGGTAAAAAACCAATGGCAATTAACGACTTTTTAAATGGTCGTAGTGACTGGGTTACCCCTGGCACAATATTAGGCGAAAACAATGAGTAATGTTCCAAACGTACGAGCGCTTGCCGCTGAAACTTTATATAACGTAGTTGATAAAGGCGCATCGCTTAATCAAGAACTTCCATTTGCAAGCCAAGGCTTGCCGCCTAAAGATAAAGCGTTGCTACAGCAAATTTGTTATGGCGTTCTACGCTACTTACCAAGCCTTGAAAATTACTGCCAACACTTAGTAGAGCAGCCATTAAAAGGTAAACGTAGAATATTTCAGTTTTTATTATACGTAGGTATTTATCAACTGCAGCATATGCGCGTACCACCTCATGCTGCCATTTCAGAAACGGTTAACGCACTGGCTCAACTACGCGCTTTAGGATTAAAAGGGCTGATAAACGCCATTTTACGTAGTTTTCAGCGCCAACAAGCAGAGCTTGAAGAAAAAGCAAAGCTTATTCCGGTATGTTTATACAACCATCCAAATTGGTTTATTAAACAGGTGCAAACAGCCTACCCAGATAGCTGGGAAGCACTACTTGAAGAAAACCAGCAACAAGCACCTATGTGGCTTCGTGTCAATCAAGCCCAATTTAGCACGCAAGAATACAGCGACATGCTTAGCGCTAACGATATTGAACACACCTTAAACCCTGACTTTATTGATGGGATTAAGCTTGCCAAACCACGTGATGTATTTTCGTTGCCTGAGTTTGATACAGGTGCATGTTCAGTACAAGATGCTGCAGCACAGTTGGCAGCCCGCTTTTTAGAACCTAAAGCAGATGACTATATTTTAGATGCCTGTGCAGCACCTGGCGGAAAAACGTGTCATATATTAGAGCTTGCTGATGCTGATGTACTTGCACTTGATAGCGACTCAACTCGCCTTGAACGCGTTAAGCAAAACTTAACTCGTATTGGCTTAGGTGCAGACCTACAATGTGGCGATGCCTCACAACCACATACTTGGTGGGACGAAAAATTATTTGATCGTATTTTGCTTGATGTGCCTTGTTCAGCCACTGGCGTAATTCGCCGTCACCCTGATATAAAATGGTTACGTCGCGCATCAGATATCGAAGACTTATCTAAGTTACAAAACGATATCCTTGATAGCATTTGGCCACTGTTAAAACCAGGTGGCACATTGGTATATGCTACGTGTTCGGTTCTTCCACAAGAAAACCAACAGCAAGTTGCTAAGTTTTTAGCTAATAACGATGATGTAGAACATATACCTCTACACGAAAATGATACCGTAACAACTCCAGGTTTGCAGTTACTGCCCGGTGAAAGTGATGGATTTTATTACGCTAAGCTAGTTAAAAAAGCCTAATAGCCGTACACTAAATAGTTAGCCATTTATGAAACATTAAATGGCTATTTTTTTAATTAAATTATGATCAATACCACGGGTAAATAATGAAAATAATTATACTCGGTGCCGGGCAAGTTGGTGCTACGCTTGCTGAAAACTTAGTTGGCGAACAAAACGAAATTACCGTTGTTGATATAGACGGTAACCGATTACGTGAACTTCAAGATAAGTACGACTTACAAGGGGTTATGGGCCACAGTGCGCATCCTGATGTATTACGCCGTGCAGGTGCTGAAGATGCCGATATGATTATAGCGGTAACCAGTTCAGATGAAGTGAACATGGTTGCATGCCAAGTGGCGTACAGTATTTTTAAAACGCCCACTAAAATTGCCCGCATTCGCTCAGAGCAATATTTAAAATACCGCGAAAAACTATTTCAAAACGATGATTTACCAATCGATCATTACATTGCTCCCGAAGCACTGGTCACTAAGTATATTCGCCGTCTAATTGACTACCCTGGTGCTCTGCAAGTATTGCAGTTTGCTGATGGCATGCTCTCGTTAGTAGCCGTAAAAGCTTACTATGGGGGTTTATTAGTAGGTTATGCGTTATCTGCACTTAAAGAACATATTCCTAATGTAGAGACTCGTGTTGCTGCTATTTATCGTCAAGGTAAAGCAATAAAACCACTGGGTACCACCGTTATTGAAGCCGATGACGAAGTATTCTTTATTGCCGCTACAAAACATATACGCGCAGTAATGAACGAGCTACAAAAACTTGAGCGTTCGTACAAAAAAATTATGATAGCTGGTGGCGGTAACATTGGAGCAGGCCTTGCCCGCTCACTTGAAAAAAATCACACCGTTAAACTAATTGAACGCAGTAAAGAACGTGCCGAGCAACTCTCAGAAATGCTCGATAACACGGTCGTTTTTTGTGGTGACGCATCTGATCAAGAACTGCTCTCAGAAGAGCATATTGAACAAGTCGATGTATTTATTGCCGTAACCAACGACGATGAAGCAAACATTATGTCGGCCATGCTTGCAAAACGTATGGGCGCACAAAAAACCATGGTGCTTATTCAGCGTGGTGCTTACGTTGATTTGGTACAAGGCGGCGAAATAGATATTGCCATATCGCCACAACAAGCAACTATATCAGCGTTATTAACGCACGTACGCCGTGGTGATATTGTTAACGTGTATTCACTGCGTAAAGGCGCAGCAGAAGCCATTGAAGCCGTTGCTCATGGTGATGAAAACACATCTAAAGTGGTTGGTCGTGCGATTGCCGACATAAAACTTCCTGCAGGTACAACCATTGGGGCAATAGTACGTAATGACGATGTGTTGATAGCTCACGATGATACAATTATTATGTCGGGCGATCATGTCATCATGTTTTTAATCGACAAAAAACACATTACCGTTGTAGAAAAACTATTCCAAGTAAGTGCTATATTCCTTTAACTAGTTACTCTAATTAGTTAATTTAATACACAAAAAAGCCGCTGACTAAGGCTAACACCGATCAGTTAAG
>NZ_WTKT01000036.1:0-6141 GCF_011378685.1 Pseudoalteromonas sp. C8
TAGTATCATTAAACAGCGACAGTACACCCAATGGGCCTACAATACTATTTGAGTCTAATGGGTCGCTGCCATTGGCTATTTCAACGTTATCGTTTACACCATCACCATCTGAATCTGCAGCATTTAAGTTCGTGCCTAATGCTATTTCTTCTGCATTAGTTAAACCATCATTGTCAAAATCATCATTAGCGTCATTAGGATTTAATGGGTCTAAGCCATTAGCAATCTCTATAAAGTTCGACAAACCATCTCCATCAACATCAGTGTCAGGGTCTGAATTATCGCCAATACCATCTAAGTCTGTATCGGCTGATTCTGATGCATCAAGAGGAAAGTAGTCTTCGTTATCAAGTACCTGGTCACCATCATAATCAACAAAAACATTTTCATCGCCTTGAAGTACAAATGGATTCTGATTGTGATTAAATAATGAAGTGACCTGAACGTTACTCGAAAATAAAGTTTCTACCGTATTATTTAACTCAAGTTCAGAAAAGTAAGAATAGCTATAATCAGTAAAGAAAACTGTTTGCTGATCATCTCCCGATAGTATCACTTTAAAATCGTCTGAAGGGACTAAGTTGTAGCGTCTTAAAACTGATAAGTTACCTTTAATTTCTAGGGTACCTTTATCTAAAGTATCTGAAGAAGAGTACTTACTAGAATCGGTAATAAAATCACCAGCAACAACTACACTATCTTCAGCGCTTTGCATAATTAAAATACCATATGAGTTGGTATACTCGTTTGGTGCATTGGTAGGTTTTTGAATTCGGTAATCACCCTCAACTTTTAGACTACCTTTAGCAATATTTAAATTACCAGCCGATTGGGTAAGATTTCCCTCTATACTAAGCGCATAACCGTTCAAATTAATTTCTGCACCTGCTAGGCTAACATCACCTTTAATAGTTTGATCACGCGAAAGGACCCAAGTGCTACTTGCATTATTAACTGTTAGGCTATCTTTCCAAAAATCACCGTCAATAGCAGCAAAACCACTTAAGACAATATTTGAAGAGTTTAAAATAGACGTTTCTGTACTATAAAGTAATGATGAAACAACAGACTGCGTTTCGAATTCAACGCCTTCTAGGCTACTATTTAAAATTTGAAGTTCGCTAAAATGAGAGTGCCTGTAACTAGGATCTTCAAAATGAACTATTTGTTGCTCAGAACCAGATAAGATTACTTTATGAGTTCCAGTGGCTTTAAAGCTGTAATTGCTGTAGCTAGATAGCTGCCTAAAGTCGCCTTTCACCTCTAAAACACCTGCGCTTAAGTAGCTTTCATTAGAAGAGTAATTATTTGTATCAATAACAAAATCACCACTTACCAATACTTTATCTGCAGGGTTTTGCATTAACAATGCCCCCCTAGAGTAAGTGTATTGATTAGGAATAGTCGTATGTGTCTGTACACGATAAGCACCGCCTACAATTAAACTCCCTTTCTCGACATTTAGCTCTCCGTCCGAGTGAGTTAAGCTTCCTTCAATCTTAAGTTCTTTAGTGTTTAAATTAACCTCAGAGCCATTAACATAAAAGTCACCCTTTATTAATGTATCTGATGATAATACCCACGCATTACTATTACTATTAACAGAAAGGTTATACGGCCATGTATTTCCTTCAATAACAGCCTGACCACTTAACACAATATTTTCTGAGTTAATAACTGCGGTAGTTGTAGCATAAAGCTTTGAAGAAACTATCGCAGGTGCATCAAAACTTACACCTGATTCACTACTATTTGTAATTAGTAATTCATTAAATCTAGAGCTATCAAATTTGGTAGCATCAAAATGTACTGTTTGATACTTACTGCCTGATAGAGTTACTTTATGTGTACCGCTCGTTTTAAAGCTATAGCTGCCTAATGACATAAAGTCACCTTTGACCTCTAATATACCTGCACTTAAGTCACTATCATTACTTACATTGTAATTTGAATGTATATAAAAGTTACCATTTACTAAAACTCTATCTTCAGCACTTTGCATTAAAAGTACACCAGTTGAACCTTTGTATTCCCCTACAATATTATCTGGTGTTTGAACCCGGTAGTCAGCTTCAATAATTAATGTACCTTGGTTAATATTTAAGTCACCATCTGAGTGAATTAAGCTCCCTTTAACAGTCAGAGTATGAGTATTCAAACTAACCTCAGACCCAGTAATATTTAAATTACCCTGAATAACTAAATCATTGCTCAAAAACCATGGACTACTATCATCATTTATAGTCAAATTATGGCGCCAAATACCACCATCAACTACAGCTCTTCCTGTCAGTACGATATTTGAAGAGTTAGAAATAGGCGTATTAGTACTGTATAGCGTTGCAGCAATTAAAGTTGCTGTTTCAAAGTTAATCCCTTGCATGCTGCTATTAGTAATTTGAAGTTGATTAAATTGTGAGAAGTTAGATTTTGGGTCATCAAAATGCACAGATTGTGGTGTATTACCAGATAAAATAACCTTGTGGGTGCCACTTGCTCTAAAGTTATAATAACCAGAAGAAGTTGATAATTGAGTAAAATCACCTTTAAGCTCTAAAGTACCAGCGCTTAAATAGCTTCCATCCTGAGCTCCTTTGTAAGAGTCCATAACAAAATTGCCACCAACAAATACACTATCTTCAGCGTTTTGCATTAATAATATTCCCGATGAGTAGGTATACTCGCCAGGCACATCTGTAGGTTTTTGAATTAAGTAATCACCATTAACCACTAAGCTTCCCTGAGCAATGTCCATTTCACCATCGCTATGGACTAAATCCCCCTCAACGGTAAGCTTTTTGCCATTCAGATTTACTTCAGAACCACTAACAAATAAGTTTCCTTTTATTACTTGGTCGTTTGTAAGTACCCAAGGGCTACTATTTGTATTTACAGTTAAATTATTTGGCCAAGTATTTCCGTCAATAACAGCTTGTCCACTCAACACTATATTTTCTGAATTAATAATAGGTGTTGTCGTTGAGTAAAGTTTAGACGCTACAAGAACATCTGTTTGAACATTAATGCCAAGAACGCTTGTATTTGTAATTAGAAGTTCATTAAATACTGATTCATTGTACTTTGTTCTTTCAAGAGAAATTTTTTGCAGCTCAGCTCCTGATAAAACCACTTTATGCGTACCACTAGCTATAAAGCTATAACGCCCTAAAGAGATAAAATCACCTTTAACTTCTAACGTTCCTGCAACTAAATCTTTATTGTATGAATTATTAGGGTTAGAAAAAGTAATAAAATCGCCGCCAACTAGTACGCTATCTTCAGTCGCTTTCATTACTAGAGCGCCCGAAGAAGCAATATATTCACTTGGGATATCTGTTGGTTTTTGAATTCGATAGTCACCATTAACGATTAAATGACCTTCTGCAACCGTTAGTTCGCCTCCCGCTTGAATAATTTTCCCCTCAACAGTAAGAGTAAAACCATTAAGATTAATATCTGAGCCACTTAAATAGAGATTACCTTTAATTGTTTGATCCGCATTAAGTACCCATGCGCTACTGTTAGCGTTTACGGTAATATTGCCAGTCCATGCTCCACCATTAATAACAGCAGGGCCTGATAGCACAATATTTTCACTATGGGTAATAGCCGAAGTAGTGGGTGAAAGAGCTGAGCCAACAAGTGCTTCTGATTCAAAAACAACACCAGCATCACTATTATTAGCAATTTCTAACTGATTAAACTGAGAGTATTTATAAGAAGGGTCATCAAAGTGAACAATTTGTTGTTCATTACCAGACAATATAACCTTATGCGTTCCTGTTGCTCTAAAATTATACTGACCAGAGTTGGTACTTAATTGGCTAAAATCGCCCTTAATTTCTAATATACCGGCACTAAGATTACTATTGTTAGAAGAGCTTCTGGCGTCGGTTACAAAATCGCCATTAACTAAGACTCTATCACTATCGTTTTTCATTAATAAACTACCGTTTGAATACGTATACTCACCCGGTATAGCTGTTAGTTTTTGTAAGCGATAATCGCCCTTCACAACTAAACTACCTTGCGCTATGTTTAATGCACCATCTGATTGTATTAAGTTACCTTCAACAGTAAGTGCAAAGCCATTTAAATTAACTTCAGAACCATTCACGTAAAAGTTACCATTAATAGTTTGGTCTGCGGATAGTAGCCAAGTAGCATCGTTATTGCTTATTGTTATATCATTATTCCACACCCCACCATTAATAATAGCACTTCCAACTAACGCTATATTTTTAGAGTTAACGATAGGAGTAGTCGTATTAAAAAGAACTGATGAAACAGCAATCAAGGTATCAAAATTCACACCTTCTAAGCTTGTATTTTTAATTTCTAGCTGACTAAATAATGAAGAGTTATTATATGTATCGTCAAAGTGTACTGTTTGTTGTTTATCACCCGATAATATAACTTTATGAGTACCACTTGCTTTAAAATTATAAACACCTGAGTAAGAAGACAGCTGGGTAAAATCCCCTTTAACCTCTAAAGTACCCGCACTTAAATACAAACCATCGCGTGAGCCTTCTCGTGAATCCATAGTAAAACTACCATAGACCAAAACACTTGCGTTAACGTCTTGCATTAATAATATGCCGCTAGAGTAAGTATATTCTCCTAAAACAGCATTAACAGGTTTTTGAACTCGGTAATTACCTTTAACAATTAAACTACCTTTATTTATATTTAAATTACCATCTGAGTGAATTAAATCACCTTCAACTGTCAGCTTAAAATCAGTCAAGTTTACGCCTGCCCCAGCAATATAAAAGTTACCTTTAATTAGCTGATCACGCGATAAAACCCAAGAGGTACTATAAGTATCAATACTAAGATCACTCTCCCAAACCCCGCCTTCAATAATAGCTTGGCCAGATAAGGTTAAATTTTCTGAGTTATGTATAGGGGTACTAGTTTTATACAAAATTGAAGAGACATATGCCTTAGTTTTAAAATCAACACCAGCTGAACTGCTATTTTCTATCAATAACTGATTAAAGAGCGAATAGCTATTTCCTGGATTATCAAAGTACACGGTTTGCTGTTCTGTGCCTGATAAAATAACCTTGTGTGTTCCACTTGTTTTAAAGCTGTAATTACCACTTGCTCGAGAGTAAGTTGATAACTGATTAAAATGCCCTTTTATTTCTAAGGTGCCAGCGATTAGATTATTTGATGAGTTAATAGTTGAGTCATTTACAAAGTCCCCATACACCAAAACTGATTCATCATCAGTTTGCATTAATAATTTACCAAACGAATAGGTGTATAAACCAACCTCATCGGTTGGCTTTTGAATTCGATAGTCCCCTTTAACGATCAAAGAACCACCATTTAGAGCAACTGTTCCACCGGCTTGTATAAAATCGCCTTCGATAACAAGCGTAGTACCTTGTAAATCAAGCGTGCCGTCTTGGAGAATTAAATTTTGTTCGATTTTAGAGGGAAGCTTAGCAATATAGGTTGTATGAGTATTATTATCACTATCTTTGTAGGTACATTCCACACCTGAAGGTTTAAATTCACCAATATTAACACGTGATGTGCCCCCGCAGGACGCATAGTGTTTTTCTAGTATTTTTGTAGAGCTAAGAGAATAGCCTGAGGATACTTCATTTTCTTGAATTAAATTTGCGTATATTTCTGAAGAAAATAAGCAAAAAATAATTAATAACAGCTTTAAGTGCATAAAAACACTCCTTTGTTTTTAGTAACTAAATTACAACCTAATATTAATTGTAATTTACATATGTAATCAAATTATAATACATTAGGGTACATACAAACAATCCTTTAGTCTTTTTATTCAAAAGTTTTCTCATTACAAAAGAGGGTTTTGAATACTAAAAACGATAAATGTACTACTTACTAAAAAGCCACGGTGCTATTAACACCGTGGCTTCTGTTTTCACCTATTTAAATATCAGCTTAGTGAATGGTTGTGCTTAGCAATCCTAAACCCTCGCCACTATAAATAACACTACTGCGGCTTAACGTTCCAGCGTCAACACTATTTACTATAACGTCAGCCTGCCCGTCGTTATTTGTATCGTATGAGCTTATGGTTAAATCAGCCAAATTACCCTCTAGTGTTAAACGTCCATATTCTGTGGTTGCACGTCCATCTTTTATTAC
>NZ_WTKT01000037.1:0-3679 GCF_011378685.1 Pseudoalteromonas sp. C8
AATTTTTTATGAATATAGAAAATTAAAATGAGATATCAGCTAAATAAATTTAAGCAGATCTTGAGTGCGAAATAGGGCATTTATATAACATAGGGAAAGATCATGAGAGTTTTCAAAATAATACTTTTTTGTTGCTTTATATTAACCAGCCATTTTGTAAGTGCTACAGAATATGGCTGGGAAAAAGCTGATATACCAGTAGAACCCATAGGCTATAACAGTAAACTTACCGTATTTAATAATAAAATATATTCTTTGAACCAAAATCAGCTTGCTGTTTCTGCAGAAGCTAAACAATGGGAATCTGTTGAAATAGGCAACCTTGAGCTTAAAAGTAATAACTACTATAACCTTGTTGCTACAGATTCTATAATTGCCTTTGCTGGCAATTATAATGAACTGATCTATAGCTCAGATGGAGTAACATGGAAAAAGTCATCATTATCAACAGATAATTCAAATACATGGGTAAGTGGTGAGTATTTTTACTTCACGAGCTATCAGGATAATGAACTTGTTTTAATGAAAACTAGTGATTTTATTACAAGCACTGAAGTCGTAAGTATTGATGATTTAACAGTTTCATTTATACCAAATGTTAATGGTTATTATATTCAAAATATAAAGTTTAGCGCTGATAAAGCATTATTTTATTTTAATGATTATGGCTCTAGCAGTAACTCTACTATTTCTTACTTTGTAAAAACACAAGACTGGCGTACTTTTAAAGTAACTAACGCCACTATGAGTAATACCTATTTTAATGATTTTATAAGCATTGATGGTATCGATTTAGTTTCATTTAGTGGAGAAAATGCAGGAGTTTATAAATTAACCGCTGATGGGCTTGAGCATGTAACATCTAATATTGAAAGTTATAATGAACTACACCTATTCTCAGATGGTATTAATAGCTTTGCTATAGATCAAAATGGCAAAATAGCAGAATTTAACTCTGCGACAAGTAGCCTTAATTTTACTGAATTAACTACTGAGATTAATAATATTTCACATGTTTTTGATTTTGATGAGTCAATATATATTGTTGGGCATGAAGGAATTGTAGTTAAACTCAATGCTGATATGTCAGAAATTGAACTTGTGAAAAAACGATCACGTACAGTTGCTAGTGAAATATTTAACGGTGAGTTGCTGACTTTAAAGCATGAAAGTGATATTGATTATAATAGTGTTTATGCTCTGGAAGCTTATAATTTTGAAACTAAAAATAAAAGAGTATTGTTTCAGAGCACTCTAAATTCTACCTACCAATTATTTGTTAACGACGGCTTGGTTCATCTATTAGGTTGGGACTCATTTTTCACGTCAACTGATGGTGAAATTTGGATAGAAGCGAGCTATGACTCAGTTGATTATCTAAATGTAAATGAAATTAAAGCTTTAAGAAATAAGCAAATTGTTATTTTTAGCTTCGGAGAGATTTATAGTGGCACTAGTTTATCAGGTATTGAACAAGTTCAGACTCAACTTGACGATGGCACTTTATATATAAATTACTGGCGTGATATTTTTTATATAAATGGTACATATTACGCAAGTGTTGGCCTTTCAGATAATAGCCAAGCCTTAATATCTTCAAGTGACTTAAATGCTTGGGTTACCGAAAACGTTTTTGAAAATGGCTTTGAGCTTTATGCTGCCAGTGATACTGAATTACTTATTACTACCTACGATGAAAACTTTAATACACAGCCCATAGTGTTTGATACTGTTATTAGTGGTTTTACAGACTTCACGTTTGATTTTAACGATAGTATATATTCAATAAGCTCTTTTTATATTAAAAATAAAACTTTCTATAGTGTTAATTCAAACTTATATACAGTAGATAGTGATGGCTTATCTCGTGAGTTAACACCTAATAATTTTTATACTTTAATTAAAGTGTTAAATGATGGCGATGACCTATATGGCATTAATAATAATAATGATTTATTAACTCGCAAACCGCTGTCTGAAATAAAAGATACAGATGGCGATGGCTTGAACGATTTAATAGAAGAGTTTATAGGAAGCGACCCTTTTGTTGCCGATGCAGATGATGACTTTGACCGTGACGGTTTAACAAATGCAGAAGAGTATTATGCTGGGTCTTATATTTATAGCAGTGATAGTGACAGGGATAGTTTAACTGATGGTCAAGAAATTGCTTTAGGTACAGACCCAACATTAAGCGATACTGATGGTGATGGAATACTTGACTACGACGATTCAGAGCCTAATAACGCAAATGTAACAGCATTAGTTAAAAAAATTCAGGATATTAAGTTTGAGAGTGAAGTAATAAAACAATGTATTACTGATAGTTACTCACTAGATCAATCGGTATACGACGTCAGTTACTTTTATTGTTGGGCACAAAGTGATGTAGCTATTAAAAATATAAATGATTTAAACAATTTTAAATTTTTAACTGGTATACAGATTCCATATACTCAAGTTGAAAATTGGGAAGTACTACAAAAACTTGAGTTTTTAACTAATTTTGAAGGTTATAAACTAACTGATGAGGCTCTCGAGTTATTAGTAGATAAAGTGAATATTGAGAGGGTTTCTCTACGAAATTCAACACTCAGTAATCTAGTACCGCTAGCCACATTACCAAAACTTTTATCTTTAGATATGTATCGTTCAACGGTTGAGGATTGGCAGGAATTAAAAAATCTTAAGCTAACAGAGTTATACGTTCGACAAAGTAATTTTACAGATGCTTCATTGGTTAGTGCATCAGTAAAGTATTTAGACGCATCACATACACACATTGAAAACCTTTCTTTAGGTTCATTCAATCAGTTAGAGAGCTTGCGTTTATGGTTTGTTGAAATCGATGATTGGTCATTTCTAAGTTCGTTAACACATCTGACGGACTTAGATGCGGGCAACTCGAATTTTACAAATCTGAATCTGATAAATGGTGATAATTTAACTAGCTTAGAGTTATCTTATACGCAGGTTACAGATTGGACGAATATTAGCGAATTAAAATTACTTAACTCTTTATATTTAAATAATACAAGCTTTAATGACTTATCACTACTCGAAGGTATGGAACTATATGGTTTAGCTCTTTCAGATACAGATGTACTAAATTGGGAACTAATTAGTAGTTTTAAAGGGCTACGTAGTATTTATCTTGATGGTACGTCATTTTCAGATTTGAGTTTAATTGATTTGAGTTCTGACCATATAAATATGGGGCTCTCATCAACCCAAGTCGATGACCTATCTCCATTGTTTGCTTTTTCTGGTAACTACTTAAGTGTTGGTGTTGATAATATTCCGTTAGTTGATTTTACTCAGTTAGACACATTAGATAGCTTAAGTATTCGTTATTACGGCCAACCAATAGGTCTTGAAGATTTTGACGGTGACGGTATTCCAGATATCATAGATGAAGACGATGATAATGATGGTATGAGCGATGAGTTTGAACTTCAATATGGATTTTACCCGTATTACCCACAAGACGCAGGATTTGACTTTGATGGTGATGGGTTAACTAACTTAGAAGAGATGCAAGCGGGTACTGATCCAACCTCAATGGATACTGATAATGACGGAATTAGTGACTATATTGAGTTAACAAATGGTAGCGACCCACTAGACTCTTCAAGTACTATTGGAACTGCAGGTGTGTTGTCGCTGTTTAATGATACTA
>NZ_WTKT01000038.1:0-3415 GCF_011378685.1 Pseudoalteromonas sp. C8
TAATTATTAGCCTAGCTAATTTTTACCAAAAAACCCGAGCTTAGTCTCGGGTTTTTTAATGTCTAAAATAAAGTGTCATATAAAAGCGGTGTTCCTACCTTTGGCCTAAAGTAACTATCGTAGAGAAATTACTAACCTAGCTAATTATTAATAACTGAGTTTAATCTCGGGTTTTTTAATATCTAAAATAAAGTGTCATATGAAGGTGGCGCTCTTACTTTAGGCGTAGGTGCGTTGTAGTAACGTTCAAAGCGTAATTATTAGCCTAGCTANATTACCAAAAAGCCCGAACTTAGTCTCGGGCTTTTTAATGCCTAAAATAAAGAGTGATTTGAAGGTGAGAATCTCACATCAGATGAAGATGCTTGGTAAAAACATTCAAAATATTATTATTGGTATTAATAAAAAACCCGAGCCAAGCCCGGGTTTCGATAAGTTATGAATATGTCATAATTAGCTGAAAACTATTCAATATTTTGAATTTGTTCTCTCATTTGTTCTATCAACACTTTTAGCTCTACAGCGGCATTAGTGATGTCACTATTGATAGACTTAGATGCTAGCGTGTTAGCTTCACGATTAAATTCTTGCATCATAAAATCTAGGCGACGGCCACATGCGCCACCTTTTTTAAGGATTTTTTTAGTTTCTTTAACGTGAGACTTTAAACGATCTAATTCTTCAGCTACATCTTGTTTTTGTGCAAGATAAATAAGTTCTTGTTCAAGGCGTGACTCGTCAATGTTTGCTGTTAAGTCTTCTAGCTTTTGAGCCAGTTTTTCACGCTGCCATTTAGCAATCTCAGGCATGTGCGTTTCTACAATTTCTACTTGCTCTAAAATCGCATCAAGGCGGATTGCTATCATTTCTTCAAGGTTTGCACCTTCATCGCCACGAGCTGATTTAAAATCTTCGATTACTTGATCAAGACCAGCAATTAGTGCTGTATTAACGCTATCCATATCAAGTTCTTCAGCTTCCATAACACCAGGCCAACGCAATATATCAACAGGATTAATGTCGCCATTACTTTGCTCTTGAACCCATTTAGCGCTATTTATAAGTTGCTCAGCAAGGGCTTGGTTAATTGATAGCTCACCAACATGGGCAGGATTTGCTACAAACTTTAAAAAAACCTCAACTTTACCGCGTTGTAAGTGTTTGCGTAAACGCTCACGAATAACTGGCTCCATGCCACGAAATTGCTCTGGTGCGCGAATAAATGTTTCAAGGTAACGCTGGTTCACTGAACGAACTTCCCAAGTGCCAGTTCCCCAATCGCCTTTTATTTCGCGACGCGCATAAGCTGTCATACTGTGGATCATGGATATTTTCCTAAATTTATAAATACAATATTACGATGATTATACCGTAACACCGCTTAAGCTCTAGGGAAAATTTAATACACTGAATATTTTGCATACAGCTATTTATTTAAATCAGCATGGTATCTATACCCACATACACTTATAATGTCGCAAATTCTGAATTAAGGGGATCGTCAATGCGTCCAAGCGAAAGAACACCTAACCAAATTAGACCTGTTACATTTACACGTAATTATACTTTGCATGCTGAAGGCTCAGTACTTGTTGAGTTTGGTAACACCAAAGTACTTTGTACAGCTACTGTCGAATCGGGCGTTCCTCGTTTCATGAAAGGCCAGGGTAAAGGTTGGATCAATGCTGAATACGGTATGTTACCGCGAGCAACGCATACGCGTAATGCTCGAGAAGCTGCACGTGGTAAGCAGGGCGGTCGTACTATGGAAATTCAACGCTTAATTGCACGTGCACTTCGTGCTGCCGTTGATTTAAAAGCACTTGGCGAAAACACAATCACTATTGACTGTGATGTAATCCAAGCAGATGGCGGTACACGTACTGCTTCTATAAGTGGTGCATGTGTTGCACTTGTTGATGCACTAACGCACATGCGTGCAAAGGGTATGATTAACTCAAACCCACTTAAGCATATGATTGCAGCTATTTCGGTAGGTATATATAAAGGCCAAGCAATTAGCGATTTAGAATATATTGAAGATTCAGCAGCAGAAACTGATATGAATGTAATTTTAACCGAAACAGGTAAAATTATAGAAATTCAAGGTACAGCCGAAGGCGAACCTTTCTCGTTTGATGAGCTAGATGAGTTACTTACTTTAGCTAAACATTCTATTCGTGAAATCATTGACGTACAAAAGCAAGCATTAGCATAAATAGGTAGGCCACTAGATATGAAAGATTATCAAAAAGAGTTTATAGAATTTGCTCTAGAGAAGCAGGTATTAAAATTTGGTGAGTTTACTTTAAAGTCAGGGCGCATAAGTCCTTACTTTTTTAATGCCGGTTTGTTTAATACAGGTCGTGACTTAGCACGCTTAGGTCGTTTTTATGCATCAGCATTAGAAGATTCAGCGATAGAGTACGATGTACTATTTGGTCCCGCGTATAAGGGTATCCCAATAGCGACAACGACGGCAGTTGCATTAGCAGATCACCATGATAAAGATGTACCGTACTGTTTTAACCGTAAAGAGAAAAAAGCACACGGTGAAGGTGGTACATTAGTAGGCTCAGAACTCAATGGCAAAATAATGCTAGTTGATGATGTAATTACCGCAGGTACCGCTATTCGTGAGTCCATGGAAATTATTGCACAAAATGGTGCAGACCTTAGTGGTGTTTTAATTGCATTAGATCGCCAAGAAAAAGGTAAAGCCGAGTTATCAGCTATTCAAGAAGTTGAACGCGACTTTAATACCAAAGTAATTTCTATTGTAAAATTAGCAGACCTTATTAGTTACCTTGAAAATCAAGGGACGATGGGCGAGCATTTAGCCTCAGTTAAAGCTTACCGTGATCAATACGGCGTAGCATAAATAAAAAGCCTCGCAGTGCGGGGCTTTATTTTGACCTTCATTCATAGAGTTTATTAATGAAAGATGTATTAAAACCAAATGGCTTAGGCCTCAAACGCGTTTTCAAAGCAACCTATTGCTCCTATCTTGGCTTTAAAGCAGCATTTAAAGAAGAAGCTGCATTTAGACAAGAGCTATTACTAAGCCTTATATTATTCCCCACTTCATTTTGGCTTGCTTCATCATTATTACACTGGGCAATACTAATTAGCTCACTGCTTATTATTCTAATAGTTGAATTGCTAAACTCTGCCATTGAAGCATTAACAGATCGAGTAAGTACAGAATTGCATGTATTGTCAGGTAGAGCCAAAGATATGGGATCTGCAGCCGTAACACTTTCATTAACGATCGTATTGATCATATGGGGTGTAAGTCTTTATATGAAGATCGTTTAAGCTCACTTTTAATATTAGTGAAGTTTAAACACCTTTAGTTGTTAATAACTTGCTAGTTATGTTGTGTTTTTAACGTGTTTAGCTCAAATACTCAGCG
>NZ_WTKT01000039.1:0-3283 GCF_011378685.1 Pseudoalteromonas sp. C8
AACCACAGCAACTACGACTGGAGAAGTTGATACCGCTGCGCCATCAGTGATTATTGACCCTGTAGGTGATACTAATAACAACACCCCAACAATTTCAGGCACCGCAACGGGTGAGCCAGAGGGCACGGTTGTTACTATTACAGTTACTGATGAAGCAGGTAACCCACAAATCATTACCACTGAAGTACAAGCTGATGGCACCTTTAGTGTTGATGTACCAAATGAATTAAGTGAAGGTGAGTTTACAGTTGAGGTATCGGTTACCGATACCGCAGGAAATGAAACTACCGCAACAACAACAGGCGAAGTTGATACTGCCGCGCCAACAGTTATTATTGACCCCGTAGGTGATACTAACAACACCACCCCAACTATTTCAGGCACCGCAACGGGTGAGCCAGAGGGCACGGTTGTTACTATTACCATAACTGATGAAGCAGGTAATCCACAAATTATTACCACTGAAGTACAAGCCGATGGCACCTTTAGTGTTGATGTACCGAACGAATTAAGTGAGGGTGAATTTACCGTTGAAGTATCAGTTACCGATACCGCAGGTAATGAAACCACAGCAACAACAACGGGAGAAGTTGATACCACAGCGCCAATAGTTACTATTAATGCGCTAGGCGATACGAGTGATACAACACCGACCATTTCAGGTACGGTTAGCGGGGAGCCAGCTGGTTCAACCGTAACTTTAACCGTGACCGATGCTAACGGTATAGTACAAATAATTACAGCAGAAGTAATTGCAGATGGGAGTTGGACTGTAGAAGTGTCCGCGGCTTTAGCTGAAGGAAGTTACTCTGTAGATGCAAGTATTAGTGATAGCGCTGGTAATGAAGGTACAGCAAGTGCTTCAGGCACAATTGATACAAGCGCATTGACCATTACCATTGATATTATTGGCGAAACTAACGATCAAACACCTCAAATAAATGGTGATACTTTTAATGCACAAGCTGGCTCTCAAGTTGAAGTTCAGATCACTGACTCAGCGGGTGCAATAATTACTTTAACCACAGTTGTTGATGAAAACGGTCTTTGGAGTGTTACTCCGCCTGCAAATTTAGCTGAGGGCACCATTTTAATTAGTGCAACAGTAACAGACATAGGTGGTGGAACGGCTAATGCAGAGCTTGATGCTGTAATTGATATTACGCCTCCAACAATACAAGTTAATGAACTAGAAACAAGTAATGATACAACACCGGTTATTTCTGGTAACACAACTGACGTAGTTGCAGGCACGGTTATAAATTTAACGGTTACTGATTCTCAAGGGGTTGTTCGCACATTTAGCACAACAACAGATGCCGATGGTAATTGGAGTGTTGAACTTTCTCAAGAGTTGGCCTCGGGCGATTATTCTGTAGAAGCTGAAGTATCTGATGCTGCAGGAAATAGCGCTTCAACTACGGCTACCGGTAATATAGACACATCAGGACCTAGCTTAACCGTTGACTTTGAAGCTGTAACCAACGACTCAACGCCTACTATTTCAGGCACTAGTGATGCAGACGTTGGTACCAGTATCACGGTTGTTATTACTGATGGAAACGGGGTTGAACAAACACTTAGCACCACAGTAGATGCAAATGGTAACTGGGAAGTAACTCCACAAACAGATTTAAATGAAGGTGATAACACCATCGAAGTGAGTGTATCTGACGAAGCAGGAAATACGACAACAGTTACAGATACAATTACGTTAGACACACAAGCGCCAATACTCACCATTCAAAACGTAGGCGATGTCAGCGATTTAACACCTGAGCTGCAGGGCACCAGTAATGAAATTGGTGGCACCGTAACACTGACCATCACCGACAGCCAAGGCGCTGAGCAAACCCTCACCACCACCGTTGAAAGTGATGGCCACTGGAACATTGAAATTCCAGGTGCGCTTGCGCAAGGTGACTTTAGCGTTGTAGCCAGCATCACTGATGCTGCAGGCAACGACACCACGGCCAACAGTAGTGGTAATGTAGATACCATTACACCGGTTATCACCGTTGATGCACTGGGTTTAGGCAACGACAGCACCCCAGTTGTTAGTGGTACCTCAACAGAGCCTGAAGGCACGGTTGTGAATATTGTTATCACAGACAGTAACGGCGATGAGCACCCAATCACCGCTACTGTGGATGCAAACGGTGATTGGCAAGCAATCAGCCCTGAATTACCAGAGGGCAGCTACAGTGTGCAAGCCAGCATTACCGATGCCGCAGGTAACACCGATAGTGCCGTGCAATCGGGCACCATTGATAGCCTCGCGCCAACGCTTGTGCTTGATACCGTGGGCGCAACGAACGATAGCACCCCGACTATCAGCGGAAGTACCAATGCGCCAGCGGGGACTGTTATTAGCATCAGCGTGAGTGATGGCACCACAACAGAAACGTTCACCGCGACAGTACAAGCTGATGGCAGCTGGTCAGCGGATGTACCGAATGTACTGAGCGATGGTGAGCTCACCATTGAAGCTAGCGTTAGTGATAACGCCGGTAATACCACTACATTAAGTGAAACCGCAACACTCAACACCACGGCCCCAAGCATTAGTATTAATGCATTGGTTGATACCAACGACACCACCCCAACCATTAATGGTACAAGCGATGCGGCAGATGGCACCACCATTAGTTTAACGTTTGAAGACAGTGCAGGGAATATTACGACTGTTGATACGACCGTAACGGGCGGCGTATGGAGCGTCGATGCACCAAGCGTACTAGCAGAGGGCGAATATACTGTCACCGCAGAGGTAGATGATGGACTGGGCAATATCGGCAGCGCCACCGAGACAGGTCTGATAGACCTTACTGGCCCGAGCCTTGTTATTACAGACAACGGTGTAGGCAACGACACCACGCCAACGATTGCAGGTACCAGCGATGCACCTCAAGGCAGTGAAGTAACCATTGTTGTCACCGACAGCAGCGGCGCAGCGCAAACAATGAGCGCCACCGTACTAGCCAATGGTACGTGGTCAATCCCTGTACCGATAGCACTTGCAGAGGGTGCATACACTATTAGCGCGAGTGTTGAAGATGTGGCAGGCAACGACACCATCGCCACAGGTGCTGGTGAAATAGATACCATTGCACCAACACTTATACTTACCAGCCCAGGCTCAAGTAATGACATCACTCCGACACTCAGTGGCACAAGTGATGCCGTTGAAGGCACGGTTATTAACTTCACGGTTGTGGACGATTTAGGTAATACACAAACGTTCACCATCGCTGTGGATGAAGATGGCAACTTCTCAGTCGAA
>NZ_WTKT01000004.1:0-247249 GCF_011378685.1 Pseudoalteromonas sp. C8
TAATTCTACAGCCTCAACGCCCTGTTAACAGGCAATAAAATAGTTGGTTAAAATAAGCGACGAAGGAGCAAAAACCAACTGTTTTTTGTCCTTGTTTAACAGCTTGTTATACCTACATTATACGGGAGAGTTCAACTCTCTATTCCGTTTTATTCTATCGTGGATATTGCTAGCAACAACCGATGCAGCTATACCCAATATAAAAGCAAGTATGTAATCTAGAAATTTTAACCACCAAGGTGCTTTATTTTGACCCAAAGCATCTCTTACTGCGCTTATTTGGCTTTCAGTCATCTCTTTTAATACTTGTGATTTTTCATATTCAGTTTGTATCATTTTCGATTCTAGGTGCGTCTGTTTCATGTCACTTTTAATATCGGATAAATATTTTTCCAAACTTTTGATACTTTGCAATGCGCCTTCAACGTTTTTTATTCTTGAGTCCAGCCCTGAATCATTTGCGTACTGTGGAGCTACGTATGAATAAATAGAAATAGAAAGACCTAAAAATGTAATGATCATTGAAAGCCATGCAAATAAAAGATTTTTCTTCTCTTTTTCTTTTGACTTGAATATTTTTTGCGCCATAAAAGAACTATGTAAATCTAACGCTTGATCAATATTAACCTTTTGATAAACCCTTACAAGTGAATAGCCAATATCATTAAGTACATCCATAAAATAAGCAATGTCATCAGGATTAACTACTGCTGAAGTAATTAATATAAACCCTTCAAATTCAGCCTTAATTCTTTCAGCGTTATAAGCAATTCTCTTTAAGTCTTTTTTACTCAGATTTCTACGATGTTTAACTTCGACAGCAGCATTATGTTGTTTACCAGAATCATCTTTAACAAAAGACTTAAAATCGTAGCCCAAATCTTGGTATTGATTTTCAGGGGTGTATATTACCGATAAGTCATCTTGTCTCTGTATGAAATCTAATGCTAATTCTTCAAACTTTTTTCCAGAAAGATCATATATATCGATAGTGCTCATAATTAGAGTACAACTCCTTGTAGGTATAACAATTTTGTCTACGACATTTGTCGTTTTATAAACCGATAAATGTCCATATATTACAGTGCATTTATCTTAACCATCAAATAAACACCTGTAAACAATTAGTTAACTGGAAATTATTTTTAATCAATGCACAAATGCACCGAAATGGTGGAGATCAGTAATATTGGACAAAACAACAAGCACTGTCTATATATACAGTTAACTTTTACTAGAGATTCATATCATGAAATCACCTTTTTTAACTATGGTAGCCGAACAAATGTATCTAAAGCGTTATGCTAAAAGTACCATTAAAGCGTATTTATACTGGATAGCTTCGTTTATTCGATTTAACTCTATGAGGCACCCAACAACGATGGGACATAATGAGGTCGAACTTTTTTTTAGCTTTTTTAAACTCGTTTAGTCAACCAACAAAATGTTGCTCCTAACACTCAAACACAAGCCTTAAATGCGTTGAGCTTTTTATTTAAAAAAGTGATTAAAAAGCCACTCTCATTAGGTTTTATTAAGAGCAAACGAGCAACTAGTTTTACAACAAATTGCCAATGCCATTATCAGCCCTTTTTCAAGATTATAAACTCCCCGATTCAAAACAAAAAAGCACAGCCCACAAGCGCCATGCTTTTTAAATAAACCTTAATCCAGATCGGTTTACAAACGAATCCCACCGTCTATTTCTACCACGCGACCGGTAAAAAAGTCGTTTTCGATAATGTATTGTGCGGTATGGGCAATTTCGTCGCTTTCGCCTAAGCGCCCTACTGGCGTTACTGCAAGCATACGTTGTTTGGCTTCGGGCTTCATGGCGTCGGTCATGGCGGTGCTAATTACACCTGGTGCAATAGCGCCAACGCGTATACCAAAGCGGCCAAGTTCTTTAGCCCATGTGGTGGTAAGTGCTACTACGCCTGCTTTTGATGCCGCGTAGTTTGTTTGGCCTATGTTGCCTGCGCGCGCTACGCTCGACATATTAACGATTACGCCGCCTTTGCCTGATTCAATCATGTGGCTTGCCGCTTCGCGCCCTGCTAAAAACACACCTGTCAGGTTTACATCAATCACTGATTGAAATTGCTCAAGGGACATTTTTTTAACGACTTTGCCGTCTTTAGCCTTTATAAACATGCCGTCTCGCAAAATACCGGCGTTGTTTATAAGCACGCCAATGTGGCCAAAATCGCTGTTAATGGTATTAAATACGTTTTCTACTTCGCTCTCAGCGGTTACGTTTGCGGCATAACCTTTAATATTGCCTGTGACACCTTCAAGCTGCGTTAACTGCTCGCATGCGGTGTTTAATAAGTCTTGTGCCATATCTATTAAAGCGATGTTTGCACCCATAAGAGCAAACTTTTGCGCCATTGCAAAGCCTAAACCTTGTGCGCCACCGGTTATTACTACCGTGTTATTTTTAATTTCCACGCGTTGCTCCTACTTAGAAAACAGTTTAAAAATGGCACTAAAATCATCACTACCCGCACCTTGGTGCTGTAGCATGGTGTATAAATTTTTAGCCATTGAACCCATAGGGGTTGATGAATTACTTTGCTGCGCGGCTTCCATAGCAAGGCCTAAATCTTTAGCCATTAAATCAACCATAAAGCCTGGTTTGTAATCGTTGCTAGCCGGTGCGGTATCCATTACACCTGGACAAGGATTGTAAAGTTCGAGCGTCCAGTTACGGCCAGAACTTGCGGTCATAATGTCGCTAAGTACTTTAGGATCGAGGCCGTTATTTATGCCCATTTGTAGTGCTTCGCTGGTGCCTGCCATTAAAATGCTAAGTAGCATGTTGTTACATATTTTGGCAACTTGCCCTGCGCCAATATCGCCTGCATAAAATATGTTTTTACCCATATCACTAAGCACTGTATTTGCTTTATCAAACGCTGCTTTTTCGCCGCCTACAATAAAGGTAAGTGTGCCTGCGGTTGCGCCTGCAACGCCGCCCGATACCGGTGCGTCTACAAAGCTTATGCCTTGTTTACCAAGTGTACTGCCTACAATACGTGCTGATTCTGCATCTATTGTTGAGCAATCAATTACTAATGTATTGTTGCTCAGCACGTTAATTAGGCCGTTGTCGTCATTATTACCTAAGTAAAGCGACTTAACATGTTTGCCCGCAGGTAACATACTAATAAGTACGTCAGCATTGGTTACGCACTGCTTTGCATCAACTGCTGCTTTAGCGCCTTTACTTGCAAGCTCATTTACAACCGACTGGTTTAAATCGAACACGCTAACAGTATGCCCAGCTTTAATTAAGTTAGCCGCCATTGGGCCGCCCATATTACCTAAGCCGATAAAACCAATATTTAGTTTAGTCATCGTCTTTCCTTTATTTGTGTGTTGGCGTGTCTAAGCCATTGAGAGGGTGGTTTTCGCCAAAGCGGTTAGCAAAAAAGCTATCTATTATTGTTTGTGGTACATCACTAAGTGTTTTGTATTGCCAATTAGGTGCGCCGTCTTTATCTATTAATAGCGCTCTTACACCTTCTTGAAATTCACCTACTTCGCCAGCGCGAACCGACATACCCAGCTCCATTTTAAAACACGCTAATAAGCTTTTGCCTTTACTTGTTTTTAATTGCTCACTAACGAGTGCACAACTTAGTGGGCATCCGTGTTTAAGTGATTTTTGAGCGCGCTGTAGCCACTTATCATCAGTGGTTAGCCCTAAAATATAATTAACCTGCTCCTGTAAGGTTTTAAACTCACCCAGCTTTTGAATCGTTTTTAGGTTAGCTTTTACATTGCCTTTTGGCATACGCGCAGATTGGTTGTCTAAATCGGTTAATAACTTAGTTAAACGCTCATGATTTAAGCTTGCGGTTTTGCCCCATTTAGCTGCTAAAATTTGCGCAAGCATGGAATCATATTTAGTGCTGTCGATGAAGTGATCGGCAAGTAATACAAAACGCGCGTCGTCGCAGTTAATTGATGCCGACGTTAACCCTAAAAATAATCCAACACTTTGTGGCATTTTATGTAAAAAGTAACTGCCGCCTACATCAGGGTATAAACCTATGGTTTGCTCTGGCATGGCAATGCGTGATGTTTCAGTTACAACGCGGTGGCTAGCACCGGCCATTAGCCCTAAACCGCCGCCCATCACTATGCCGTTACCCCAAACGAGGATTGGTTTATCAAAGGTATGAATAAGGTAATCAAGCTTGTACTCAAGTGTAAAAAACTCTTCAACTAAGCTTGTTGGTTTACCTTGCGCCATTGCATGATGAAGGCTTACAACATCGCCACCGGCGCAAAATGCTTTATCGCCTGCGCCTTTTAACAAGACCATCGCAATAGCATCATCGTCTTGCCAAGCTCGCAATTGCGGCTCAAGTAATTTGATCATCTCAAAATTAAGTGCATTTAACGCTTTTGGCGCATTGAGTGTAATAAGCCCTATTAAACTGCCGTTTTCTGCGGCTGCGGTTTCAAATACCACGGGCTCATCGGCGTTATTTAATAATGTTAAAGCACTCATTAGCCGTTTACCCAATTAGCGCGGCGTTTTTCTAAAAAGGCATTTACGCCTTCTTGTTGATCTTCGGTATCAAATAAACCAACAAATAATTCACGTTCAAGAGGCAATACACTTGCCATTGGTTGATGACGCCCTTTTTGAATCAATATTTTACACGCTGCTACTGAGCTTGGACTTTGATCGACCACTTGGTTAGCTAGTTTTAATGCAGCTGCAAAGCTTTCGCCTTGTGGAACTACTTCTTCTACTAAGCCAATTTGCAGGGCTTTATCGGCTTTTAAGCGCTCGCCGCATAAAATCATGCGCTTTGCCCAGCCTTCGCCTACAAGCCATGCTAAATTTTGTGTACCACCCGCACAGGGTAATAACCCTACTTTAGCTTCAGGGAGCGCCATTTGTGCTTGCTCTTCCGCAATACGTATATCGCACGCAAGCGCCACCTCTAGCCCGCCGCCCATTGCATAACCATTAATGGCTGCAACCGACACGCCTCTAAAATTAGTAAGCGCTTCAAATACTTCACCAAATACACGCGACATATCGGCGGCTACGCCTTTATCGCCACTAGCAAATACGTTTAGGTCGGCACCCGCGCTAAAAAACTTCTCGCCTTCACCCGTCAGTACTAATGCATAAATATTTTTATTGTTATTAAGCGCGTTAACGGTATTTTTTAAATCAACTAAGGTGTCTTTTGTCCAGGTGTTTGCTGGCGGGTTAGACATCGTTAAAATAGCAACATGACCTTCGGTTGTTAGTTCAATACTCGGATTAGATTTAGATTCTGACATAAATTGCTCCTTATAAAACGTCGCTTGCTGACTCAGCTAAAATACGGCGCGCAATAATTACACGCATGATTTCGTTAGTGCCTTCTAAAATTTGATGAACGCGTACATCACGTACATGGCGCTCAAGCGGGTATTCTTTTATGTAACCGTAACCACCATGAATTTGCAGTGCGTCGTTACACACGGTAAAGCCAACATCGGTAGCAAAGCGTTTAGCCATGGCGCAGTAAGTGGTTTTTTCAACGTCGTTATTATCAAGTTTAAATGCAGCAAGCCTAACCATTTGGCGCGCAGCTACAAGCTCGGTGTTCATATCGGCAATTTTAAATTGCAACGCTTGAAACGCAGCCAATGGTTTACCAAATTGCGTGCGTTCTTTTAAATATTCACGGGCGGTATTAAGCGCCGCTTGCGCTGTACCAATTGAACATGTGGCAATGTTAATTCGACCGCCATCAAGGCCTTGCATCGCAAATTTAAAGCCTTCGCCCTCAGCCCCTAATAAGTTATGCGCAGGAATGCGTACATCTTCAAAGCTAATTAGGCGTGTAGGTTGTGCATTCCAACCCATTTTTTCTTCGGCTTTGCCGTATTCCACGCCTTTTGCGTCGGCAGGCACTACAAATGCCGAAATACCCGCAGCGCCTTCGCCGCCTGTACGTGCCATTACAACTAATACTTCGGTTTCGCCAGCGCCCGATATAAACATTTTTGAGCCGTTAATAACGTACTCATCGCCCTCAAGCACAGCTTTTGTTTTAAGTGATGCGGCATCTGAACCCGAACCTGGCTCTGTTAAACAATAAGAGGCAAGTAGCTCGCCCATTACTAATTGCTCTACGTATTGGTCTTTAACTGCATCGGTACCAAAACTTGCTACCATCCACGTGGCCATATTATGAATGGTCAACATGGCCGTGGTTGCTGTACAGCCCATAGCAAGCTGTTCAAAAATAATGCTCGAATCTAAACGAGATAAACCAAGGCCGCCGGCTTCCTCTGGCGTGTATAAACCGCAAAAACCAAGCTCGCCTGCTGCTTTAATCTTGTCTTTAGGAAAAATATGTTCGCGGTCCCACTTTGCTGCATAAGGTGCGAGTTCTGACTCGGCAAATTGTCGTGCTGTTTGCGCAAAGGCTTGTTGATCTTCTGATAAATTAAAGTCCATGGTAGAGACCTCTTTAGTTGTGTGTTTGTTGTTGTGTGTTTGTTGCGTGTCGCTTTCCCATTAAAGGGATAGTTAGTGACGAGCAGCGAAGACTTATGTGTGTTGTGTGTGAAGTAGCCTTCGCGCCCATCTTTATTATTAGTTATTTAGTTATTCGTTTTAATAAAAATTATTTTAAGTTAATGCTCATGTTTGGACCCGAAGCAATATCATCTTCAAACCAACGTGAGGTAATCGTTTTAGTTTCTGTGTAAAAACGAATACCTTGCTTACCGTACGTGTGCGTATCGCCGTAAAACGAGCCTTTCCAACCAGTGAACGAAAAGAACGGAAGTGGCACCGGAATTGGTACATTAATACCTACTTGCCCTACTTCAATTTCGTGTTGGAATTTACGAGCTACTGCGCCGCTTGAGGTAAATAACGAGGTACCGTTACCGTAAGGGCTGTCGTTAATAAGTGCGATTGCTTCATCAAGCGTGTCTACAAACATACACGCTAGTACTGGGCCAAATATTTCTTCTTTGTATAAATCCATCTCTTTGGTTACGTCAGTAAATAACGTTGGGCCAACCCAGTTACCTTGCTCAAAGCCTTCAACCGTAAAGTTAGAACCATCAATTAAACAGGTAGCGCCTTGCTCTTTACCACCAGCAATAAGCGATAAAATACGCGATTTTGCTGCTTTTGATGTTTGTGGTCCGTATGCCGCGTTTGCATCATCCCACACGCCTGGGCGTACATTTTCAAAGCCTGCTTTAATTTCATCTACCCACTGACTTGCTTGACCTACAAATACAGCAACCGAAATACCCATACAACGTTGACCAGCAGCACCTACCGATGCGCCTACTAGGTTGTTTACGACATGCGATTTACTTGCATCTGGCATAATAACCATGTGGTTTTTAGCGCCAACACACGCTTGCACGCGTTTAAGATTTTGTGTGCCTTTAGAATAAATATAAGCACCTACACCACACGAGCCAACAAACGAAATAGCGCGCACTGCTTTATCTTCTAGTAAGCGGTCTACTTGTGGTTTTGTACCGTGAACAACTTGTAATACGCCTTTTGGTGCACCGGCTTCAATAAATAGCTCAGCTAAGCGCATTGGTGTAAGTGGATCTTGCTCAGATGGTTTTAAAATAAAGGTGTTACCACACACAATAGCCAGCGGGAACATCCAAAGTGGGATCATTGCAGGGAAGTTAAACGGGGTAACGCCCGCACATACGCCAAGTGGCTGCATGTAAGAATACGTATCGATTTTACGCGCTACGTTTTCCATTGTTTCACCCATCATTAATGATGGCGCGTTAGCGGCTTGTTCTACTACTTCAATACCACGCCAAACATCGCCTTTTGCATCTTCAAATGTTTTACCCAATTCGTGGCAAATAATGGTAGCAAGCTCATCGTGATGTTCTTTTAATAGCGCCGCGTACTTCATCATAATGCGAGCACGTTCAGTAATGGGTACGTCTTTCCATGTTTTAAACGTCTCAGAGGCTGAGGCAATTGCCGCGTCCATTTCTGACTCGGTGGTGCATGGCACTTGTGCAAGTACTTCTTGAGTTGCTGGGTTTATAACATCGATAAGCTCTTTTGATGCTGATTGAATAAATTCGCCATTAATAAGTAGTGGTACTTGGTGCATGATTAAATCCTAGTGTGTGAGTTGTGTGTTCTCTTTTAAAATTGGTAGCGCCGCTTTGTTAGTATTATTAGTGCAGCGCTTTTATAGTTATTCGTATAGCTTTCTTATAACTGCTTAATACCTAGTTAATACGCTTCTACGGCCATAGCAACCGCTTCACCGCCACCAATACATAAAGACGCAATGCCTTTTTTAAGGCCTCGGTTTTTAAGGGCATGAATAAGCGTTACTAAAATACGCGCGCCGCTTGCACCAATTGGGTGGCCAAGTGCACATGCACCGCCATTCACGTTTACTTTGCTTTCATCAAGTTTTAACTCGTTAATAGCCAGCATGGTTACCATGGCAAATGCTTCGTTAATTTCCCAAAGGTCAACATCGTTTACAGCCCAACCCGCTTTTTCAAGCACGCTGCTTATTGCACCTACTGGCGCTACTGTAAATTCACTTGGTTTTTGAGAATGCGTGCTGTGCGCTACAATTTTACAAAGCGGTGTTAAGCCTTGCTCTTTTGCTTTTGATTCGCTCATTAATATAAGCGCCGCGCCACCGTCTGAAATTGACGATGAATTAGCGGCTGTAATGGTGCCGTCTTTTTTAAAGGCTGCACGCAGACTTGGAATTTTTTCTGGGCGGGCGTTACCTGGTTGCTCGTCAATCGAAACTGTTACATCGCCTTTGCGTGTTTGCATCGTATGCGGGGCAACTTCGTTATCAAAACTGCCATTTTGTATTGCTGCTTTTGCTTTACTTAATGAGCCTAATGCAAACGCATCCATTTGCTCACGACCAATGCCGTACTCGTCGGCGGTGTCTTGTGCAAAACAACCCATTGCTTTGTTGTCGTAAGCATCTTCAAGGCCGTCGCTCATCATGTGATCTTTTATTTCGCCGTGACCCATTCGCATACCGCCACGTGCTTTTGGAATAAAGTACGGTGCGTTTGTCATGCTTTCCATGCCACCGGCAATGGCAGATTGGATAGAGCCTGCTTTAATTAAATCGTTTGCAAGCATGGCGGCTTTTAAACCAGAGCCACATACTTTGTTAATTGTTGTAGCGCCAGTGCTAAGTGCAAGGCCTGCTTTTAACATTGCTTGGCGTGCGGGCGCTTGCCCAAGCCCTGCTGGTAATACACAGCCCATAATTACTTCATCTATTGCATCATTAGCTAAACCAGTTTGTGCAAGTGCACTGGCAATGGCGGTAGCGCCAAGCTCGGTAGACTGCGCATCACTTAACGCTCCCATAAAACCACCCATTGGGGTGCGTTTTGCTGCTACAATTACCACTGATTCTAAAGTCATAACTAACTCCGTTGTAATTTAATGCAAATAATTGTTAGTATATTTGCTCTATTAATTTAGTATTCATTTATTATTTAATACCTACACACAATACTAACGTTTACGCCAACGTCAACTAAAAACAGCTTAATTTTTAGTTTTATAAGTGTAAGGATTATTTTCCAGCTGTCAGGCCTCGCTGAGGAAATAAAATCAACCCACTGAAAATCAATAACATTACTTAATATCTCACGCCAACATTCCTTTATAAATAGTTTCAAAACACACCAAGCTTTACCTTTACGTAAACTTCACTTATATTGGGGTTATTCGAATGAGGTAAATACAATTATGAAACCAGATAATCAAACAAACTTTGCAAGCTCAGCCAAAATGCCGGCTAGTAATGAACAAACATTTAGCATTAGCGAACTCGCTAAAGAATTTGACATTACAACCCGCTCTATTCGCTTTTACGAAGATCAAGGGTTAATAACCCCAGAACGTAATGGGCAAACCCGTATTTATTCAAAACGCGACAAAGTGCGTTTAAAACTAATACTACGCGGTAAGCGCCTTGGCTTTACATTGGCCGAAACCGGTCGTTTGTTTGAACTGTACGACGCAGATAAATCAAGCGCTAAGCAGTTGGTTACCATGCTTGACCTTATTTCAGAAAAAAAAGCAGACCTATCTCAACAAATGGACGACATTAAAGTTGTTCTTATGGAGTTGGTGACGGCCGAGCGCCGCTGCAGAGACACGCTTAATAAAATAGACGAGTAAGTTTATTTTTAAAATAAAAACACACTGACAACACACACGTCACACAGGAATGAATCATGAGCACTATTTCACTATATAAAGAAATGAACTTTGGCCTTGGCGAAACCGCCGATATGATCCGCGACCACGTAAACAGCTTTGCGAGTCAGGAGATTGCCCCGCTTGCTGAAAAAACTGATTTAGATAACGCTTTCCCAAATCAACTTTGGGCTCAAATGGGCGAAATGGGCGTACTGGGTATGACCGTATCTGAAGAACTTGGCGGCGCCGGTTTAGGTTACTTAGAACATGTTATTGCTATGGAAGAAATTAGCCGTGCCAGTGCCTCTATAGGTTTAAGCTATGGAGCACATTCTAACCTGTGTGTTAATCAAATTAACCGTAACGGCACACAAGCTCAAAAAGAAAAATACTTACCAAAGCTTATTAGTGGCGAGCACATTGGTGCTCTTGCAATGAGCGAGCCTAATGCGGGCTCTGACGTTGTATCAATGAAACTTAAAGCCGAAAAAAAAGGCAATAAGTACATTTTAAATGGCAACAAAATGTGGATCACCAATGGCCCCGATGCACACACACTAGTAATTTACGCTAAAACAGATTTAAACGCCGGTGCTAAAGGCATTACCGCGTTTATTGTAGAGAGCAACTTTCCTGGTTTTTCTACGGCGCAAAAGCTCGACAAACTGGGCATGCGCGGCTCAAACACCTGTGAGCTAGTATTTGAAAACTGTGAAGTACCCGAGGAAAACATTTTAGGTAACTTAAACGAAGGCGTTAAAGTACTTATGAGTGGCCTTGATTACGAACGCGTAGTACTTGCAGCAGGCCCGCTTGGCATAATGCAAGCATGTATGGATATAGTGGTACCGTACATTCACGAGCGTAAACAGTTTGACACCCCTATTGGCCAATTTCAGTTAATTCAGGGCAAAGTAGCCGACATGTATACACAAATGAATGCTGCGCGCTCATATGTGTATACGGTAGCTCGCTCTTGTGACCGTGGTGAAACAACCCGTAAAGATGCTGCCGGTGCCATTTTATATGCCGCAGAGCTTGCGACTAAGATGGCGCTTGATGCGATTCAAATTTTAGGCGGAAATGGCTACATAAACGAATACGCAACAGGCCGCCTGCTTCGTGATGCTAAATTATACGAAATTGGTGCAGGTACATCAGAAATACGCCGCATGCTTATTGGCCGCGAACTTTTCACTGAAAGCCGTTAAGGATTAAACCATGACGATTTTAAAATCGAGCGTTAATCCTCACGATCCAACGTTTGTTCAAAACCATAAAAACATGTCGGCGCTGGTGGATGATTTACGCAATAAAGTAGCAACAATTAGCCAAGGCGGAGGCGCTGCATTAAAGGAGCGCCACGAAGGCCGTGGTAAATTATTTGTACGCGACCGTATAAGTACGTTAATTGACGAAGGCTCACCGTTTTTAGAAATTTCACAATTTGCTGCCTTTGGTGTGTACGAGCAAGCAATACCGTGCGCTGGTGTTGTAGCCGGTATTGGGCGTGTAAAAGGCATTGAATGCATGATTATTGCTAACGATGCCACGGTTAAAGGCGGTACGTATTTTCCGCTTACTGTTAAAAAGCATTTACGCGCACAAGACATTGCAGAGCGCTGCCACTTACCGTGTATTTATCTTGTTGATTCGGGCGGTGCTAACCTGCCTGAGCAAGACGATGTATTTCCGGACAAGTTGCATTTTGGTCGTATTTTTTACAATCAAGCCCGTATGTCGGGTAAAGGTATTCCACAAATTGCCGTGGTAATGGGATTATGTACCGCAGGCGGTGCGTACGTACCTGCTATGGCAGACGAAAGCATTATTGTAAAAGATCAAGGCACTATATTTTTAGCAGGTCCGCCCCTTGTAAAAGCAGCAACGGGCGAAGAAGTAACCGCTGAAGAACTAGGCGGCGCCGATGTGCACTGTAAAGTGTCGGGTGTTGCCGATCACTACGCTGAAAACGATGCTCATGCGCTGTCTATTGCGCGCCAATGTATTGAGCGCATTAATTACACACGCCCTACAGCCCCTCTTCTAGAGGATGTAAAGCCACCACGTTACGACATTAACGAGCTTTACGGCATTGTGGGCACCGACCTTAAAAAGCCATTTGATGTACGCGAAGTAATAGCGCGCACTGTAGATGACTCATCATTTGATGAATTTAAACGCTACTTTGGTGAAACGTTAGTCACAGGTTTTGCCAGCATTTATGGCAACCCCGTTGGCATAGTGGCTAATAACGGTATTTTATTTAGTGAGTCGGCGCAAAAAGGCGCGCACTTTATTCAGCTGTGTGCTCAGCGCAATATTCCTTTAGTGTTTTTACAAAATATTACCGGCTTTATGGTGGGTAAAAAATACGAAGCCGAAGGCATTGCAAAGCACGGCGCTAAAATGGTGATGGCGGTTTCGTGTGCTGATGTGCCTAAATTTACAGTACTTATTGGCGGCTCTTACGGCGCAGGTAACTACGGAATGTGTGGCCGTGCATTTGAACCAACCATGATGTGGATGTGGCCTAATGCCCGTATTTCGGTTATGGGCGGCGAGCAAGCAGCGGGTGTAATGGCGCAAGTTAAACAAGATGGTTTAGCACGCAAAGGCCAAAGCATGAGCGAGCAAGAAATTAGTGACTTTAAAAAGCCAATTATTGATCAGTACGAAGAGCAAGGTCATCCGTATTACGCAAGCGCACGCTTGTGGGACGACGGCATTATAGACCCTGCCGATACGCGTTATGTATTAGGGCTTGCGTTAACGGCTGCGAATAACGCACCAAAACGTGATTCGAAATTTGGCGTATTTAGAATGTAACCGGAGCGCAAAATGTCAGTAACACTACAAATAACAAAATCTAATGTGGCTGTACTTGTGTTAAGCCGCCCAGAAAAAAGAAACGCATTTAACAGTGAAGTAATACACGAGCTGATTCAGTGTATTGAACATGCAAATACGCTTGATATTCGCGCTTTGGTTTTAAAAACAGAGGGTAAACACTTTTCAGCTGGCGCCGATTTAGCCTGGATGAAGTCGATGGCTGATAACAACTACGCCGATAACCTAGCTGATTCAATGCAATTAGCTAAATTAATGCAGGTATTAGCAAGCTCGCCACACCCTACAATTTGTGCTGTGCAAGGTGCTGCTTTTGGTGGTGCTCTGGGTTTAATAGCTTGTTGCGACATAGCCCTTAGTAAAGACGATGCGCAATTTTGTTTAAGCGAAGTAAAGCTGGGTCTTATTCCGGCTGTTATTAGCCCGTATGTCATTAAAGCGATTGGTGAACGCGCTGCTCGCAGATACTTTTTAACGGCTGAAGTGTTTGATGCACATACTGCTAAGCAACTTGGTTTAATTCATCAAGTAACCGGTAATTTAGACTGTGCACTCGATAATATGCTGCAAACACTGATTGATAACGGACCTGTTGCAGTAAAAGCCGCAAAAGCATTAATTAACGATGTAGCAAATAAACCAATAACCGATGAACTCATTGAGCTTACCGCAGAGCGTATTGCAAAAATTCGCGTATCTGAAGAAGGTCAAGAAGGGCTAAGTGCTTTTTTTGATAAACGCCCACCACAATGGCAACTGTAGGATTAATTATGAACACACAACGATTACAAAAAATACTGATTGCCAATCGTGGAGAAATTGCGTGCCGAGTAATGCGCAGTGCAAAACAAATGGGCTTAACCACGGTCGCGGTTTATTCTGATGCAGACAAACATGCCGGGCACGTAAAAATGGCCGACGAGGCTTACCATATTGGTGCTGCGCCAAGTAAAGACTCGTATTTAGTAGCAGACAAAATTTTGCAAGTTGCCAAAGATTGCGGCGCTGATTGTATTCACCCAGGCTATGGTTTTTTATCTGAGAACAGCGAATTTGCTAAAGCCTGCGAAGCTAATAACATTGCTTTTATAGGACCACCAGCAAGTAGCATTGAAGCAATGGGGTCTAAAACCCGCGCTAAAGAAATAATGGCAGCTGCTAATGTGCCATTAGTACCTGGTTATTATGGTGATAAACAAGACCCTGTTTTTTTACAAAGTGAAGCTGAAAAAATTGGCTACCCTGTACTAATTAAAGCTGCCTTTGGCGGCGGTGGTAAAGGCATGCGCGTTGTACAAAAAGCAAAAGACTTTATGAGCGCACTACAAGGTGCGCAACGTGAAGCGATTGCCGGTTTTGGTAACGACTTAGTGTTATTAGAGCGCTATGTAAACCAACCTCGCCATGTTGAAGTGCAAGTATTTGCAGATAACTACGGTAACTGTGTTTATTTAGGCGATCGTGATTGTTCTTTGCAACGTCGTCATCAAAAAGTAATTGAAGAAGCCCCTGCTCCGGGTTTATCTGACGCACTACGTAAAGAAATGGGCGAAGCGGCTGTACGTTGTGCACTGGCTATAAATTATAGAGGCGCAGGTACGGTTGAGTTTTTACTGTGTGGCGATGAATTTTTCTTTATGGAAATGAATACGCGCCTTCAAGTAGAACACCCAGTGACCGAAATGGTAACCGGTGTAGATTTAGTCAATTGGCAAATTAATATTGCGGGTGGGCAAACACTGCCACTGACACAAAGTGATATTCAATTGCAGGGTCATAGCTTTGAAGCGCGTATATACGCAGAAGATCCAGCTAACGACTTCATCCCGTGCTCGGGCACTATTGAAGCACTACACACACCGCTTAACAGTGAATTTGTACGCATTGATACAGGCATTGCACAAGGCGACGAAATTAGCCCGTTTTACGATCCGATGATTGCAAAACTTATTGTGCACGACGACAATCGCGAACAAGCACTGAGCCGTTTACAACACGCTCTTGAGCAATTTCATTTAGCAGGTTTTAGCACTAACATTGGCTTTTTACATAATTTAGCAAGCCATCCTACGTTTAAACAAGGTGCGCCAAGTACGCACTTTATTGCAGAGCAAGGTGACTCGTTAGTTGCTGTTGATAAATCGTTATTGCAATCAAGTCAACTTATAGGGGCTTTTGCATATTTAGAATCGTTAACTAATACCCAAAATGCGCCAAGCAGCACAAGTCCGTGGCAACAACTGAGTGGTTTTACACTCAATGCACCACAAGTAATTAAAGTCCCTTTTGCTGATTTACAGCTAAGCGCTATAAAAACCACAGCGGGCTATAGTATTACGCATAACGAGCGTGTATTTAACCTACAAGGCACATTAAATAGTGGTCTTTGCACTGTATTTATTAATGGTGAAAAACATAGCGCGCACGTAACTACGGTAGGTAATAATACTGTTGGCAATAGTACTGTTGGCAATAGTACTGTTGGCAATAGTACTGTTGGCAATATTGTCACTGTTATGAATAAAGCACTGCAAACTAAGCTTGAACTAGTTGATAAACATTATATTAGTTCGCACGAAAACGAAGCTTTGCCACTTGCCGCGCCGCTTAATGGCACGGTAGTTAAGCACTTAATCGACATTGGTAGCACAATTACCAAAGGCGATGCGGTTGTTATTATCGAAGCTATGAAAATGGAATACACGCTTAACGCACCACACGACGGCATTTTAAAAAGCTATTGTTTTGGTGAAGGCGAATTAGTAACGCATGGTGCTCTGCTTGCTATAGTAGAAGATACAACAGAGGAAGGTGCATAATGAGTGCCTTTCCAAGTAAAGTACGTATTGTTGAAGTTGGCGCGCGAGACGGCCTACAAAACGAAAAAACAGTAAGCACAGCCGATAAAGTAGCGCTTATTAACGCCCTAAGTGCTGCAGGTTTAAAAAATATTGAAGCAGGCGCGTTTGTCTCCCCAAAATGGGTGCCACAAATGGCAGACTCAGCGGATGTAATATCAGCCCTTAATTTACCCGATGTAAATTTAAGTGCCCTTACACCTAACTTAAAAGGTGCACAAGCAGCGCACGCTGTCGGCATTAAAGAGTTTGCTATATTTACCGCTGCAAGTGAGTCGTTTTGTCAAAAAAACATAAACTGCTCAATAGATGAGAGTATTGAACGCTTTAGCGAAGTAATGGCGTTTGCTAAAGCTAATAATATTCGCGTACGTGGTTATGTAAGCTGTGTGCTAGGTTGCCCTTATGAGGGTGAAATTGACCCACAAGCAGTACTGAGTGTATCGCAAAAGCTAATAGATTTAGGATGTTACGAAGTAAGCCTTGGCGATACCATTGGTGTTGGCACCGCTAAAAAAGTAACGCAATTAATCGAGTTACTTTTAACGCACATTAATAAAACCAAACTTGCCGTGCATTTTCATGATACTTACGGGCAAGCGCTTACAAATATTTACGCAGCCTTAAGCCTAGGTATAGCAACGGTTGACGCGGCAGTTGCAGGCCTTGGTGGCTGTCCTTATGCTAAAGGAGCGTCAGGAAATGTTGCCACCGAAGATGTAGTTTACTTACTGCAAGGGCTTGGCATTGAACACGGAATTGATTTACAAAGGTTAAGTGAGGCTGGCTGGGAGATAACCAAAGTACTTGGTAAGCAACCTGTGAGCAAAGTATCTGTGGCACTGCACACTAAATAGCTATCTTATAAAATGATGATTCGAGATAGTTAACAACAAATAGCACACAATGAGGAGAGACTCATGGCCGGTTTTGATAAGGTAGTTTATAGCTACGAAGCTGCAATGGAAGGATTAAAAGACGGCGATACTATTATTGCCGGTGGTTTTGGTTTATGTGGTATTCCAGAGGGCTTAATTAAACAAATTAAGCACATGCAAACAAAAAACTTAACTGTAGTATCTAATAACTGTGGTGTTGATGACTTTGGTTTAGGTATTTTATTACAAGACAAACAAATTAAAAAAGTAATTGCCTCGTACGTTGGCGAAAACGCCCTATTCGAGCAGCAGTTATTAAGTGGTGAAATTGACGTAGAGCTTACACCTCAAGGTACACTTGCTGAAAAAATGCGTGCTGGTGGCGCCGGTATACCTGCGTTTTACACAGCTACCGGTTACGGTACTCCTGTGGCTGAGGGTAAAGACGTAAAAGAATTTAATGGTCGCCCGTATATTTTAGAAGAGTCTATAACAGGTGAATTTGCCATAGTAAAAGCATGGAAAGCCGATCGATACGGTAATTTAGTGTTTAGACACACCGCCATGAACTTTAATCCAATGGCAGCAACGGCTGGTAAAATTACCGTTGCCGAAGTAGAAGAAATTGTAGAGCCGGGCGAGCTTGAACCAAGCCAAATTCATACCCCGGGTATTTTTGTAAATCGCGTTATTAAAGGCAACTTTGAAAAACGCATTGAACGTGTAACAACACGAGATTAAGCAGGAGCATAATTATGGCATTATCACGTGAACAAGTTGCAATGCGCGTTGCACAAGAACTACAAGATGGTTACTACGTAAATTTGGGCATAGGAATTCCGACACTCGTCGCAAACTATGTACCGGATGATATTGAAGTTATGTTACAGTCCGAAAATGGCCTTTTAGGCATGGGTCCATACCCTACTAAAGCAGAGCTAGATGCCGATATGATTAACGCGGGTAAAGAAACCGTGACAGCAGCTAAAGGTGCAGCCATATTTAATAGTGCAGATAGTTTTGCCATGATACGGGGTGGTCATGTAGACTTAACTGTTCTGGGTGCATTTGAAGTTGACCAGAACGGCAACATCGCATCGTGGATGATCCCTAAAAAGCTGATTAAAGGCATGGGTGGCGCGATGGATTTAGTCGCTGGTGCGAAAAACATTATTGTTACTATGACCCATGCAAGTAAGCATGGTGACTCTAAACTATTAGAAGCCTGCTCTTTACCGCTTACTGGCGTTAATTGCGTAAAAAAAATAGTAACAGATTTAGCCGTACTAGAAGTTAAAGACGGCGCATTTCATCTATTAGAACGCGCTCCGGGCGTATCTGTTGATGAAATCATTAGTAAAACAGCAGGTAAATTACTTGTTGACGGTGAAGTACCAGAAATGGTTTTTTAGTAACTTTTAATAAGTTAACTTAAAATAACGCTTTACCCTGTACCGACCTCATTCCCAGTGCCAATGGCGCTGAGTTACCCAAAATCCCTCTCACGAGGGATTTTTTTTATCTTTTGCCATTATTTTTACCGTCATTCATACATCTGTAGTAAATTTTATCTATAATACAAATATAAATTAAATGTAAGCGCTTAGATTCTTTGCACTATTTTGTGGATAGTCTGCACCTTTTTTGTGAACTAGCGTTAAATTTATTTTTAACCTACTGATATTTATATATTAAATAGTTGGTTCAAATTTTGCCTAAGTAAGGCGTCTCAATAAATTAAATAATTCTGGAAAACATGCAAACTCCTATTCGTGGCCTTCGCTCTTTTTGCTTTGCCGCAAGAAGCCTAAGTTTTAAGCATGCAGCTAATGAGCTGTACTTAACGCCGTCTGCGGTGAGCCATCAAATAAAACAACTTGAAGAACAACTTGGTATTGAACTTTTTCAACGTAAAACGCGTTCAATCAGCTTAACCACAGCGGGTAAAAACTTTTTTGATGCAGTGTCTCCTATCATCACAATGTTAGAGGGCACCATTAACGAGTTTAGCCAGATGCAGCAAAATACAAATTTGACGATTACGTTACCTGAGTTTTTTGCCAGCGAGCTACTCATGCCTAAATTAAGTGAGTGGACGTCAGAGCACCCTAATATAAACCTGCAAATGGACACGCTCAAGACGCGCAAAGAGTTAACGCGTCATAGCGATTTATCTATTGTATTGTCCTCTGGTAAACCTACTGAAGGATTAGCAACAGAGTTGTTTAACCTTGAATATATTCCTGCATGTAATAAAAAATTGCTCGATCAATGGAGGGACGATCATCGTCAAGCGCTTAACCAAGTTCCCCTCATCCTCCACAAAGCTCGCCCTTGGGCATGGCACCAGTGGGCCGAAAAAGCGGGTATTGATGACTTTTCTCCTTCGCAGATTATTCAAATAGATAGCATGTTTGGTGTAGCGCGTGCAGCGCAGCAAGGCATGGGCATTGCGCTTATTCCACTGCCTATTAGTCAAAGCTGGTTAGATGAGCAATGGCTGTACAAATTATTCGAGCAGCCTTTAACAACTAAAGATAAATACTATTTAGTGCAGCACGAATCAAGCACGCCTAATCACCCGCTTGATTTATTTGCGAAGTGGGTTGTAAATACATTTAGAAAAATCCAAGAATAATTCTTTATTAGGCGGGTTTATTAATACACCTAATTACGGGTTGTATTAATAGTTCGCTTAAATCTAATTTCAATTTTTGAATAATATTTTTACTTAAATACATAAGCTTAACGTTACGCATTAGACTAAAGTCTATAGTTTAGTTTTTTTCACTCGTTGGTTTCATTTTTATCGTTTGTCGAAAATAAAGTTAAATATTAAAGTTACTCCATCAACTCAAAACAACTTACATTAAATTGTTTTTAAGAGTAACAAATGCAACCTTTTGAGTTTTAGTAACTCATAAGTAGCAGTAAAAAATCTTTATATTGTGTGTGAAGATGTTGTCAGTGTGAAAAAGCGGTTCAAGTTAGGTGGTGACTTAGCTTGAACTGTTTTTATTCTTGGCTCAAACCACATGATAAGTAATACAAGACTACGAAAGTGTAGCAAACAGAATCTTTATATTGTGTGTGAAGATGTTGTCAGTGTGAAAAGCGGTTCAAGTTAGGTGGTGACTTAGCTTGAACTGTTTTTATTCTTGGCTCAAACCACATGATATTTAATACAAGGCTACTTAAGCGTAGCAAACAGAATCTTTATATTGTGTGTGAAGATGTTGTCAGTGTGAAAAGCAGTTCAAGTTAGGTGGTGACTTGGCTTGAACTGTTTTTATTATTAAGCACATACATAATATAGTTATATAGAGGTTAATACCTTTTAAAAAGCCCCGTAAGTTATAACTTACGGGGCTTTTTAAGTTAATTTTTTATTTGATATTCTTTTTTCAGTTCCTGTATTTGCACTTTATGTGAAAGCAAGAATGTATCAAATTTCTTAATCACGTCAGGGTAGTCAATCGACGATAATAAAAAGGCTTGTAAATCTACCGGCAATTCGTTTTGAAAATAAACGGGTCGGGTTAATTTAAAGTATTTAACGATATTATAGTTTAATACATCGTTAGATATGTAAATACACTCCACTCGCTCTCTTAAAAGCATCTCTATCAATTCCATTACATTAGCGGTTTCGATTAACTCAACGTTTTCGTTGTTCATTAATGGTTTAAAGCTTTGAGGCATAAACCCTCTCACCGTTGCAAAACTAACGCATTCATCAATAGTGATATTTTTATTTAAACTCGCAATACCCGTTTTAGTCACAACGGTTGGCTGCGAATAAATAATTTCATTTAAATCACCAAAGGAAGCTTTATAACTTGGTTTCCATTGTGGATTATCTGGGTATTTAAAATCAACATGGTGATGCTCTACAAATTCTTTGTACAGCCGGTTAATAGGCAGTGTGTAAAACTCAAATTCAAAATCGTACTGCAGTGCAAATAAAGTGAGCAACTCTTCACTGAAGCCATAATAGTCTGCATCATTTGTTCCACTACCATCAAAGTAAGGTAAATACTCTATATTCTCTACGCCGACGACATAGTTCGTTGCCGACTTAGCATCAGTTATAAAAATTAATAAAGCTAAAGGCAAATACATTAACTGCGCTGTTATTTTTATAAATTGATTCATTTATGACCTAAGTAATATTATTAATGTGTAGCTGAACACTTTAATTTTAACAAGTTCGCAAAATATATGATAAATCTATTTTATTTTATGCAAAAAAAAGCCTGATTAAAATCAGGCTTTACAAAGTAAAAGGTTTAACTTTTATCTCTTGGTACAAAATCGAGTACTGTTGCGTTTATACAGTAGCGGTCTGTGCCTCTAGGGCCTTCTCCAGGGAATAAATGCCCTAAGTGTATGCCTGTACTTTTAGAGCGAAGCTCAATACGTGTTATTCCCCAGCTGCTATCGTCATGCTGCGTTACACTACTTTTTACTGGGTGCTTAAACGACAACCAACCAGTACCGGAGTTAAACCTATCGCTTGTATCAAATAGTGGCTCTCCACTTAATTTATCAACAAAAGTACCATCAGGTGTATTTTTAAACTCTTTGTACTCTTTACAATAAGGTCTGTCTGTTCGTGCATCGAATGCAACTTTATAAGCATCACTGTTACCTAATTTAAAAGCGCCTAATGCTTTATAAAACTCTTCAGGTGTTGCATAGCCTTGACGGCCATATACCTCAACGCCATTTTCTAAAAACAAAATAGTCGGCGTTGCCCACGTGGCTGACTTAATAGTTAAATCATTAAGTTGGTCAGCATGGCGAAATGTCATAGGTATTGTGCCTTTGTAATCATTTGCGACTGCTTTTTTAAATTTGTCACAGTACGGGCAGTAATCACGAGAATCAAGTACCACTATTTGCTTACCTGCGATTAGAGCACTGTTGTCTGCTTTTTCTACGGGTGTTTTATTAAAAACAACACCGGTAGAGTGATCGGGACAATAGCCATTAGGGTTCTTTTCTAGATAATTTTGATGATATTCTTCTGCAGATACAAAACCTGCAAGTGGTTTAATAACCGTTTCGATTTTGCCGTAGCTCGCATCAGTTAAAAGCTGCTGATATTGCGATTTAACTTGCTCAGCTACTTTAGCTTGTACATCAGTAGTCGTTAATACAATTGAACGATATTGCGTACCGATGTCGTTACCTTGGCGATTTTTTTGCGTAGGATCGTGACTTTCAAAATAGTTTTTTAAGAGATCTTCTGCTGAAATTATATTGCTGTTATACATAACTTGCACAACTTCAGCATAATTGTTCTCGTCAAAACGACGAGACTGATCAGTAATATTTCTGTACGTTGCTTTAAACCCATTACCGTCAGCATAACCCGACTCAGCATCAATAACGCCATTAAGCGCTTCGTAGCGTTTTTCGGCTCCCCAAAAACAACCAGACCCCAGTACAATGGTTTCTACATGCATGGTGGCTTCTACATTACTGTGTTCTACCTTTTCCATAGATAAAGCAAAGCTGCCTGCGCTAAATATAATAGCAGCGCCTGATAAATATAATAAATGCTGGTGTTTCATAAAGTACCTCATAAACAAGTGCGTGCTAATTAAGACCTCCTTATCTTAATTTTCATTTCAACCTAATTACTTATTTAGTACGAAATGTATTAAGTTTTAGTCCTCAATAAGTTAAATACGATTAATTGAATATAAAAAAACTCTTAAAGTAAGCTGGGTAAATAAACACTAAACATAACCACTTAGTCGCAATGGTGTAAATAAATTAATAAAACTGTGTTACGTTTAAATTATGTTGTACAAATAGGTTTATTTAATGAAGCCAGCTCCCCATATTTATGCATTAACAAACAGTAGTTTACTACTTGATGCATCGCATTTAGACGCTACAGATAGACTCTCTATTCAAAAGAAAATTTGGGCTTTAACCAGCCACTGTAAATGCACTGATGAATTTACCGATTTGGTGCCAGCCATGAACTCGCTCACTCTCTATTTAAAATCAGATAAACACTTAAATAAGTGGTTACAAGTGCTACCTTCGCTGTGGAATGATATTAAAACGAGTACTTTTAAAGGGCAACATCACTTAATCAAAACCATATACAAGGGTGAGGATATTAATTACGTGGCTCGTTATCACAATTTAAGCGCTGATGAGGTTATTAATATTCATAGTAAAACCAAGTACCACGTTTTATTTTTAGGCTTTCAGCCCGGTTTTGCTTACCTACATGGCTTAGATGAGCAATTACATACGCCAAGGCGTGATGAGCCACGCATTAAAGTTCCTAAAGGCTCTGTTGCGATAGGTGCTGCACAAACCGGAATTTACCCCGCAGATACCCCTGGTGGTTGGCACATAATAGGTCATACAGATACTGCTTTGTTTGATTCGACCTCTGAGCAACCTTGTTTAATTCAACCAGGCGATACGCTTGAATTTGTTCCGCTAGTTAATAAAGGAGCAACTCATGATTAAAGTACTTAAAAGTGGTGTATTACTTACCATTCAAGATTTTGGCCGTGATGGCTACCGCCATCTAGGTGTAAGCAAAGCGGGTAGCTTAGACCCCTTTGCACAAATAATTGCTAATAGATTACTTAACAATAACGACAATGATGCCGTTTTAGAAATAACCGTTGGTTTGTGCGAGCTGGAATTCACCTGCGACACAGTAATTGCGCTTCATGGTGCAGATTTGCAAGCAACCCTTGATGGACAAGCAATTTATCCTGGTTGGACATATGCAGTAAAAAACAAACAAGTACTGAGCTTTGCTACTGGTAGAGCCGGCTTAAGAGCTTATTTATCAGTGAAAGACGGTATACAAAATACTGAAGTTATGGGCTCTAAATCTACAGATTTAAACGCATGTTTTGGTGGTATTGAAGGTAGAGCTCTCGCCACTGGTGATGAAATACCTATTACTCCTTATTATGGAGAGTTTATAAAAGTAGGCGCAATTGCTCCCGCCCAGCGCAAGCTTATACGACTGCACCCAAGTCCTCATGCTAATTTGTTAGGCGAGCCTTTACTTAACAACTTTGTATCTACCCCATTTAAAGTTAGTAGTAACAGCAACCGAATGGGCGTAAGGCTTGAGCATAAAAATAATTTGGCACATTCGCACTCTTTGCCATCACTAGGGGTGAGTCCTGGGAGTATTCAACTGCCACCGAATGGTGAACCTATCGTGCTACTTAACGATGGTCAAACAACCGGGGGCTATCCGCTTTTAGGGACTGTAATTGAAGCCGACTTACATCAATTTGCACAATTTAGACCTTTAGATACTGTTGAGTTTAAATATGTAACGTTTGAAGAAGCAGCAAAGGCGAAGCAGAAACTTGACGGGCACCTACATCAATTGAGCCTTGCACTTAAAAATAACCTATAAAATATTCTAGAATCAACACGCCCTAGATTTAAAAAATAGGTACCATGTAATAAAGGTTCAAATTCCGACGGCCGTTACCTTACTCGCCGTTAATATTATTTTAATGTATAGCTTGGTGTTTAATGACTAAATCAACTTCTACTATGCCGTGTGTATTAATAACTGGCTTTGCTCCTTTTGGTGGCGAAGCTATAAACCCTTCTTGGCAAGCAGTGCAAAAACTTGATGAAACTATCATCATGAAACACAAAATATGCACACTAGAACTTGCCTGTGAATTTAATACGTCTATCAGTCAGCTTATAAACGCCATTGAGTCGCACAATCCGGCGGTTGTTTTATGTATAGGCCAAGCTGGTGGGCGCAGCGAAATATCAATTGAGCGTATTGCAATAAACGTTGACGATGCACGCATTAAAGACAATGCAGGTAAGCAGCCTATCGATACACCAATAGAAAAAAATGGCCCTGATGCCTATTTCACAAACTTACCAATAAAGCGCATGTTACAAGCATTGCACAACAGCAATATACCTGCTGCCATTTCCAATACAGCAGGTACGTATGTGTGTAATCACGTTATGTATGGTCTTATGCATTACATAAATGATCACTGCGCTGTAATGAAAGGTGGCTTTGTGCATATTCCTTATTTACCAAGCCAAGCTGTGCACCACAATGGCGCACCAAGCATGAGCGAAGAAACCGTTATTAATGCCCTGAGAGTTATGATTGCACAAGCTTTGAACAATAATAGCGACGTAAAAATGGCAGCAGGAACCACGCATTAACCACTTTGGTGCAATTACATCTAGCTTGGTGCATAAATTATTCTTAATTAATTGTAAAAGCTATGTGACTTGAGTAATTTTTTCTGATAAAACAAGGTTTCGCAGCACAGCAAATTGGCTCTGCTGCACACATAATAGGAATGAGGAGTTACTATGTGTTCAATTTTTGGGGTATTAGATATTAAATCTGATCCCACTCAATTGCGTACCCAAGCAATTGAAATGTCAAAGCTGCTTAGACACCGTGGCCCAGATTGGTCTGGTGTATATGCATCCGAAAAAGCTATTTTAGTGCATGAGCGTTTAGCTATTGTTGGTGTATCAAGCGGTGCACAGCCTTTATACAATCCTGAAAAAACAAATATTTTAGCGGTTAACGGCGAGATTTATAATCATAAAGAACTTGCAGCAGAGCTAGACGTTGATTTTACTTTTCAAACTCAATCAGACTGTGAAGTTATTTTAGCGCTTTATAAACAAAAAGGGCCGGACTTTTTAGATGACCTAAACGGCATTTTTGCATTTTGTTTATACGACGAAGAAAATGACGCTTACTTAATTGGCCGTGACCATATTGGTATTATCCCGCTTTATACCGGTCACGACGAGCACGGTAACTTTTACGTTGCTTCTGAGCTAAAAGCACTTTCTCCAATTTGTAAGCATATTGAAGAATTTCCACCAGGGCATTACCTGTACAGTAAAGATGGCAAAATGACGCCTTATTACAAACGTGATTGGGAAACATTTGATGCAGTTAAAGATAACAGCGCAGAAGCGCAAGACGTTAAAGATGCATTAGAAGCGGCCGTTAAACGCCAGCTAATGTGTGACGTGCCTTACGGTGTATTACTTTCTGGTGGTTTAGATTCATCGGTTATCTCTGCTATTACCCAGCGCTTTGCTGCAAAACGTATTGAAGATAACGACGAAAGCGACGCATGGTGGCCTAAGCTGCATTCTTTTTCAGTAGGTCTTGAAGGCTCACCTGATTTAGCGGCTGCACAAAAAGTAGCTGACATGATTGGTACTATTCACCACCCTATTATTTTTACGATTCAAGAAGGTATTGATGCACTGCGTGAAGTGATTTACCACATTGAAACGTACGATGTAACAACGATTCGTGCCTCTACACCTATGTACTTAATGGCTCGCCAAATTAAAGCGATGGGCATTAAAATGGTGTTATCTGGCGAAGGTGCTGATGAGCTATTTGGTGGTTACTTATACTTCCATAAAGCCCCTAACGCACAAGAGTTTCATGAAGAGCTAAACCGTAAAGTATCAAAACTGCATATGTTTGACTGTTTACGTGCTAATAAATCAATGGCGGCATGGGGCGTAGAAGCACGTGTACCGTTTCTTGATAAAGAATTTGTTGATGTTGCTATGCGTATCAACCCTGAAGCTAAAATGTGTAAAGATGGAAAAATTGAAAAACACATTTTACGTGAAGGTTTTGAAGGTTACTTACCTGATGAAGTGCTATGGCGCCAAAAAGAGCAGTTTTCAGATGGTGTTGGTTACAGCTGGATTGATACGTTAAAAGAGTTTGTAAACGAGCAAGTAAGCGATCAAGAGCTTGCAAATGCAAAGTTTAAATACCCTATTAATACGCCAGATTCAAAAGAAGCTTACTACTACCGTACTATTTTTGAATCGCATTTCCCTGGTGATGCATCAGCTAAATGTGTACCGCATGGTAAATCGGTAGCGTGTTCGACTCCTGAAGCACTTGCATGGGACGCATCGTTCCAAAACAATGCTGATCCATCAGGTCGTGCTGCAGGCGTTCATAACGACGCATATGCAAGCAAAGGTTAATACTCTTTGTTTAGCGAAGCGTAAGCCTAAATGGCTTACGCTTCGCTTTATAGAGTTCACTTCCACCGAATCTGTTTTTTATAGCCCTGCACATAACTTAAAAGGCTCAAGTGCTTTAATTGTTATTTATAAAAATGGGTTAACTTCAAAAACAATGCAATATATTGCATCACAATCAACTTACCCTGCTACCGTATTTTTAAATCAAAATGAGATAACTAAACGCCATTGTAAAATTCGCTGGTTTAATCAAACGAGTGAAATTAAACGCTGTGGACATGGTACTTTAGCAGCCGCTAATTTTTTAATAGCCCATTTGGGTTATTGCCCTGAAGTATTTACTTCAATGAGTAATGAGCGCTTTACTATAAGAGTAAAAAAACAACGCGCTCAGCTGTTACTAAAAAGCATAGAGCCAAAAAAAAGTGAGTTAGCTATAGGTGAGTTAAAAAGTGTGTTTTCATCAGCAATAAAAGCAGCCTACAGTACCGGCGACAAAAACGGTTATACGGTTGTATTATTTAATAAAGAATTTAATAAATTCTTTATTAAAGAATTCGATAAAGAAGTTGAAAAAGACGATTTAAAAAGCTTACACGTTGATTTTAACGCGTTGAATAAACTCCATAAAAATGCTGTTATAGCGCTTAGTATAAAAAATATAGAAAAAATAAATGCTATAGCGCATTTTAGATACTTTGCACCCCAGTTTGGTGTAAATGAAGACAGTGCTACAGGCTCTGCGGTATCTGTTATTGCACCCCTGCTATTTAGACTACACGGTTTAAATAAAGCTATGCTTGTACAGCAGTCAAATAATGGCGCATTGCTAAACTATGAGTTTAACAATGCCCAAGTTGTCATTTACTAGGGCGTGTTGATCTTTGCGAATTGAAATTTGTTCAATCTAGGGGCGATTAAATCGCGGCGCGAGGTTTGTAACCTAGTGGGCTAAGTAAAAATCGAGCAACAAAGAGTTTATCGCCCCTAGGCAGAACCCGAAGGGCAGCACATGTTTGGCATTTATGCTGCGTTATTGCCTATTTATGTGGAATAACCACACTTCATAGGCTCTGCCTTGCCTAAAAACCAAACATATTGCTGCAAATTCAACTATCAAAGATCAACACGCCCTAAACTTAAGTAACGTTTAAAGCGGCCTTAATAAACACAGAGCAAAATAGTTACTATCGTCTTGCCATGTTTGCTCTAACTTTAAATTAGCTTGCGCTGCAAGCTGCTTAAACGACTCGAGCGTGTACTTGTGAGAGTTTTCTGTATGGATACTTTCGCCTTCTATAAAGTCTATTTGCTGATCATTTATAATCACGCTTTGAGTACGATTACTTACTAAATGCATTTCGATACGGCTATGTTGCTCGTTAAAGCGTGACTCGTGGCTAAAGTTATCTATATTAAATGTGCCGTTTAGCTCGTTATTAATACGTTGTAGTAAATTTTTATTAAAAGCAGCGGTAACTCCCGCCTTATCGTTATATGCATCAAGTAACACTTGGCGCTCTTTTACTAAATCAACCCCAATTAATACATAACCATTTACACCGCATAAGCGATGGAAATTATTCATAATTTCTATGGCTTTAACTGGGGCAAAATTACCAAGAGTAGAGCCCGGAAAGTACACCAAATTAGTTTGACTGTCTAAAGCGGTGTCTTTGGTTAGCTGTTTGACCATTTGGCTATGTGTAAAGTCTCCTAATAATGGCGAAATTGCCAAATCTGGAAATAATGGTGACAAATGTGCAAGTGAATAACTGAGCATCTCCTCAGATATTTCAAACGGTACAAAGGTTTTAACGTTTGCCATATGCGCTAATAAATAGGCTACCTTTTTACCCGAGCCACAGCCGGGCTCTATAATAGAGAGGTTTTCAGGTAGCATTTGAGCAATCGACTTTGAGTGTTGCTCTAATATAGAAAGCTCAGTACGTGTAACATAATACTCTTGTAAGGCTGTTATTTGCTCAAATAATGCAGCGCCTTTATCATCATAAAAATATTTACACGGAAGCGTTTTTTGTTGTTGAGTTAATCCGCTTATCACGTCGTTTAGAAATTCAGTGTCGGTTATGTTGCTTTGCTTAATCGCTGTTACTTGGCTCATACTATATCCTTAGCTAGTCTTATCCCGCTGCACATCCACGCTTGATGCGGGTAATAAAAATTACGGTATGTTTGTCGTAAATGGTTTTGAGGGGTAAACACACACCCACCACGTAACACCATTTGGTTATTCATAAATTTACCATTGTATTCCCCTGCTATTCCTTCAATAGGCTTAAAACCGGGGTATGGTAAATATGCACTGTTCGTCCATTGCCAACACGAATCAGTTAACTGATTTATTTCAGCATCACCTTTTGCTTGCTGTGGTGTTAGGTAGTGATTATTAATCTCTGTTGAAGGTGTATTTTTAGCTGCATATTCCCATTCGAACTCTGTAGGCAAGCGAGCCTTTACAAAATTAGCATAGGCACTGGCCTCAAAATAACTAACATGACAGATCGGGGCATTTAAATTGAGAGGCTCTAATCCATAGTGTGTAAACTCAAACCACTCGTTATCTATACAATGCCAATATAATGGTTGCGTTAGAGCGTTGTTTTGTATATTTGCCCAACCGTCACTTAACCAATACTGTGGATTGCTGTATCCACCTGCATTTATAAAGTCTAAATACTCCCCATTAGTGACCAATCTATTAGCAAAGTTAAATGAATGAATTAATACTTGGTGTTTGGGGCGCTCGTTATCATATGCAAATTCATCGTCGGCATTTGTACCTATATTAATAATACCTTGCTCAAAATTTATAAAATTGAGAGGCTTAATATCTGCTGATTTGTTTTGGCTGTTTAAAGGCGATGTTTTATATTGCGGAAATAACGGATTTACTGAAAAGTTATATTTGATGTCCATAAGCATTAGTTCTTGATGCTGTTGCTCGTGGTGTAACCCAAGTTCAATAATATCTTTAATTTGTGGACTAACTTCAGTTTTAAGTAATTCAACCACACAGCTATCTACATGCTCTCTATAAGCTAAAACTTCATCTAAACTAGGTCTAGATAAACTACCTCGGTTTGCCCGTTTAAATTGCTCTCCAATCCCATTGTAGTAAGAATTAAAAAGCATTCGGTAGTGAGAGTTAAACACAGTGTACTGTTTACAGTAAACACTAAGTAAAAACGTTTCAAAAAACCACGTGGTGTGCGCTAAATGCCATTTGCTTGGGCTGGTATCTGCCATAGCTTGTAATTGGCAATCTTCTACAGTGAGTACCTCGATAATAGCCAGGCTTTCGTCTCTAACGCTGCAAAAGCGTTTAACAAGTTCGTTTTGATTGGTATTGTTTAAAGCGCATTCACGCATAATAGTATTAATCCTTTGCCTATCTATTTATAAAATATAGCTTAGGGCATGCTGAGCTTTTTGGATTGAAATTTGTTCAATTTAGGGGCGATTAAATCGCGGCACGAGGTTTGTAACCTAGTGGGCTAAGTAAAAACCGAGTAACAAAGAGTTAATCGTCCCTAGAAAGAACCCAAAGGGCAGTGTATGTTTGGTATTTATGCTGCGTTATCGCCTATTTATGGGGAATGACCACACTACATAGGCTCTGCCTTGCCTAAAAACCAAACATACTACTGTAAATTCAATCGCCAAAATTCAACATGCCCTAATGTTGTGTTAAATCATATTCATATTACAACTTGATTAAAGATGCTTATCAGCTTATAAATTTATACTAGCCCTAAAGGGAAATTTGCTCTTTGCTGCTCAGCTTTTAATTATTCTCACGTGTATGTAAGCATGCAGAATAACGCAGGAGCAGTTATCGAACCGTTAGGTTACAAACCTAGGATCGATTAAACAGCTCCTAAATTGAACAAATTTTAATCCTAAAAGATCAACAAGCCCTAGTATTTAAGCATTAATTAAGTTGCTTAAAAGTGATCTTTTTTTACTTAACTAAGTAAATTAATACTTTTAATAGCAAACTAAATTTTAACGTTCACTGAATTTATAATTTTAGGGCTTTTTAAATAAAAGAATCATTAATTTGGCTATATAAACAGCGTTTTAAATACAAATTCATTTACATTTAATATTTAACTCATACACTACTAGCTGTATGATCACTCTTCAAATTAGTTAGTCTTCAAATAATTACGGTATTACTTTTTACTTAATATTTAAAGGCTAATGTAATTCGATATGACGCCGAATTTATTTTGGCTTGTTAGGACAACTAAAGAGGTATTGCATGAAGGAAAATCATGACAAATATAGTATTGACAATACGGACTACACCGTAGGTCAGGACAACGTACAAAAGTGGGGGTTTGATATACACAACCCTGTTTTTGGAACTAGTGCGGGCCTGATTGTCATCTTTTTAATCGCCATACTTGTTACCGACCCACAAACTGCAAAAACAGCGCTTGATAGTATCAAGACCGATATTATTAATAATTTTGATGCCCTATTTATGTGGGCTGCTAACTTCTTTGTACTCTTTTGTTTAGCACTTATTGTTTCTCCTTACGGGAATATTCGCCTTGGTGGTGATGATGCTAAACCTTCTCACTCTCGAGTTTCATGGCTTGCTATGTTATTTGCTGCAGGTATGGGTATCGGCCTTATGTTTTGGGGCGTTGCTGAACCGGTTGCTTACTTTACTGGTTGGTACGAAACACCACTTAATGTAGCCGCTAATACACCAGAAGCTGCAAAATTAGCAATGGGCGCAACTATGTTCCATTGGGGTCTTCATCCTTGGGCTATTTACGCTGTTGTTGGTTTATCTCTTGCATTTTTTACGTATAACAAAGGTTTACCGCTTTCTATTCGTTCTATTTTTTATCCTATATTAGGTGATAGAGCATGGGGTTGGCCTGGTCATATCATTGATATCTTAGCTGTACTTGCTACGTTATTTGGCCTTGCAACATCTTTAGGTTTAGGTGCTCAACAAGCCTCTGCAGGTATTAACCATGTATTTGGTACAGAAGGTGGCATTGGCTCTCAAATTCTAGTTATTGCGGGTGTAACACTTTTAGCCATTGTTTCTGTGGTTCGCGGTATTGACGGTGGTGTGAAACTGCTAAGTAATGTAAACATGTTAATTGCTTTCTCATTATTATTGTTTGTTTGTTTAGTGGGCTTTGCTGTAGCAATGGGTAATGTACCGACTACCGTGATGGGCTATGTAGAAAACATTATTCCATTGAGTAATCCTCACGGCCGTGAAGACGAAACATGGATGCATGGCTGGACTGTATTTTACTGGGCTTGGTGGATTTCTTGGTCACCGTTCGTAGGTATGTTTATCGCGCGTGTATCACGTGGTCGTACAATTCGTGAGTTCTTAATTGCGGTATTACTCGTCCCTACTGCTGTCACTATTTTATGGATGTCTATATACGGCGGTATTGCTATTGATCAAGTAGTTAATGGTGTTGGTGCACTAGGCACTAATGGTTTAACTGATGTCCCTTTAGCTATGTTCCAGATGTTTGATGCATTACCTCTATCTAATATCTTATCATTTATTGCGATTATATTAGTGTTAGTATTTTTTATTACGTCATCTGACTCAGGCTCATTAGTCATTGATTCAATTACAGCTGGCGGTAAAATTGACGCACCGGTGCCACAACGTATATTTTGGGCAACGGTAGAGGGCGCAATTGCAGCGGCCTTACTTTGGATTGGTGGTACACAAGCAATCGAAGCACTACAAGCAGGTGCTGTTTCTACAGGCTTGCCATTTACTATTGTATTGTTGTTTATGTGTTTAAGCTTAGTTTTAGGTTTACGAACTGAGCCTCGCCCAGTTAAATAATACTTTTAGTAAGCAATACTTTTAATTAGTAACGAAAGCGCCGCAATTTTTGCGGCGCTTTTTTATTTAACTATTTAAGGTTATATCCATTCGCTTAATAAAGTGATCTATTTTGTGGCAGGAAAAACTTCTCGATAGTAAGGCAAAATTTCTTTATTTAATTGCTCTAAATGAGAAATTTTTAACGCAGCTAGCGTCAGGTTTAACCCTCAATATGATTAAAGTATTATTGCGTATTAGTATTATACCCACAACTCTGAGATTGGAGTATCTACACGGTAATGATGACTCAGTTGCGCTTGTAAAAGCTCAGCTGTGGCAAGTGCATCCGTTAACGCATTATGATTTTGGTACGCAGGTAGGGAATAACGCGCACGGCAATCTGTTAATCTGAGCGAGCCTAGTTTTGTATTAAATAATCGGCCTAATAAACCTTGCCTCTCTTTTAGTGCTCTTTTTTCTAGCTCCATTGTGTCAACAAGAGCAAACTCAATACCTTCTTTAAGCCTCAGTAATAACGCATTATTTAAAAAATGGCGCTCTATTGCAGCGTAATGCACCACGACAACTTTGCCACTTAGCGCTTCAAGTAAAGGTTCAATAATTCGGTTAAAATCAGGGGCGTCATCCACCTCAGAGTGCGTTATTCCATGGATTAAAATAGACTCTTCATGCAGGTTACGTCTTGGTTGAACAACCCAATGCCGACTGTGTTTGCAATAAATACGCTTTAAATTAAACGGCACTAAGCCAACACTCACTATATCGTCGTTCTGGCTATTTAAACCTGTTGTTTCAAAGTCCATTGCTACAAAAGGCACATCTTCTACTGCGGCTTTATCTTGGTTATAAGCACCTGCATAAAAGTGTTTTAGAAGTTTATTTTCGGTGTTGTTAGCAAGCTCGTTGTATCTAGCTTGCCAATCAACTGCTTTATAATTGCGCGGATTCATAGGCTACTTCACACCAGAGTTTGCTGTGTAGCTAAATTTTAAATAGCTTTGTGCTTTTTCTAAAATAGCGAATGCCTCTTTCAAGTTTCGCTGTTCAAAAGGAGACAGTAAATGTGGGTCTAAGTCGTTATCAGGCTCTTCGCCCTTCTCTATTTGCCACGCTTGATGGCGAATTCGCATCATAGCAATATACTCAAGTGAATCACGTAAATCTTGCGCTTTACCCTGCGGTAATAGCTTAGCTTCAATAATATCTTCTAATCGCTCAAACGAGTTTTGTTTACGCGAACCAATAGCTAATGCGTGTACACGTATAACATCAGAAAGTGGTGCAGTACCTCTTCGTTTTAAGTTCATTGAACGCTTATGTTGGCCGTTATGCTCCATAACAAAGCCTTTAAAAAAGCCAAGCGGTGGTGTCCTATTTCGAGCATTTGCAGCCATATTTGCTAGAAATATACGATTCACTTTACTTTGTTTCGCTATAAATATTTTAAGCTCGTCGGCCCACTTGGTTTTGCCCCACACACCGTCTAAATCAAAAAATATAGAGCTATTAAGCAGTGCTTGTGGTTTTGGCTGGGCTATCCAATCAGCAAATTGATCGAACCACTCTGAGCGAGTTTTACGCCATTTTTTAAACGACGCCATTATTTCGCCATCACAATAAGTGTAACCACACTGCGCTAAGCCATCACACACAAAATCGGCAATATTTTGAAAGTACGCGTTATGTTTTTCATCGTCGTAACTGTCATCTAAAATTAGTGCGTTATCTTGATCAGTTACAATAAGTTGCTCGTCGCGAGCCATGGAGCCCAGTGCAATAAAACAATAAGGAACGGGAGGTGGACCAAACTTTTCTTCAGCTAATACCAGTAATCTTTGTTTAAATGTACGCCCAATAACGGCCATGGCAGTGCCAATCATGTGTGAATTTGCATCTTCATTAACCATACGGACAAATACATTGGGTAATTGGCGTGCATAATGCGCTAAATCCTCAATTGTTTGTTGAGCAAGTATGCCGCGTACAAGTAATAAGCTGCTTTGCGATTCGTAACGTAAAATATCAGAGAGGGAGATAACTCCTATAGGACGTCTTTTTTGTACTACGGGTAAATGATGAAGATTATCTCTGAGCATGGCCAGTACTGCTTCAAAAATATAGTCATTAGCGTCTAAAAGCACTAAGTTAGTAGACATAATCTCTTTTGCTTGTGTGTTAAAAGCAAGCCCTTTAGCCACTACTTTTGAGCGTAAATCCCTATCGGTTATTATGCCAACGACTTGTCCATCATCTTCCTCAGGATCGTCGTTTATTGGTTTATTTACATCGGTTACCAAAACTGACGATACCGCCTCTTCGGTCATTAATTTAGCGATATCTTGTATTGTAGATGTTGCATCTACGGTGACTACATCTCTGTGAATTAATGATTTTACTTTAGCGGTTGTAAGGTCATTGCCATCGGCTTGTTCAACAATAGCTTGATGTAAACGCACGTTACCATCTGTTTCAAAGTAATCAGCAAACGCATCAAACTCATCACAGTAACGATTGAATAGCTCAACATTTATACAATAAACTAACGTATCTTCAAGGGCAGTTGCAGGAAAACGCACCTTACGGTTCATCAATAAACCCATTTGACCAAATATTCCTGCGATGGCCAAACGATTGTATAGCTCACCATTTCGGCGATACATTTCTACAGAACCACTTCTAATCACATACAAATCAGATATGTCTTGTCCAAAACTTAAAATGTCTGTTTTTGCTCTAAAATAAGCAACTTCTACTTGTTGAGCTAGCTCATTAAGCGCTTTTTGAGGTAAGTCATCAAAAGGAGGATGTTGTGCTAAAAATTGTGCGATTTCAACTTGTTCGGCTTGCATAAATCCCTTCCTGTATGCGCATTAAAATGACTAAATATGTTTTGCAGATTAACACTATCATCGGAGTGTGAAAACAATTACTACACAATTTTGGGCACAAAAAAAGAGCCTAAATAGACTCTTTAAATATAATACTTATTGTAAAAATTTATTTACCGCGCTGAGCGTCTTTTTGGGCTTTTTTGGCTTCTTTACGTTGCTGTAAAACAGCTTGTGCCTCATTACCAATATGGCCTTCGCCACGGGCTTGCGCTAATTCTATTTGCTTTTGGCGCTCCGCAAAACGTGTCCGCTGCTCGTCTGTCACTTCTTCAATACAATGGTGACAAGATACACCTTCCATGTATTCAGGCTTTAACTTTTCGTCTTCTGTAATTGGCATACGGCACGCGTGGCATTGATCATAAGAGCCCTTTTGTAAGTCGTGATCAACCGCAACGCGATTATCAAATACAAAACATTCGCCTTCCCACATGGTTTCTTCTTTTGGCACTTCTTCTAGATATTTTAAAATGCCGCCTTCAAGATGATAAACTTCATCAAAACCTTGCTCTTTCATGTAGGCCGTCGATTTTTCGCAGCGGATACCACCTGTACAAAACATCGCTACTTTTTTATGTTTTTCAGGGTCTAAGTTTTCTTTAGCCCACTGTGGAAATTCGCGAAAGGTTTTAGTATTTGGATCGACTGCATTTTGAAATGTACCAATTTCAATTTCGTAATCATTACGTGTATCAATTAAAATTACTTCTGGATCAGATATAAGTGCGTTCCACTCATTTGGCTTTACATAGCTACCCACAACTTTAAGCGGATCTACGCCTTCAACGCCCATCGTTACAATTTCTTTTTTTAGTTTTACTTTAGTGCGGTAAAACGGGCATTCATCATCGTAAGATTCTTTTGTTACGATGTTTTTTAAATTTGGTTGCTCATCAAGCCAGGCTAATAAGTTGTCTATCCCTTCACGTTTTGCAGAAACAGTGCCGTTTATACCTTCGGCAGCGAGTAGTAAAGTACCGCGTACTTCATTTGCTTCCATCACTTCAAGCAACGGCTTACGGATAGCTTCAAATTCAGGTAAACCAACAAATTTATACAGCGCACATACTACAAAGTGATCGCCCGTTACATTATCTTTATGAACAACAGTCATTCTATTTCCTATTTTGCCTTATTAGCCAGTATTGGCGTTTACCGAATCGTAAATCCGGCGCATATGGGGCGCGTATTTTACGCTTTTTTAGTTTAATTGCAAAAAATAGCGCTATAGATTGGTTTTTACTGTTAGCGACCTATCTGTGTAAGCTATAATGCGCTGATAAATTTATAGACTTAATTTGCTCATTTTGGAGAAACACACATTGCAGTTTACTGATCTTGGGATTGATACACGCCTTGAAACACAGTTAGCACATCAAGGGATCACCCAGCCCACCGATATTCAAGCGCATGCAGTGCCTACCGCACTTGCAGGGCATGACATTTTCGCTCAGTCTAAAACTGGGTCGGGCAAAACCTTGGCGTTTTTATTACCTGCTGTACAAAGGGTTATGAAACAAAAAGCACTCAGTAAACGCGATCCTCGTGTACTTATTGTTGCTCCTACTCGTGAGCTTGCTACGCAAGTATTTACTCAGCTGCGTTTATTAATTGCAGGCACAGCCATTAAGGCCGTAAAAATACTTGGTGGCGAAAACTTTAATGACCAAATAAAAGCACTTAGAAACGACCCACAATTCGTAGTTGCTACACCAGGGCGTTTAGCTGATCACATTACAAAACGTTCATTACAATTGAGTGGACTAGAACTGCTTATTTTTGATGAAGCCGATCGTATTTTAGATTTAGGCTTTACCGAGCAGTTAAAAATGATTAACGAGCAAGCTAATCACCGTTTACGTCAAACGTTATTGTTTTCTGCAACACTTGACCATGCACAAGTAGATGCTCTATCACGTAACCTATTAAAAAAACCAAAGCAAATTACGCTAAGTGCAGCGAATGAGCAACATAGCGATATTAAACAAACTTTATATCTAGCCGATCACCTTGATCATAAAGAAGCGCTATTAGAGCACTTTTTGAATCAAGATGATGTTGGTCAATGCATTATCTTCACAGCAACACGTTCTGACACGAGTCGCTTGAGTGAAGCGCTTAATGCTAAAGGCTTCAAGTCTGTAGCGCTTGCTGGTGATTTAACACAAAATAAACGTTTAGATATAATGGATTCGTTTAGTCGCGAAAACTTTAAAATATTAATCACAACTGATGTTGCATCTCGTGGTTTAGATTTACTAAGTGTAACGCATGTTATTAACTTTGATTTACCAAAACACGCTGAAGAATATGTACACCGCATAGGTCGTACAGGACGAGCAGGCTTTAAAGGTAACGCAATTTCATTAGTTGGCCCAAAAGATTGGGCAAGTTATTTAGCTATTAAAGCATTTTTAAATGATGAGTTAAAATTTGCGAGCGTAGAGGGCTTAAAAGCTAAATTTAAAGGTTTAAAAGAGAAAAAGCCTGAGGCAACGTGGGATAAATCTAAAGAAAAATCCGCCGCTGTTAAAAAGCCTGTATTTAAACGCAAAGCCAAACCTAAAAAGCCAACAGCACCAATTAAAGCACCAATGAACATTGATGGCGATACACCAATGCGCCGTAAAAAAAAGACTGAGCAGGAATAATTATGAGTTACCTAGGAACCACACAAACATTATTTGTAAAAGAAGTGAGTAACGAAGGTGCTTACTTAGATGGTCATGATTTAGGTGAAGTGTTTTTACCAAAACAAGAAATTAAACATGAGCTTGAAGCGGGCGATAGCATTAGTGTATTTATCTTTTTAGACAACGCTAACTTAGCAACTGCCACAACTAAAAAGCCACACGCACAAGTAGGTGAATATGCCCTGCTTCGCGTTAAAGAAATTAATAGTATTGGTGCATTTTTAGATTGGGGTCTTGAGAAAGATGTACTAACCCCGTTTAACGAACAAAAACCACGCATGCAAGAAGGTCACTCATATTTAGTTCGTCTGTACCTTGATAATGCAAGCCAACGTATTTGTGCATCAAACAACTTTAATCGCTTCCTATCTAAAGATGAGCCACAATATACTCACTTACAAGAAGTAGATTTAATTGTTGCTGGTAAAACAGATATTGGCTACAAGGTATTAATTGAAGAATCGCATTTCGGTGTTGTTTTTTACAATATGGTATTTAAAAGCTTATTTGTGGGTCAAAAGCTTAAAGGCTTCATTCAGAAAGTACGTGAAGATGGAAAAATTGATGTTGTATTAGAAAAACCAGGTATGGGAAAAGTAAGTGACCTTGGTGAAACTATTATGCAAAAACTTAAAAACGAAGGTGGAGTTATCCCATTAGGTGATAAATCTGAACCTGAAGCAATAAAAAAGATGTTTTCTACTAGTAAAGCTAACTATAAAAAAGCAATTGGTGGATTATTCAAACAAGAGTTGATAGATATTGAAGCGAAATCCATTCGCTTAAGATCTTAATTATAAATAATAGGCTGTAATTACTAATATTATCTGTTTGTAATTAACCTAAAATATACTTATAAGGCAATGTACATTGCGTATATTGCCTTGAATAATCAAGCACTTCACCTTTTGACTCTAGGTTAAGCGGTGCCAAACGAAAAACCTTCTTTTCGCATTCTATTTTTTTATCATCAAGCTTAGATATGCAATCAGTTACTGTTATATGCTGAGATGTAAGTGTATCCTCATTTTTGTAACATAGGTGGTGTGCATAATCTTGCATTGTTTGTTTAAAATCGAACATATTGACAGGGTAACTCGTGATTATATCTGTTACTGATGTAACATCATCATATGCTTTATTAGAAAAAAGATTTTTATTTACTGAAAAACCCGCAACAATAATAATTATAAAACCTAATAATAACTTCAAAACAAACCCCTACTACATTTCAATCCCAATAATGTAACATAAAATATACATGAGGTAAGGGCTTTTAGCACTATATTGCTGCTTTTTGTTAAATTATGCTATAGATCTATTAACATCACTAAGCACTTTTACGGGATCATCTGCCTGAGTAATAGGTCGGCCTATAACTAAATAATCACTTCCTGCATCTATTGCTTGCTTAGGAGTCATAATACGCTTTTGATCGCCAGCATCACTGCCTTCAGGACGTATACCTGGTGTTACAAGTTTAAAGTTCTCACCTAACTCTGCTTTTAAAGCTTTTGCTTCTTGTGCAGAACACACAACGCCATCAAGCCCTGCTTCCTTTGCAAGCTTAGCTAAATATATAACTTGCTCTTGAGCAGATTTATCAACGCCTAAACGCTTTAGTTCTGTTTCATCCATGCTTGTTAATACAGTAACCGCGATAAGTAATGGCGCTTTATCGCCAAATTGTTCTAGAGCCGATTTAGCTTTGCTCATCATTTCAAAACCACCAGAAGCATGAACGTTTACCATCCACACACCCATTTTCGCAGCTGCAGTAACAGCTTTAGCTACTGTATTAGGGATGTCATGAAATTTTAAATCTAGAAAAACATCAAAACCTAAATCAATTAACTCTTTAACAAATGCAGGTCCAAAATAAGTAAACATCTCTTTGCCTACTTTAAGACGACATGTATCAGGAGAAAGTTGTTTAACAAAGTTTAAAGCAACCTCTTGATCATCGTAATCTAATGCTATAAGAATTTTTTTTGACTGTTCGAAAGACATGACTATCCTAATGTATGGCTATAATACCAATCCGCAATAATACTTAATCAATTTGAGGACCAAATCTGACGCTAACTGCGTTAAAAATTTCTTATATAGAACAATAATATTACGAAATTTTTGCCTTGTTATCGACACAATTTTCTTACCTCAAAACAGACCACTTAATTAAGCGAATTGATATAAAGTAATTGTATAAGTAGATTTAATGCAATAGTGCTAGCTGGTAATTTGAGAGAAGGTGTAGAGAAATTTATATAGACACAACATCAAAAAATTCCAACCCAGTAAACTCTCAGTTTAATTTGCTAAAATTATCATAGTTAAATCCGATATTATTTAAGGGGTTATTAAAATCCGTCTAAGCCTCGACTTGGAACAATGGTTTCCCAATGCTTACAAGAAGGGCAATTCCAATATATGGTGTAGCTTGTAAAACCGCAATGCTGACATTGGAAATCAGGTTTTGTAGCAATATAAGAGGTTACAAGCTTATCAATTTCATTAAGTACTTCTTTAGTATTTTTATTTTGGTCACCCATTAATTGCAGTAAAAAACTGAAACCACGAATAGTAGGTTGACGTTTTAAGCTATCAGTTAGAAATTCAAAGGCTTGTTTAGTGTGTCCTTGCTCAAGCAATGCTTGGCAATGTTTTATTTTAATTAATACACCGCCCTTTTCTAACAAGTCACTGACTAATTCATGAAATTGATGCGTTAAATTTAATTGTTTATAGCTGTGAGCTAGCTCATCAATAAACAACGGCGCAAACAAAGTGAATTGTGATACAAGCTCACGCCAGTAATAAATAGCTTTAACGTAATCTTCTTTCGCGTAAGCAACTAATCCTAACTCGTAAAGCGGACGTACGGCTTTATAATTTAAGCTAATCGCTTTTCTCATTAGTTGGGGTGTGTTATCACTTAAAGCTGATTCACAATAAAAATTAGCGATCGCTTTAAATTGTTGTTCTTTTGCAAATAGCTCGCTGTGGGCTTCAAACATGTTGATGCCTTTTTCCCATTCACGGGTTTGCGAGTATAAAGTAATAATAGGATCTAGCGCTTCTACATGCCCTGCTTTAACTAACCAAACTAAGTGCTCTTCTGCACTATCTAGTAGACCAGCCATTATGTAATCTTCGGCAAGTTCTAAACGGCTAGTTGCAGCTTGTTGTTCATTTAAGCTTGGGTGTTTTAAAAGAAGTTCATGGATTTTTATTGCGCGATCTAGTTCACCTCTACGGCGAAACATAGTAGCAAGTGTAGAATAGTGTTCAACAGAGTCAGCTGAAACTTCAAGCAAATTAATTAAGTGCTCTAAGCCTTGGTCTTCTTCTCTGTCGAGTAGAAACTTTAAGCCTTTGCTGTATTCAGAAGTGATCTGACGATTAAGTTGATGAGCTTGATTTTTGGCACTATTTTTACCCATAATCCAACCGTAACCAGCGGCAACAGGTAATAGTAAAAACAAAAGCTCAATCATAGTTAGGTGTCTTTATTCGCGGCAAGCTTTTTTTTATCTTTTTCAGGCGCTAATTGCTTTTTTAAGCGGTAGTTTTGCCACTTTAATTGCGAAAACAATTTAAAGCTAATAAAACAACCAATTAAAACACCTAATAAAAAGCAGATACTTATTATTACAGCTAAAGGTAATGTATTACTGGCTATAATATAATTTATTTGTACTAACTGTGGGTTTTGTGACCCTAATACAAATGCACTGATAAGGCATAGTGCAACCAGAATAATTTTTAATACCTTAAACAAGTAACTACTCCACTAAGTTAACTAGGCAATGCTTTCATTTACGCGGTCGCGTAATTCTTTGCCTGGTTTAAAATGAGGTACATGCTTTCCTTCAAGCTCAACTGTGTCGCCAGTCTTAGGATTACGACCTGTGCGAGGAGCGCGGAAATGCAAAGAGAAACTACCAAAACCTCTGATCTCAATACGATCTGAAGTAGATAATGAGCCGGCCATTTGTTCAAGAATTTCTTTTACAGCATTCTCAACATCTTTCACTGGAACGTGTGCGTGTTGTTCCGCAAGTGTTTCTATCAGTTCTGACTTAGTCATAGCGTTTCCTTAAAAAGAGATATAGGAAGGGCAAAAAATGCCCTTCCAACTAAAAACTAATTATATATTAGTCTTTTTGTGCATTTGCGAAAGCAGCTGCCATTGCGTTTTCAAACACTGGCTCTTCTTTCTTAAGCTTCTCTAGTACTTCTTTCTCTTCTGCTTCGAAAAGAGCTTTTACAGATAAGCTTAAAGTGCGGTTCTTACGATCAACACCAACGTATTTAACTTCAATCTCGTCGCCTACAGAAACAACAGTAGTTGCATCTTCAACGCGTTCTTGAGCGATATCAGCTACACGGATGTAACCTTCAACGCCTTCGATAAGTTCAACAGTTGCGCCTTTCGCATCAACTTCAGTCACTTTACCTTTAACAATAGCACCTTTTTTGTTTGCATCAAGGTAGTTATTGAATGGGTCAGCTTCGATTTGCTTAACACCTAGAGAGATACGTTCACGCTCTGGGTCAACTTGCAATACGATAGCAGTGATTTCGTCGCCTTTCTTGAATTCACGTACAGCTTCTTCGCCAGGTGTATTCCAAGAAATGTCTGAAAGGTGTACAAGACCGTCAATACCACCGTCAAGACCGATAAAGATACCGAAGTCAGTGATTGATTTGATCTTACCAGTAACTTGATCGCCTTTGTTTTGTAGACGAGCAAATTCCTGCCAAGGATTAGCAATACATTGCTTAAGACCAAGAGAAATACGACGACGTTCTTCGTCAATTTCTAAAACCATAACTTCAACAGTGTCGCCTAAGCTAACAACTTTTGAAGGATGGATGTTTTTGTTAGTCCAATCCATTTCAGAAACGTGTACTAAACCTTCAACGCCTTCTTCGATTTCCACGAAACAGCCGTAATCTGTAAGGTTAGTAACACGACCAGAAAGTTTAGAACCTTCTGGGTAACGACCAGCGATAGCTGCCCATGGATCTTCACCAAGCTGTTTAAGGCCTAGAGATACACGAGTTTTATCTTTGTCGAATTTTAGAACTTTAACTGCGATTTCGTCGCCAACATTAACGATTTCTGAAGGGTGCTTAACACGCTTCCAAGCCATATCAGTAATGTGTAGTAGACCATCAACACCACCAAGGTCAACGAATGCACCGTAGTCAGTAAGGTTCTTAACGATACCTTTAACTTCTTGGCCTTCAACAAGGTTAGCAAGAAGCTCTTCACGTTCTTGTGAGTTTTCAGATTCGATAACTGCACGACGTGAAACAACAACGTTGTTACGTTTTTGGTCAAGCTTGATTACTTTAAATTCAAGCTCTTTGCCTTCAAGGTGAGTTGTGTCACGTACTGGACGAACATCAACAAGTGAACCAGGTAGGAAAGCACGGATTGAATCAACTTCAACTGTGAAACCGCCTTTAACTTTACCGTTGATAACACCAGTAACAGTCTCTTGCTCTTCACATGCTTTCTCAAGACGGATCCATGCTTCGTGACGCTTAGCTTTCTCACGAGAAAGAATAGTTTCACCGAAACCGTCTTCAATTGCATCTAGTGCAACATCTACTTCGTCGCCTACAGCAACTTCAAGTTCACCAGCAGCATTTTTGAACTGCTCTGCAGGGATAGCACTTTCTGATTTAAGACCAGCATCTACAAGTACAATGTTATTCTCGATAGAGATTACTGTACCTTTAACGATAGAGCCTTGCTCTGCTTCAAAACCCTTTAAGCTTTCTTCAAATAACTGCGCAAAATTTTCTGACATACGAATATACGTCTCTATATATTATACCAATAAGCAACCATGCTGCATGGGGTTGTTAAAATAGCACTGGCATCCTGCTGGCGCATAAAATGTGTTTTAGCTTCGTTTAGGAAGCTTACCTTCAGAGATTGCAATATCTAATAAAGTTATTACCTTATCAAACACTTGCTGTGCATTGAGTTCGCTAGTATCAAGCTCAATAGCATCATCTGCAGGTACAAGCGGAGCAACGGCACGATTCATATCGCGCTCGTCACGAGCTTGAATGTCCTGTAATAGACCACTTAGTGTAACATCAAGACCGCGCGTATTCAACTCAACAAAGCGTCTACGAGCACGCTCTTCTGCACTTGCTGTTAAATATATTTTTAACGGCGCATCTTGAAAAACCACAGTGCCCATATCACGGCCATCGGCAATTAAGCCGTTTTCAGTGCGAAATGCACGCTGGCGACGTAATAACGCTTCACGAACGCGAGGTAATGCTGCAACTTTTGATGCTGCAGCGCCTACTTCTTCATTACGAATAGTAGTAGTTACATCTTCGCCTTCTAAAATAACTTTTCCTGCATTAGTTTGGCTATCTACCAAAAACTGCACATCTAAATTTGCAGCAAGAGGGACAAGCCCTTCTTCATTGTCTAATGCAATTTGGTGATGAAGTGCAGCTAAAGATAAAACGCGATAAATCGCACCGCTATCTAATACATCCCACCCTAACTTGTCGGCTAACAAGCGACAAACAGTTCCTTTACCTGAACCACTTGGGCCATCAACGGTGATCACGGGCATTAATAACGCCTGCATTTAAAACCTCCTGCAATGCACACCTAAATAAACCGCGACATTATACGTCAGTTATTAAAATATATCTGCTATTAGTGTGTAACTTTTGTAATTACTTCTAATTAGCTTATTCACTGACTGACGCTAAAACATTGAAAAATGTAGGAAATGTTTTATAGGTACACTTTGGATCATTAATCGTTATTGGCTTTCCACCAACGGCAACCATTGCAAAACACATGGCTATACGGTGATCGTCGTAAGTGTCTATTGCTACATCGTTGAAGTGTTTAGGCGGTGTAATTTCTATAAAGTCATGCCCTTCTACCACTTCTGCACCTACTTTTCTAAGCTCAGTTGCCATCGCATATAAACGGTCTGTTTCTTTTACTCGCCAGTTATAAATGTTACGAATGGCAGTTGGGCCTTTAGCGAAAAGAGCAACAGTTGCAAGGGTCATAGCAGCATCAGGAATTGCATTAGCGTCAATATCTACGCCTTTTAATTCGCCTTTGCGAACAACTAAACGTTCATCATACCAATCGATTTTTGCGCCTACTTGCTCCATTACTTTAGCAAAGCCTATATCACCTTGAACTGATTTAGCACCCACGCCTTTAATTTCAATCTCGCCGCCAGCAATTGCAGCCGCAGCAACAAAGTAAGAAGCAGAAGATGCATCGCCTTCAACCATAATTCGATCGAGTGATTGATACTGTTGACCACCTTTAACTTTAAAAGTTGCATAATCACTGTGTTCAACACTAACACCAAAACGTGCCATTACATCAAGCGTAATATCAATATAAGGTTTAGATACTAAAGTACCTTTAATAGTTATCGTTGTATCACCGCTAAATAATGGCGCTGCCATTAATAGAGCCGTTAAAAATTGACTTGAAATACTACCGTCAATTTCAACCTCACCACCTTTTATTTGACCACCTACAATTTTAAGTGGTGGATAGTCTTTGTGTTTTGTATAAGTAACATCACCACCAAGCGCTTGTAGAGCATCAACTAAGTGCCCTATCGGACGCTCTTCCATACGTGGCTCGCCTATTAGCTCATACTCACCAGCAACGGCAGCAAGTACAGCCGTTAAAGGTCTGTAAGCAGTACCCGCATTACCTAAAAACAAGGGCTCAGTAGGTGTATTAAACACACCACCAACTCCCTCTACGGTCGCTACAGTGTGTTCATCATTTAAAGTTACATTTACACCCAATAACTTTAAAGCACCCAGCATATGGCGTATATCGTCACTATCAAGTAAGTTCTCTACAACGGTGGTACCGTTTGCCAGTGCTGCTAATAATAAAATTCTGTTCGATAGACTCTTTGAACCTGGTAGGGTTACCGTGCCATTTACTTTAGAAATAGGTTCTAAACGGAGCTGCTCCATTAGCTGTGCTCCTTTGCAAATGCAGCCATAAAATCTACAAGTGCTTGAACACCTTCAAGAGGCATAGCGTTATAAATACTTGCGCGCATACCGCCCACAATTCTGTGACCTTCAAGTGCAAGTAAACCGGCCTCGTTTGATTGAGCAACAAATTTGCTATTTAAGCTTTCATCGTTTAACCAAAATGGAACATTCATGCGTGAGCGGCAATGTTTAGCGACTATATTTGAATAAAAATCTGAGTTATCGATAAAATCATACAGTAAATTTGCTTTAGCAATATTTTGTGCTTCCATGGCTTTTACCCCACCATTGCTTTCAAGCCATTCAAATACTTCAGCCGCTAAATACCAAGCAAAGGTAGGTGGGGTATTAAACATACTGCCCTGCTTTGCTTCAAGTGCGTAATCTAAAATACCGGGCTTTGGCAAACCTTCGCGCTCAAGTAATGTTTTACGAACAATAACAATTGATATGCCCGATGGACCGATATTTTTTTGCGCACCAGCGTAAATCAAATCAAATTTATTAACGTCTATCTCACGCGATAAAATAGTTGAAGACATATCAGCAATAATCGGAGCTGTTGGGTGGCTTGGTACATCAAAAATCTCTAAGCCATCGACAGTTTCATTAGGGCAATAGTGGATGTACGCAGCGTCTTCTGGTAATTCCCAGTCAGCAACGTCTTTAATTGAAAACTCACCATCAGCATCATTACGGACATCCGTAAAAGACGTTTGAGTAAACTTATTCGCTTCATCTCTGGCGCTTTTCGACCAAACGCCATTCTCACAATAAAACGCTGTTTTGCCTTCTTGGTGTAAGTTTAATGGCACAGCACTAAACTGGCCACGACCACCACCATGCATAAACAGCACTTCAAATTCATCACTAATATTCATTAGGCGACGAAGGCTAGCTTCACATTTAGCTGTAAGCGCTAAAAACTCTTTACTGCGATGGCTAATCTCCATCACAGACACACCTAGGTCTTGCCAATCTAGAAACTCTTTTTGCGCTTTTTTCATAACCGCTTGCGGAAGCATAGCTGGCCCCGCACAAAAATTATATTTACTCATTACCTTTGCCTCATTCCAGTAATTTAACTACTAAGCATGAACATTTAATACCAATCCGCTAAACCTTTAAAATTTAATGAATAATACCAATCCGCAATAATACTTAATCATTTTGCGGGGCTAAACGTGTCGCTACTTGCGTTAAACAATTCTCATTTAGAACAACTAAATAGCGAATTTTTTGCCTAGCTATCAACACGTTTTTCCACCCTCAAAATAGATCTCTTAATTAAGCGAATTGGTATGAGTATAATTTCACACCCTATTAATTTTTTTCAACAACATTAAAAAAAGCGGCCAAGGCCGCTTTTTCAATATCAATTATTCTGAAGGAGGATTATCATCCGCTACTTCATCAATAACCGTATCTACTGTTTCAACGTCTTCAATATCAATTAAGTCACTTTCTGTAACTTCAATCTCTTCTATACGTTGTAAACCAACTACTTGCTCTCCGTCAATAGTTCTGATCAAAATAACACCTTGTGTGTTACGTCCAACCGTTGAAACTTCATTAACGCGAGTTCGTACTAAGGTACCACGATTCGAAATAATCATTATTTCATCGTTGTCATCAACTTGCACAGCACCAACAACAGCACCGTTACGTTCACTCACCTTAATTGATACAACACCTTGTGTTGCGCGGCTCTTAGATGGGTAATCTTCAAGTTGTGTACGCTTACCGTAACCATTTTCAGTTACCGTTAGAATGGCACCGTCAGTTTTTGGTACAATTAACGATACTACGCGTTGCTCGTCTGGCATTTTAATACCACGAACACCTGTAGCAGTACGACCCATTGGGCGAACACCTTTGAAGCGAATCTCAGGGTTACCTTCTTCGTCTAATACTGGGTTGCCGTTTTCATCAACAACTGTTGTTTCTTCAGCTTCTTTGAAGCGTACAACTTTACCTGCATCAGTGAACAACATAATTTCGTTGCTACCATCGGTAATATCAACACCAATCAAGCTATCGCCATCATTTAAGTTAACAGCAATAATACCGCTTGCACGTTGACGACTGTAAGCCGTTAATGGTGTTTTCTTAACTGTACCGAATGCAGTTGCCATAAAGATATATTTATCTTCTGCGTACTCGCGTACTGGCAATATAGCAGTTATACGTTCATCAGCTTCAAGTGGTAACAAGTTAACAATTGGCTTACCGCGCGCTGCACGACTTGCTAGTGGTAACTGATACACTTTAAGCCAATATAAACGACCGGCCGTAGAGAAACATAAAATAGTATCGTGTGTATTTGCAACTAACAGACGTTCAATGAAATCTTCATCTTTCATCTTCGTTGCTGACTTACCTTTACCACCACGACGCTGTGCTTCGTAATCAGACAATGCCTGATACTTCACATACCCTTCGTGAGAAAGCGTTACAACAACGTTTTCTTCGGTAATTAAGTCTTCAAGGCTGATATCGTGAGCCGCTGCATTAATCTCAGTACGACGTTCGTCGCCATACTGCGCTTTAATTTCAACTAGTTCGTCACGAATAACTTCCATTAAACGCTCAGGTGTTGCCAAAATATAAAGTAGCTCAGCAATTAACTCTAACAACGCTTGATATTCAGTTAAGATTTTTTCGTGTTCAAGACCAGTAAGCTTGTGTAAACGCAAATCTAGAATTGCTTGAGCTTGTTGCTCAGAAATATAGTATTGACCGTCGCGAATACCTAAATCATCAGCAAGCCAATCTGGACGGGCTACATTATCTTCGCCTGCTTTTTCAAGCATACCTTGTACATGACCTAATTCCCACGGACGTGCAGTTAAAGCAATTTTAGCTTCAGCAGGTGTAGGTGATCTACGAATAAGCTCGATAATTGGGTCAATGTTTGCAAGCGCAATTGCTAAACCTTCAAGCGTATGAGCACGGTCACGCGCTTTGCGTAAATCAAACACGGTACGACGAGTTACTACTTCACGGCGGTGAATAATAAACTCTTCAAGCATTTCTTTTAGATTAAAACACTTAGGTTGGTTGTTAATTAATGCAACCATATTCATACCAAACACAGTTTGTAGCTGAGTTTGTGAATACAAGTTATTTAAAATAACTTCGCCTACATCACCACGTTTAATTTCAATAACGATACGCATACCGTCTTTATCTGATTCATCACGTAGTGCACTAATACCTTCAATTTTCTTATCTTTAACAAGCTCTGCAATTTTTTCAATTAAACGGGCTTTATTAACTTGATAAGGAATTTCGTGAACGATGATTGTTTCACGGCCTGTTTTTTCATCGGTTTCGACGTCGGCGCGTGCACGCATGTACACTTTACCACGGCCAGTTAAATAGGCTTGTTCAATGCCTTTTTTACCGTTGATAATTGCAGCCGTTGGGAAATCAGGACCAGGAATATAATCCATTAACTCTAAAATAGTTAAATCAGGATTTTGAATAAGTGCCAAACAACCGTTCACAACTTCAGTTAAGTTATGTGGTGGTATATTTGTAGCCATACCTACTGCAATACCCGACGAACCATTCACTAATAAATTAGGGACTTTCGTAGGTAACACGTCAGGGATGAACTCAGTACCGTCGTAGTTAGGAACGAAATCAACCGTTTCTTTTTCAAGATCGGCTAATAACTCATGCGACATTTTTGCCATACGTACTTCTGTATAACGCATTGCCGCTGCTGAATCACCATCAACCGAACCGAAGTTACCTTGGCCATCTACAAGCATATAACGTAGTGAGAATGGCTGAGCCATACGAACTATCGTGTCATAAACTGCACTGTCGCCGTGTGGATGGTATTTACCGATTACGTCACCGACCACACGGGCCGATTTTTTGTAAGGCTTGTTCCAGTCATTACTAAGCTCGTTCATTGCAAACAAAACGCGGCGATGAACAGGTTTTAAGCCGTCACGTACGTCTGGTAATGCACGTCCTACTATTACGCTCATTGCGTAATCTAAGTAGGAGTTTTTTAACTCGTCTTCAATATTGACTGGCAGAATTTCATTGGCGAGATCAGTCATTTGATATCACATTCCTTCAGTATCAGCTCTCAACAACCCGGTATTGGGTATTAAGAGTATTGTTATTATTTCTAACAGCCATGCTATCACAATTAATTTTAATTTACAGGCGCAAAACTTTGCGATTTATCAATTTAGCCCTATATAATGGCCTCAGATTGACGAGGAAGTATTTTATGACCGAACATCAAAATGTAGATCACGCAGAAATAGCAAAATTTGAAGCCATCGCTGAGCGTTGGTGGGACCTAGACGGAGAATTCAAACCTCTTCACGAAATTAACCCGTTACGTTTAGACTTTATAGCAAACAAAACGCAAGGCTTATTCGATAAAGAAACACTCGACGTTGGCTGTGGCGGCGGTATTTTAAGCCAAAGCATGGCGCGTATGGGTGCAAAAGTAACTGGCATCGATATGGGCCAAGAGCCTCTAACCGTTGCTAAGTTGCACAGTTTAGAAACTGGCGTAAATGTAGATTATATAAAAGTGCCTGCAGAAGAGTTTGCAACACAGTACCCTGAGCGCTTTGATGTAATAACGTGTATGGAAATGCTTGAGCACGTTCCCGACCCAGCATCTATCATTCATGCTGTAGCTGCACTTGCCAAACCAGGCGCGGACGTGTTTTTTTCAACCCTGAACAAAACACCTAAAGCATATTTATACGCGATTGTTGGCGCTGAAAAACTCTTAAAAATGGTGCCTGAAGGTACACACGACCATAAAAAGTTTATAAAGCCTGCACAGCTTATTGCATGGGCAGAGCAAGCCGGTTTAAAAGTTCGTGCAAGTACAGGGCTTTCTTATAACCCACTATCAAAGCAATATACGCTCAATAGTGACGTTAGCGTAAATTACATACTTTATTTTGAGAAGTTAGCTTAATGGCTAACTCTCAAGCCCCCCTACCCCTTATTGAGTACGATGCATTTTTATTTGATTTAGACGGCACCCTACTCGACACCGCTGATGATTTAGGTGCCGCTTTAAACGCAGTCCTTATTAGCAATAAAATAGAACCTGTTAGTAGTGATATATACCGTCCTGCCGCATCTAACGGCGCAGGCGCATTATTAGAGGCTGGTTTTAAAGAATTATGGGCTAAACAACCCCAAAGCGAGCTTATAAAGCAATTAGTTGACGAGTACGCCACAAACATAGCAAATCACACACGTTGCTTCAGCGGAGTTGAATCGTTACTTATCGCCCTTGATCAGAAAAAAATCAAATGGGGGATCATGACTAATAAACCAGGGTTTTTAACCGATCCTTTAGTGGCAGCTATTCCCGCATTAAAAAATGCCAGTGTAATAATAAGTGGCGACACCTTAACTGAAGCTAAGCCATCACCTTTACCACTGCTGCATTGTGCAAAGCTCATGCAAGTAGAACCAAAGCGCTGTTTATACATTGGTGATGCACAGCGAGACATACAAGCAGGCAAAGCGGCAGGTATGCTTACCGCAACGGCTCTTTGGGGTTACATACCAAGTATTGATGAAGCAAACAGCTGGAATGCTGATTTTAACTGGCAAAGCCCAATTGATGGTTTTAACCATATATAGTGCTATGTTAATTTATAAACACTATATATTGTTATTTCATTAGTTTTCACGCAAAGTTTGCTGATAAAAAAAGCAGTCAGAATTTATTTTTAAAATGCGTAAATTTAGCAGAATTTAGTTTACTTTTTGAACGCCTTTGGTTGAGTGGTCGTTTAAGTGTGAGCGTCTACTAACACAAATACGCTATACCGAAGTTATCCACAAATAGGGGCAATTATGTCCCTTGCAAAACAACTCAGACCACATTAGAGTTTTATTAACACTTTGATGGGATTGATATTTCAATTAAGTGGAGGGGCTAACATCATACTCAAATTTTGAATATGATGTTAGCAAAGACACTTGCTCGAGTTTTAAGAAAGTGCCCAAGTTTGGAAGTTTGAGCGTAACTTATTCTTATATTCTCAGCAAGTGGCTAACTCAGATTTAGGATAACTAAAATTGAAGTTCAGTTTATCTATAGAAATATCAGAAAGTGTAATAATAGGTATTTTTAAAATTATTACACTGAGCAGCATGCTCTTTGTATAAATTTAAATGGGCTATCTTTTAGCCCATTTCTATATGTTCCCTCTAATTATGCTTTTTATTTATAAAAGCGTTCAACTATGAACACTAAACAACTCACTTAGATAGTCCACTGAATCCATATATAGTGCTATGTTAATTATTAAACACTATATATTGTGATTGTGTTAGTTTTCACACAAAGCTTGCCGATAAAAAAAGCAGTCAAAATTTATTTTTAAAATGAGTAAATTTAGCAGATCATTAGTTGATTTTTGCATATTTCAACTTAAATGATTGTTCGAAGGTGAGTGTCTACTAACACAAATGCGTTATCCCAAAGTTATCCACAAACAGGGGCAATTATGTCCCTTGCAAAACAACTCAGACCACACTATCTTGTGATCTCTAAATTGAACAACACCAGATATTGTGGCCAAATGTTATTCAATTAAATTCGCCAATACGGTGAAACCTATAATAAATGATTATGTACCTTGCTTCGGCGAGGCATAAAGCATTGGTCAAAATACATAATTCCCAAGGAATACAGGCAAATGAACCAACAGTTATCTGTAAGCAAACGTGACGGGCGCAAAGAGCCTCTTGATCTGGATAAGATCCATCGCGTTATTGAATGGGCCGCCGAAGGTTTAAGCAACGTTTCGGTTTCGCAAGTTGAATTAAAATCGCACATTCAGTTTTACGACGGTATTCGTACTAAAGACATTCACGAAACCATCATTAAAGCAGCAGCGGATCAGATTTCGAAAGAATCGCCTGATTATCAATACTTAGCGGCACGTTTAGCTGTATTCCATTTACGTAAAAAAGCGTATGGTCAATTTGAGCCACCACGTTTATTTGACCACGTAACAAAAATGGTTGGCGATAAACGCTACGATGCTCACTTATTAGTAGATTACACAGAGCAAGAATTAGACGAGCTTGATGCATATCTTGATCATTCTCGCGATCTTAACTTTAGCTACGCGGCTGTAAAACAGCTTGAAGGTAAGTATCTCGTTCAAAACCGTGTATCGGGTGAAATCTACGAAAGTGCACAGTTTTTATATATTTTAGTAGCAGCGAGCTTATTCTCTGACTACCCACGTGAAACACGCGTTTCTTACATTAAGCGCTTTTACGACGCAGTATCGTTATTTAAAATATCTCTACCAACGCCAATTATGTCGGGTGTACGTACACCTACTCGCCAGTTTAGCTCGTGTGTATTAATTGAATGTGGCGATAGCCTTGATTCAATCAATGCAACGTCGTCAGCTATTGTTAAATACGTTTCACAACGCGCAGGTATTGGTATTAATGCTGGTCGAATTCGTGCGCTAGGTAGCCATATTCGTAACGGCGAAGCGTACCACACAGGTTGTATTCCTTTTTATAAGCACTTTCAAACAGCTGTTAAAAGTTGTTCGCAAGGTGGTGTACGTGGCGGCGCTGCAACATTGTTCTACCCGCTTTGGCATTTAGAAGTAGAGAACCTACTTGTACTTAAAAATAACCGTGGTGTGGACGACAACCGCGTTCGTCACCTAGATTACGGCGTACAATTTAATAAACTAATGTACTCTCGTTTAATTAAAGACGACTACATTACGTTATTTAGCCCATCAGATGTGCCTGGTCTTTACGATGCATTTTTTGAAGACCAAGCTGAGTTTGACGCGCTTTACGTAAAATACGAACAAGACGAATCGATTCGTAAAAAACGCATTAAAGCGATTGAGCTTTTCTCTATGTTTGCGCAAGAGCGTGCAAGTACAGGTCGTATTTATTTACAAAATGTGGACCACTGTAATACACATAGCCCGTTCATTGCTAAAGTTGCGCCTATTCGCCAATCTAACTTATGTTTAGAAATTGCATTGCCAACTAAGCCACTTAATAACGTAAATGACGAAGAAGGCGAAATTGCCCTTTGTACACTGTCTGCGTTTAACTTAGGTGCAATAGAATCACTTGATGAGCTTGAAGAGCTAGCTGAACTTGCAGTACGCGCACTTGATAACTTACTTGATTTCCAAGACTACCCAGTACCGGCTGCTAAAAATGCAACTATGGGTCGTCGAACGTTAGGTATAGGTGTGATTAACTACGCATACTACCTAGCTAAAAACGGTAAGCGTTATTCAGATGGCAGCGCAAATGCACTGACTCATAAAACATTTGAAGCGATTCAATACTACTTGATGAAAGCATCAAACGAGCTTGCTAAAGAGCGTGGTGCCTGTCCTAAGTTTAACGAAACAACGTATTCACAAGGCATTATGCCAACAGATACGTACAAACGTGATTTAGATAAAATTTGTGATGAGCCACTTCATCTTGATTGGGATACACTACGTGCAAATATTAAAGAGCACGGTATGCGTAACTCAACACTAAGTGCGTTAATGCCATCAGAAACATCGTCGCAAATCTCTAATGCAACAAATGGTATTGAGCCACCACGTGGACATATTAGCGTTAAAGCAAGTAAAGACGGTATTTTAAAGCAAGTTGTTCCTGAGTATGAACGTTTAAAAGATCAATACGAGCTACTGTGGGACATTCCATCAAACGATGGTTACTTGCAGCTTGTTGGTATAATGCAAAAATTTGTAGACCAAACAATTTCTGCAAATACAAATTATGATCCAAACAAGTTCGAAGGCGGTAAAGTACCTATGCAAGTCTTATTAAAAGACTTACTAAGCGCGTACAAACTAGGTGTTAAAACCTTGTACTACCACAATACTCGTGATGGTGCCTCAGATATGCAAGAAGATACTCCAGAAGTGGAAGATGATGATTGTGAAGGCGGCGCGTGTAAAATATAACTGCTGATTTTTATTTTAAGCGGGCATTTAGCCCGCTTTTTCTGATAGTTTTTTGAGTGATAAACATGTCTTATACTACTTTTAGCCGAAACCATAATAACCAAATGCAAGAGCCAATGTTTTTTGGCCAAACTGTAAACGTATCTCGTTACGACCAACAAAAATACCCAATTTTTGAAAAATTAATCGAGAAGCAACTATCTTTCTTTTGGCGTCCTGAGGAAGTAGATGTAAGTAAAGACCGTTTAGACTTTCAAGCGTTACCCGATCACGAAAAGCATATATTTTTAAGTAACCTCAAATACCAAACTCTACTTGATAGTGTGCAAGGTCGTTCGCCAAACGTTGCCCTACTTCCAATTGTATCGCTACCAGAGCTTGAAACATGGATAGAAACATGGGCATTTAGTGAAACAATTCACAGCCGCTCATACACGCATATTATCCGTAACGTAACACAAGCACCTGAACTTATTTTTGATGACATTGTTAGCAACGATAAAATTAGCGAACGTGCCGATGCCGTAACTAAATACTACGACGACTTAATCAACTCTGTATCGCTTTACAATTTATATGGTGAAGGCAAACACGAGATTAACGGTAAAACTGTTATCGTGAATTTGTTTGAGCTTAAAAAGAAACTTTACCTGGCTATGATGTCGGTAAATATTCTTGAAGCGATTCGCTTTTACGTAAGCTTTGCATGTTCGTTTGCGTTTGCTGAGCGTGAGCTAATGGAAGGTAACGCTAAAATCATCAAACTTATTGCGCGCGATGAAGCACTTCACCTTTCGGGTACTCAGCATATTTTAAACATTATGCAAGACGGTAAAGATGACCCAGAAATGGCGATTGTTGCAGCTCAGTGCCGCGACGAAGCGATTAAAATGTTTGTTGATGCTGCAGAGCAAGAAAAAGAGTGGGCTGAGTATTTATTTAAAGATGGTTCAATGATTGGCTTAAATAAGCATATTTTATGTCAGTACGTTGAATACATTACTAATGCACGTATGACTGCCATTGGCTTGCCAGCACAGTTTGAAAATAACAGTAACCCTATCCCATGGATAAACTCGTGGTTAGTGTCTGATAATGTGCAAGTGGCACCGCAAGAAGCAGAAATTAGCTCATACCTTGTTGGTCAAATAGACTCTCAAGTTGATGCATCAGAATTTGGTGATTTTGATTTATAATGAGTGACAAGTCTACTGCAAGCATAACGCTTGCAGAAAACAGCCAGTGTATAGAATTTACCGCTGGCTGCCCTTCTCTTTTACACTGCTTAGAATCCATGAAAATAGACGTTGCATTCCAATGCCGCGAAGGCTACTGCGGCGCTTGTAGGGCAACGTTAGTATCAGGTAACGTTGAGTACAACGAAGAGCCACTTGCGTTTGTGCGCGAAGGCGAAATATTGTTGTGCTGCTGTAAACCCAATGGCAATGTAAGTATTAATCTGAAATAAAATTAATACTTACATATACCGTTTATTAAGCGCATCAATACTGTGGAACAAACCGGTAATGCCCTGTAATTTTGTAATCAAAAAGCATGTCACTTTTTTGCGGCCCACGCCCAATATTATGCACAATAAGCGGATTACCTGTATCTTGAGATGATTCATTAATCACCATGCATATATGAGGTAAATTACCTGGTAACATCCACGTTACTATATCGCCGGTTTTATAATCACTCACTTTGTTGGATTTACTTAATACGTTTGCATGGCGCTCAAAGTAAGCTTGTAAATTTGGAACACGTCGGTGGTCTATATTTTTATCAGGCTTACTTAAACCCCAAATACGTTTAGATGGATACAGTGTAAAGTTATTTTGCATGTCTTCATGCACGAGTTTCTGTAAATCGATGCCTAACTTTCTGTAACTTCTGATTATAACGTCGGTACATACCCCAATATTTTTAGGCACATCACCACCTGGGTAAGCAATTGAGTGATAAGCCCCATCGTAGGTAATATTGTGTTTTGTTCGCTCGAGTAAGGCTGATACTATACCTTCTTCAAACGTTACAGCTTGTGCATCAATACACATTAAAGTAAAAAAGCATCCTAACGTTTTGTTCATATAAATTCCTTTAAAATTCTGCGCTAATTACAGAGTATGAGTTACATATTTTGGCACATCTATTTTTTACCACGACTAGCAAATTGATCATCAAGCGGGTATGCCATCTTTTCGAGCGGAGCATGGTGATATCCCTCTCGTTGAATTTCACTAATGTAACGAAGCATAAATGCGTTAGCGCCAAGCTCAAGCCACTGCGCAACATGAACAAGTTCATGAAAATGGACCCTTAAATTAGTAGCGACGTGGGGAAGTATATAATAAGTATATTTATACGTTATACCCGCCGCGTCCATATCGACAAAATCACCTAGGCCCATTTCTCGCAGACCCGCAAAGTCTGGCTTTGGTATTTGGTCTACAACAACGTAATACGCGTTTTTTAAAACGCTCGGTAGGATAAAACCCATAAAATTCATTACTGAATTTATCACAACTCACTTTTTGACTACTGTATTTTAAATTTGTAGCGTCAATCCAATTTTCTATTTGTTCTAGCACAGCTCCTCTCCTAAAGTACAAATGCAACACACCATGTGTAAACCTTAATCTAATATTGTAGTAAGTTTTTTAACCAGCACTTTTAGTATTAACACCTCGCAACTAGCGAAGAAAATAGAACGCATAGAGTATCTAAACAAAAAGCTCTAAATCAAAATTATCATATAAGCATAACCAGTCTATAAACAGTAAAAACCTTTTTTATACTTTTTAAAGTGTTATTATTTGTAACTAAAACAGTAACACTTAAAATCATATATAATTTTACTAATACACTCTTTCGCATGAAAATAATGCGTTTCAGTCCCATTGTCTTACTTGTCATATTAAGTAATACAGCAAATGCTGAAAATATAAAACCGTTCACATCAGATGGCTGTAGTGCTTTTCCGGACGGCACGACAAAAGATAAAAAGTTGTGGCTTGCATGTTGTAAAGCGCATGACTACGCCTACTGGCAAGGTGGCACTTATTGGCAACGTTTAGAAGCAGATAAAGCCTTGCAACAGTGTGTTATTGAAGCCGGCGAAACGAGTATAGCGAACCTTATGCTTGCTGGAGTTCGATTTGGTGGCAGCCCTTATATACCATCGACTTTCAGATGGGGCTATAGTTGGCCCTATCCTAGGTTATATAAAGCATTAACAGCTGATGAAATTAAGCAAATTGTTGCTTTAAAAACGGTATTAACTCAAACCAATTAACACATTGTGAAAAACTGGGTTATGCAAATAATATCAAAAGGAATTGAATCACTATGCTTATACTGCTAAGTATCATTTTAACTTTGTTTCCAACGGTAATATCTTATTTTGTTTCACGTAATTACGCTAAAAAGGCTAAAGCGACTAATAAAGGTGCTTACATCAGAGCAGTGCTTTGGCCTAGTGTTTTCTCGTGGACACTATTTGCTGCTGTTGGGCACGGCGCAATCATCTTCCCCTTACCTTCAACGTTTGCGGTCGTGTTATATGTGTTTCTATATGACGAACGTGGTATCTATTTTCATCCTCACATATTTTTAAGCCCAACGATTCCAATAGCCGTTTATTTAATAAGCTATTTCAAATACAAAAAAGCGGCCAATAAAGAGCTAACGCCCTAGCCCACTGTTGGCTCATAAGTATCTTGTAAGGTCCAAAGCTGCACTTACTCCTGCTGTACACTTCTTTGCTGTGAAACTACAACGTTATTATCTGAATACAATTGTGTAAATAACGGGTCTGGTAAATTAATAAAGCGTCATTACCAAAAATAACGAGTTTACTTATGCACCCAGATATACAAAAAAATCTTAAAGTAAAACCTGCTCACATCGTCTCTTTTATTGTGTTTTTACTAGTTTCAATGTCTACGCTTACCGCTCAGGTATATGCCGCTGATGCTGTATGGCCTTCAAAAACCGCTTACAAATATGCAAATGTAAACGGTAAAAAGATATTTTACCGAGAAGCTGGCATCCAGCATAAGCAAACCATTGTGCTTTTACATGGCTATCCGTCGTCTTCACACAGCTACCGAGAATTGATCCCGCTTTTATCAGGTCGTTATCATGTAATTGCACCCGATTATTTAGGCTCAGGATACAGCGAACGCCCAAACCCAGAAACTCAAAAATATACTTTTGAATTACTAGCTCAATACGTTGAAGGGTTACTAACAACGCTTAAAGTAAAGCGCTACAGCCTATATATACAAGACTTTGGAGCACCTGTAGGCTTTAGAATGTTGTTAAATAATCCTAATAAACTTGATGCACTTATTGTACAAAATGGTAATGCGTATTTAGAGGGGCTAACCCTACCGAGGCAAGCATTTTTTAAAGCCGCGAATGAAGATAGTTCAAAAGCGCAGAGTGATAAAATTTATTCGTTCACATCCGAGCAAGCCATTATTAATAAGCAGTATTTACGAGACGTACAAAGTAACCCAGAAGTGATGAGCCCAGATAGCTGGACGCACGATCTTCACTTTTTACAAACCAAATCCGATAGATTAATTCAGGTGCAATTGCTACAAGATTACTACAACAACCTTCTCGACTATCCAAAGTGGCAAGCTTATTTACGCAAGTACCAACCACCAACGTTAATTGTATGGGGTAAAAACGACCCTGCGTTTATAGCCGCAGGCGCTAAAGCATACTTAAAAGATATACCGAACGCTGAACTGCATTTACTCGATTCAGGGCACTTTAGCGTTGAAGAAAAACCAGTAGAAATTGCAAAGTACATTGTCGATTTTATGAATAAGCTAGCTCAATAGTAAGCCTTTTCTTTTGGTTTAGTATTTATAGCAAACATAAAAAAGCGCTGAGGGTATAAACCATCAGCGCTTTATTAAGCTCAAGCTAAATCCACAAAAATCACATTTAATATGGATAAGTTATGCTTTTATGTATTTAACCTTCTTCTTCAATAAGCGACTCTAGTAGGTCGTGTATTTCAGCTTTAAGCTCTTTGTCTTCAATTTTATTGGCGCTGACTTTAGCATTTTGAAGGTTTTTAATAGCTTCATCTTTTTGTCCAAGCTCAAGCTGTAATGTAGCCATTGAAAAAGAAACCGACGACATGTGATCTTTGTTATTAATCGCAATCGACTTTTCTAATGCTTTTTCGTAAGTAGTAATTGCCTCTTCTAACTCTTCGGTAAAATCAGCTAAGGTTTCCCATTGTACAGGGTGATCTTTTGAGGTGTTTTCGTTTTCAATACAAATAGCTTTTAATTGAGCAAATAACGACTCAAACTTTTCACGGTTATTTTTGTTAGCCGCCGCCATTAAATCTTCTGCAAGGTCGTGTACCGCTTTGTATATTTTTGTATTCATCATCACTGGTTATCCTTTAATGCAGCTAAACTCATTTACTCACTCAATTTAGCTAAAATGTATCATTACAGTCATTATAAAACGTATTTAAACAACTGATTTATTTAATTTGGTGTATAGCGTAATAATACATTAATAATGAACATCGCGTAGGCGTTAAACACACTGCAATTAAACTTTATCGAAATTACTCTTGGTAAACTTACACACTGAATAAACTTGCAACCCAATCCAACGTAAAAATGGTCGTAAACACTTTAAGTGCAATGACAACTAAAAATAATAGGATGATTGCCGCTTTAGCTTTGCTACTTTTAAGATTGTTCCAATACAATAACTTTGCATTAAATTCTGTTTTTAACTTAGTGACAGCCTCTTTCATAATAACGCCCTGCTTAGGTATCCGCGCTCAGCAACATTTAACAATCACACAGTTGCTCAAGCGGGGTTTGTAACATTTTTCGCTACCTTTAGAGTAAACCATTAAATAAAGCCTGTACTATATAAAATGTAACAAGGGGTTTTAACAATAGTTATTGTATCTAACTATTGTTTACACACCCAAAAATTAAAGGATGGGTAAATTCAGTAGAGCGTTAATAATAAATTTGGTGCTACACTAATAACTAACTTAAATTCGTTAACAGCCAACTAAATTAGCCAATTATGAAAGAATGCAACCAGTGTGGTAAATGCTGTATTAAATATGGCGGCGGCGATTTAAGCGCAACAAAAGAAGAAATAGATTTATGGGAGCTTTTTAACCCCGAAATTTATGAATACGTTAAAAACAACGAAATTTGGTTTGACCCAAAAACAGGCTTAAGACTTCAAGTGTGCCCATTTTTAGAAATTGCGCCTAAAAAAGATCCTCTCGCTAAAAACATGTACACCTGCAGTATTTACCTCGACCGCCCAGAAGACTGCCGCCACTACCCTAGTCTTATTTCAGAGATGATCCGCGACGAATGCGAAATGATTGAATCTGTAGATATAACAAATCAGACAAGAGCGCAGCATAAACTAGATGCGATAATGATAGATAGCCGCTATTAAATACATAGATTTACCGGCTAGCGCTATGAGTTCTTCGGTCAAATAGATAAGTTTCCTATTCACAAACCTATTATTTGAATTTTTATAATATTGGCTTAATCGTCATTTTTAGATTATTCATCGCAAAATACAAAGTTATACTATAACATTGTTGATTCGTTAATTTTGCGGTGTTATATTATATCACAACATAATAACCACGAACCAATATATCCATGACAAAGTTAACATTAATCTCCTCTGCTATTTTTTCTGTTTTATGTTCTCAATCAGCTTTGGCTGCAACTGTTACTGGCAAAGTAATGGATGACAAAAATCAACCAATTAAAAATGCCTCTATCCATGTGCATGGCAAAAACCAAAGCGTTAAAAGTAATGATTTAGGCGAGTTTGCTATCGATATAGATGCAAACAGCCAATTACATATTAGTAAAGACAACTACATAGACTCTCGTATTGCTGTTACCGAATCTTCAAATAATCTGTCTGTGTCACTTAAACCAACATCGGTTGAAACAGTGGTTGTTTATGCCTCTGCACTTCATAAGAACAGCCTAGAAATGATATCGCCAGTAAGTGTGCTCTCAGGTGATGAATTAAGAAATAAATCTAAACCAACACTTGGCGAAACTCTTAAAGGTTTACCAGGCGTAAATGCAAGTTACTTTGGCCCTGTATCATCAAGCCCAATTATACGTGGTTTAGATGGCCCTCGCGTTAAAATCACACAAAATGGATTAGATGCCAGCGATGCGTCGCGAATTGGCCCAGACCACGCGACATCAAGCGACAGCCTAGCGGCAGAGCAAATTGAAGTGTTGCGCGGTCCAAGTACCCTACTTTATGGCTCTGGTGCAATTGGTGGCGTTGTAAACGTGGTTGATAACCGTATTCCTACTAGCAATATCGACGAGCTTACAGGCGCTGCTGAATACAGCCACGATACGGTGTCAAATTCAAACACCGTAGCAGCAAAACTTGAAACAGGTAATGAAGGCTTTAACTTTCATTTTGATGGTACTAAGCGCAGCGGCGATGATTACCAAACACCGACCTTTACTATTGCCGACGATGATGGCGATGTTGAAACCGAAAGCTCGGTAGAAAATACTTTTATTGATAGCGAAACACTCAACTTTGGTACCAGCTATGTTGGCGATCACTTAACGATTGGTTTTTCTTACGGTAGCATTGATACTGATTACGGTATTCCTGGGCATGAGCATCATCACGATCACGAAGGTGAAACTGAAGAAGAGCATGCAGAACATGAAGATGAAGCTGCTGAAGAGCCAGTTTACGCACATTTAGAGCAAGACCGCTGGCAAGGGCTTGTAAGTTACGCTCTTCATAATAACTGGATTGAAACCATCAACCTACGTGTTGGCTATACAGATTATTCACACAGCGAAATTGAAGATGGCGAAATTGGTACTACTTTTAAAAATAAAACGACTGAAGCACGTTTAAATGTAGAGCATAAGTTTGCTGATTGGCACGGAATGATGGGCTATCACTACAGCGATTCTGACTACGATGCAATTGGTGAAGAAGCATTTACACCCGCGAGTGTAACTACAACTAACGCATTATATTTACTAGAAGAGCGTGAATTTGGCGACGTGACAATAGAGCTTGGTGCACGTGTAGAAGATTACAAAATTGAAAGCAAAATCACGGCACACGAACATAGCCACGATGAAGTAGAAATAGATCATAGCGACGAAGAAACTATTGGATACAATAGAAGCTTTACCAATTTAAGCGCCTCTGCCGGTGCCATTTGGCAATACAAGCCGGGTCATAGTATTGCGACAAGTATTTCTCATTCAGAACGAGCACCACTTTCGGCAGAGCTTTTATCAAACGGTTTACACATTGCAACTGGCACTTACGAGCTAGGCCTTGGTTACAACATTGAAGATAATGAAGCGCATTTTGAGCCAGAAAATATTAAGCAAGAAACCTCAACAAACCTAGATTTAAGCTTTAGACGTTTTAGCGGAGACTTTGGTTACACCGTTAACTTTTTCTATAACGATATTAAAAACTTTTATTTCCAAGAAAATACGGGTTTAGTTTACGATGAAGAAGATGGTTTAGAATCAGCTATTGGTGCACATGACGATGCTGTTGCGGTTTATCAGTTTACAAGTAAAGACGCAGAGCTTTATGGAATTGAGTTTGACGCACATTACCAAGTAACCCCAAGCGCTATGGTTAAAGTATTTGGTGACTCAACCCGTGCAAAACTAAAAGACGACGAAGGCAACTTACCGCGTATCCCTGCCAATAAATTAGGCTCTGAGTTACAGTACGATTTAGGTGACTTACAACTAACACTGACGGGTACTCATTACTTTGATCAAAACGATGTAACTGCATTTGAAACAAAAACAGACGGCTATACGTTATTTGATGCACAAGCTAATTACCAATTAGGTTTAGGCAGTGTAGATGCACAGCTTTATATAAACGTGGATAACATTACTGATGAGTTAGGCTTTGTGCATAGCTCATTTATTAAAGATAAAGCCCCACTACCAGGCAGAAACTTCCGCTTTGGTGTTCGTGGTTATTTTTAATAATTAAAAATAGTTTTTAGTTTATATATTTACAAACCGCATTTTATTAATGCGGTTTTTTTATTTTTAGAATATATAATATCAACACGCAGTTATACTTAATCGATTTGAAGGATTAAACCTGATGCTAACTGCGTTAAGAATTTCTGATATACGACTGCATGGATGCAGGAAGTAGAGCAATGCAAGAGCAATTAGTGGTAAAAACTAAACAACGAAATTTTTGCCCTGTTATCGACACAATTTTCTTAGCGAAAAACAGATCACTTAATTAAGCTAATTGGTATAAAACTCTTAAATTACAAACACAAAAAAGCCGTATTCAAGTTGAATACGGCTTTTTAAATTCTTAAATTAAAATTTATTTAATTTAAGAAATGATTTCGTGTAGCTCAACATCAAATACAAGCGTTGAGAAAGGTGCGATTGCAGCACCTGCGCCACGTTCACCATAAGCAAGCTCATGAGGAACGTAGATACGCCATTTAGTACCTACAGGCATCATTTGTAATGCTTCAGTCCAGCCTTTGATCACGCCACCAACTGGAAATTCAGCTGGTTGACCGCGCTCGTATGAGCTATCAAACACAGTACCATTAATAAGTGTACCGTGGTAATCAACACGTACTGTAGACTCAGCTGTTGGCTTTTCGCCTTCGCCAGTTGCTAGTACTTCGTATTGAAGACCAGACTCAGTTACTGTGATTTCAGGACGTTTTGCGTTTTCTTCTAAGAATGAAATACCTTCTGCAGAAAGTACTTTAGACTCTTCTTCACGACGAGCTTGAATCTCTTCGTTTATTTTTTCAAATGCAGCTTGGATCTCAGGGATCTCAACTTGAAATGCGCTACCAGCGTACGCATCTTTCATGCCTTCAAATACTGAATTTAGGTTTAAGCCTTCAAAAGGATTAGACTTAAGTTGCTCACCCATTTGTAAGCCAATACCGTAACTTGCTTTTTCAGCATCTGTAGTAAAATTATCTGACATAATGTGTTTTTCACGTTTTGTTAGTTAAAAGACGCGACTATGCTATCACAAAATAAACCGCGTTTGGGGCTAGTTTTTGCTGAGTTTTAGCTTAATTAGGCCAACAATATAACTACAAAGCGGCAAACTGAATAAAATTCCAACAAGTAGAGGCATTGTTAGTAATCCTGATTCACCAAACAGTAAAAATGGCACTACAAGCAGCCCTATACAACCAATAAAAACAGAGCCAATAACTGGCCAATGCTTATCGTATTTGGTAATAAGATGGGCAGCTAAAACATTAAAACCAACACCATAAATTAAACCGGTAATTAATGGATACTCTGGTTGAGCATCTATAGCCATTTTTACTAATAAGCTAATAGCACTTTGATAGCAGTAACCAAATACAGTCCATAATAAAAGATGTTTTATTAATTTCTGCGAGGTTGGTAGGTTTGTTGCTTTAGTCATTTAGAAACTCCACAAAGCAAAAAACCGCCCATAAGGCGGTTTTTTTAAATAATGGTGGAGAGATAGGGATTTGAACCCTAGATGGGCTATAAACCCATGCCGGTTTTCAAGACCGGTGCATTCGACCACTCTGCCATCTCTCCGCACGGCGCGAATAATATGGCTAAATACATAACTTGTAAAGAGCTAAATAGAAATTAATATAAAATATTAACATATTGGATAAAATAGACCCACTTTGTTCTTTTGTTAAGCTCTTCACTTTAATAAAAGTGTAGTTAATGGACTAAAGTTAAACACATTAATAATATTGTTTAGGTCTACGTGCAATCCAAGAGCAGATTAAACAAGCCAATATACTCAGTGCGGTAAAGGTAACGCCTTGAAAAATTAAATCGAATCGATTTAAATCATCACTTGGTACTACAACAAACATAAAAGCTGGTAGCACACTAAGCGATAAAACGTAGCAACATACTTTAAATGCACGCCCAAAGTCGAAACGTTTGGACTGGTGCATCCACCATGTTAACAACACAAGCATACCCATCGCTGAACCGGCTATAAAATGTGATGCATTTGTGCTCATTGCAACATACAGTGTTACAAAAGCACCAATGATTCCCCAAATTGACCATGCTAGCCAATTCTCTTTTTCACGTAAAAATAAATTTCCCATAGTTTTCGTCTTCTTTATCGTTATTTTTATTAAGACTTTCCATAATGTATCAAAAAACAACCGATTAAAAAACAAACTGAAGAAGATTTAGTAAATTTAGTGCTTCCAAGCGCTTCTTACAGCCAAGTCATTAACTTTTAAATAATACTCTTTGTAACCTTAATGAATTATGACTATGTAAGTTGCGCAAAGTTCATACTATTTCACAAATTACTAAAATAGTGTTCTGGCTTATGGCGAGGCGACTTTTTACAATCGACTTCGGGTGTACCTATATATAAATACCCTACTATTTCATCTTGCTCATGTAAGTTAAGCGCTTTTTTAACCGCGCTACTTTGTGCAAAGTAGCCTGTGCGCCAAACACCGCCTAACCCTTGGGCAAATGCAGCTTGTTGCATCGCTAATACACTACAGCCTGCGCTTTGTACTTGTTCTATTCGAGGAACTTTTGGGTGTTCTTGATATTTAGCAATTGCTATTACAATCATAGGCGCACGAAGGGGAAGCTCTTTAGCACGGTTAATTACTTTTTCTTCTTGTTGCTCTGCCACTGCACTTTGATGGTAAATTTCACCCAGTTTATTGCGTGCATCACCTTGAGCAACAATGAACTGCCACGGTGCTATACAGCCATGATCAGGAACACGTAATGCTGCTTGCTTAATTATGTCGAGCTGCTCAGGCGTAGGGCCCGGCTCTGTTAGTTTAGAGTCTGATTGGCGGGTAAGTAAAAGCTCGATAGCGTTCATAACGATTCCTCAAAATTCAAAACGCTAGAGTAACATTTAAACCCTTAAAAAATAAATACCGAGAAATTAAAATGCAAAACGGCCGCAAAGGGTTAAGCTATGCGGTCGTTAGTAAAGTAGATTAAATACGTTATTCTTTTACAATATTTCGCCTTAACCAGTAATCTATACTAACAAAACGCCCACCGCCCATAAAAAACAAGCTAAGAAGCATAGCAAAATAAATTGCCGAAAATTCTATACCGTTGTTTAAAATAGACGGCTTGCCCTTTTCGTATAGATAATCAGGAAAACCGTGTTCTTCAACTAAGCCACGAATTTTACCTATTCGGTCTTGTACTTCTAGTGAGTTTTCAAGGCTCTCTTTAGCGCCCGGAATTGATAACCAATCGAGCACTTGCGCAGCACTTGTTTCTGGATTAGTTGGTGCTATTGCAAACCAACCATTATGCCAATGCACTGAGGTTGCAGCGACAACCATTGTGAACATAAGTGGGATACTGACCAAGCGAGTTAAAAGGCCAAGTAATAAAAACCAACCTCCTAAAAATTCACTCCAGCCAGCTAAAAAAGCTAGTAAGTCAGGAAACGGTAACCCTAAACCCCATTCATTATTACCAAACCATTGAACTACATCTGGAGATGCTAAAAAGTTATCAAAGAAACCTTCTGTCTCACCGCTTATAGCAAGTTTGTTATAACCTGCAATGATCATAACAGGGGCTAAAATCAAGCGAAATAGCAATGCAGGTAAACCATCTAAAAATGATAGTTTACCCAATATTGCATCATAAAGATTGGTTAGTTTATTCATGCGTATCCTGTGTGTTCAATGTTTATTAAGTTATAGACTATAAACAGCAAAGACCACACGAATTAATAAACTATTTCAATTTGTTTACAAAGCTTAAATACTTCTAGCGACCTGAAGTGCTTCAAAAATAGCGCGTTTGGCATCAATAGCAGCAGCTAGTTTAGCGCCGCCTATAACATGTACCTTTGCGTTATCTGTGTAATTTTCTAGCACTTCGTTATTAGAAACCTGGCCAATACAGGCAATAACAGTGTCTACTGGCAGTACTTGAGTTTCACCAGCAACATTAATAGTTAGTCCGCTTTTATCAAAGCTTTGGTATTGGCAATCAGCAATTTGCTTAACGCCATGCTGCTTAGCAACTTGGCGATGTATCCAACCCGTTGTTTTACCAAGCTCGCTACCAAAACGACCCGCACTGCGTTTTAACATATACAATTGACGTTCGTCTTTATGTGGTTGGGCTTCACACTCAATACCCCATTGCGTTTTAAACTCGCTAATAGTTTGCGATTTATGTTCGCTTAAAAACGCAACCATATCAAAACCAATACCACCGGCACCTAAAATGGCAATTGATTTACCAAGCTCTACTTCGCCGCGTATAACTTCGTCATAAGCAAACACACGCTTATCATCGCTACATTTAATTGATGCTTCACGTGGGCGAACGCCAGTTGCAAATACAATATCGTCATAGTTTTTAAGCATTGAATCGTCGTAAGCTTTACCAAGCTCTACAGTTACTTTTAATCGCTCAAGCTCATTAGTGAAGTAAGTAAGAGTATGGTTAAAGTCTTCTTTACCTGGTATTTGCATAGCTAAATTAAATTGGCCACCCATTTGCGGTTTTTGGTCAATTAGCGTGACGTTATGCCCTTTTTGAGCCAAGTAACAACTTGCCGATAAACCAGCAGGGCCTGCGCCGACTACTAATACATTTTTAGCTTTGGTTGCTTGCTCTAACGGGTAATCTAGCTCAAATGCAGCTTGTGGATTAACTAAACACGTAGCACGTTTATTTTTAAATACGTGATCTAGACAACCTTGGTTACACCCTATACAAATATTAATTTGCTTAGATTGATTATTTGCGTATTTATTAAAAAACTCTGGATCGGCAAGTAGCGGCCTTGCCATAGAAATTAAATCAGCCTCGCCTGCATTTAAAATATCGTTAGCTATTTCTGGAGTATTAATTCGGTTAACAGCAATAACTGGCACGCTCACCACGTCTTTTAAACGTTTTGATGCTTCTTTAAATGCACCTGGCGGCACCATACTCGCAATAGTCGGTACACGCGCTTCGTGCCAACCAATACCTGTGTTAAAAATATCAACGCCCGCTTTTTCAAGCTCGGTAGCTTGAATGACAACTTCCTCTGGCGTTGAGCCGTTTGGAATTAAATCAATAACCGACAATCTAAAAATGATTAAGAATTGCTCAGATACTTTTGCTCTTACAGCTTTAACTATTTCAAGCGCAAGTCGCATTCTATTTTCTAGGCTGCCACCAAATTCATCTTCACGTTTATTGGTGTGCGGCGCCATAAACTCATTAATCAAATACCCTTCAGAACCCATAACTTCAACGCCATCGTAGCCGGCTTTTTCAGCCATATAGGCAGAGTGCGCAAAGTCTTTAATTGTTTTTTTAATCGAGCCAAGCGTCATAGCTTTAGGTTTATAAGGATTAATAGGTGCTTTTATTGCACTTGGTGCCTGATTGAATGGATGGTACGCATAACGTCCAGCATGTAATAATTGCAAACAAATTTTTCCGCCGTGTTTATGCACAGCATCTGTGTAAGCGCGGTGCTTAAATACATCGTAATAACTATTAAATGAAGATGAAATAGGTGTTAATTTGCCACGTAAATTAGGGCTGTATCCGCCCGTAATTAACATTGCAGTGCCGCCTTTTGCACGTGCTTCGTAAAATGCACGTAAGCGTTTGCGGTTATGCCATCCCTCTTCAAGGCCTGTATGCATTGAGCCCATAACTAAGCGGTTACGTAATTGTGTGTGTTTTAATTGTAATTGTTGTTCTAACATCTTGTGTCCCGTTAACTGGTCTAACCTGTATACATTAGCTAATTCTGCTTTAATGGCAAGTAATAAGCAATATGTGCCTTCATTTAATTAAAAAAAGCTATAAAAACATGTATTAATAGCACCTCATAAACACTTCGTTACGATTTAGCAGTTAAATTTATTTTTATTCTAGGCTAAGATGGAACTAATGTATTAACTGTACCAAATTAAGGAGCTATTTTGATAGCAAAGGTATTTAAAGGTATTTGGGCTGGAATTAACTTTTCTCGTCGTTTAATACTCAACATTCTGTTTTTATTACTGGTAATTGTTTTCTTAGTGTCACTCTCAAGTGACGACGATAAAATAATAGTTGAAAATGGCTCTGTGCTTAGGCTTAACCTAAATGGCCCTATTGTTGAAGAAAAAACATACATAGATCCGGTCGAAGCTGCAATTAGTGATGCTACTTCTGGTTCTGAAGCGCCAAGCGAAATATTACTCGACGATATTGTTGAAGTAATAAACGAAGCGACTAAAGACGATCGCATTACGGTGATGCTGCTTGATTTACAAGAAATGCCTAAAGCGCATTTAAACAAACTTAAGCAAATTACCAATGCTATCGATGCATTTAAACAAGCTGGCAAAAAAGTGATTGCATCGGGTTATTACTATACCCAAGCACAATACTATATTGCATCACATGCTGATGAAATAGCTATGCACCCATACGGTAGCATAGGTATTGAAGGTTACGGCATGTATCCGCTTTACTTTAAAGATGCACTTGAAAAGCTTGAAGTAACGCAGCATATTTTCCGTGTTGGTACATTTAAGTCAGCAGTAGAACCTTTCATTCGTAACGACATGTCTGAAGCAGCCAAAGAAGCTAACCGTGTTTGGTTAGGCGCTCTTTGGAGCGAATACAAACAAGATGTTGCTGCGGTTCGCCCATTTGATGAGTCAAATTTCGACGAGACAATGGACGTATATCTTGAAAAAATGAAAGCTGCAGATGGCGATGCAGGTAAATATGCACTTGACCACCAGTGGGTTGATTCTTTAAAAACAAATCAACAAGTTCGCAAACAATTAATTGATTTAGTTGGCGCACAAGAAGATGGCAAAACATTTAAGCAAGTTTCATTTCGTGAATACTTAAGCTTGGTTAAACCACCGATTGAATTTGATAACCCTATTACCGAAAAAGTCGCCGTTGTAGTTGCTAAAGGTACAATTGTTGATGGTGAGCGTAAAGCTGGCGAAATTGGTGGCGACTCTACAGCAGCCCTACTTCGTAAAGCACGCCTTGATGACAAAGTTAAAGCGGTTGTACTGCGCATTGATTCAGGTGGCGGTAGTATGTTTGCCTCTGAAGTTATTCGTGCAGAAGTATTAGCGCTTAAAGCTGCTGGTAAGCCTGTTATTGCCTCTATGAGCTCTGTAGCTGCATCAGGTGGTTATTGGATTGCCTCTGCTGCAAACGAAATCTGGGCAGCACCGAGTACTATTACAGGTTCAATTGGTGTATTTGGTACGTTTATGACATTTGAAAAAACCTTATCTAAAATTGGTGTTTATTCAGATGGCGTTGCAACAACCGAAATGGCTGGTTTTTCTATCACTCGTCCCCTAAACGAAAAAATGGGTCAAGTAATTCAGATGAGCGTTGAAGAAGCATACGGTCGCTTTTTAAACGTTGTCGCTGATGCCCGTAATATGACGCCTGAGCAAGTTGATAAAATTGCCCAAGGCCGCGTATGGATTGCATCTCAAGCACTTGAACTGGGTTTAGTAGACAAACTTGGTGATAAACAAGATGCTATAAAAGCAGCCGCAGCACTTGCAAAACTTAATCACTATGAAGTTAAAACCATTAAACAAGATTTAAGCTCGCAAGAAAAAATGATTCAAAACATTTTTGGTAACGCGTCTATTAAATCGATGCTTGGTTTACAAACACAAAAAACATCTGTGTTAGCAACGCAAGCTAACTTGCAAAGCGTTATTAACCAATTAAGTACTGAAGTTGAAAACCTTAAAGATTACAACGATCCACAAGGTGTATATGCACGCTGTTTAGTGTGTAACGTTGCACAATAAAAGTGCATAGCTTTACCTAATCAGCTGTATTTAAAGTTACTTAACGTTATACTAAGCCCAGTTTTTTTACTGGGCTTTTTTTATGAAACGTAAACGCATTTATATCGCTTATACTGGCGGTACTATAGGTATGAAAAAATCGAGTCGAGGTTATATTCCTGCTGAAGGTTTTTTAACAGAAACCGTAGTGAACAACGCAGAGTTTAACCGTGATGAAATGCCTTTGTTTGATATTCACGAATACTGCCCTCTTATAGATTCTTCAGATATGTCTCCTGAGCATTGGCAACTTATTGCTGATGACATTAAAGATAAATACCAAGATTATGATGGTTTTGTTGTGCTTCATGGCACCGATACAATGGCGTATACAGCCTCAGCACTATCGTTTATGTTCGAAAATCTAACTAAACCTGTAATTGTAACTGGCTCACAAATTCCGCTTTCTCAATTACGCTCAGATGGCCAAGTAAACCTTCTGAATGCAATGTATCTAGCGGCAAATTATCCAATTGCAGAAGTAAGTCTATTTTTTAATAACCAACTGTTTAGAGGTAACAGAGCAACTAAAGCCCACGCCGATGGATTTAATGCATTTGCGTCGCCTAATCTTGACCCCTTAGCGTTATCGGGTATTAGTATTCAACTTATTAAAGGCCAACTTAGTCCTTATGTTGAAAATGAGCTGCAAGTTACCCCTATTACACCTCAACCCATTGGTGTGCTTTATTTATACCCTGGTATTAGTCAAGAAGTGGTTAAAAGCTTAGTTAACGGCAATATTAAAGCCCTGGTGTTGCTTAGTTTTGGTGTAGGTAATGCACCGCAAGATCCTAACTTTTTATCAATACTTGAAGAGGCAAGTAAACGTGGCGTCGTTATTGTTAATTTAACCCAGTGCTTAAAAGGCCATGTAAATATGGGCGGCTATGCAACGGGTAATGCACTGTTAAATATTGGTGTTATTAGTGGGTACGATATGACCCTTGAAGCATGTTTAACTAAATTACATTATTTATTTAGCCAAAAGCTAGAAGTAGAGACGATTCGTCATTTAATGCAAGACAATTTACGTGGTGAGTTAAGCCGTTAAATTTCGCAGGACTAAAATACAAAAGGCACGCTAAATAGCGTGCCTTTATCGTTTTAAACAACTGTTTATTATCTAACTTTAGCGTCGATATCTACTAGGTCAGTTAAATGGCATGTTTCACCGCTATGGGTTTTAACGCCGTGCTCACCAAAGTAATCACGCTGGGCTTGAACTAAATGCCCATTACTCGGTGTGGTTAATGTTGCTAAATACGTTTGTGTAGCACCCAATACAGGGAATGCTAAACCAGTCATTATTGCTTGTCCGGTAATTTTGCGCAAAGAGTTAGACTCTTTCTCAAGGGTATCAATAAATTCAACACCTTGTGCAACGCTATCAAGGTAGTCAGCACGAATAATACAACCAGCACGCCACGTTTGAAGCGTTTTAGATAAATCAACTTTCCACTGATGAGTACGTGATGCACCTTTAATTAACGCTAAACCTTGGCGATACGCTAGTAAGCTTGCAAGTAAGAACGCTTCTTTTAGCTCTTCTAAATCAATTTCAACATTGTTAGTTGATTTAGATGCATACGTCATCTCTTGTGCAGCCGTTGTATTACATGCATTAGTTAAATGACGAGCTTGTACAGCAGCAACAAGTGAAGGAACTGCAATACCAAGTTCTAGTGCATTTTGCGCAGTCCAAAGACCAGTACCTTTAGCGCCAACTTTATTATCAATTAAGTCCGCAAGCGGTACATTATTATGATTTTCAAGTGACAATATGTGGCTAGAAATAGACAGTAAGTAGCTATTTAATTGACCTTCTGACCAGTCATTAAATATCTCAGCCACTTCTTTTGGAGAACGATTAGTGCCTAAACGAAGTAATTGGTACACTTCTGCAATAAGTTGCATAAGTGCGTATTCAATACCGTTGTGAACCATTTTTACAAAATGACCACTTGCTGATTGACCAACACGTGCAAAACACGAGTCGCCATTATAGCTAGCAGCTACTTTTTCAAACCATGGCTCAATACGTTCCCAACCACCCTCAGAACCACTTGCCATCATTGCAGGACCATGGCGAGCGCCTTCTGCACCGCCAGAAATTCCCATAGTGGCAAATTCAAATTTATTTTGGTATTTAAGTTTACGCGTTATACCGTCTTTATAATTACTATTACCGCAATCGACTATCATATCGTCACAGTTAACGCCGGCCTCTACAAGTTCATTACAAACTGTATCAACTAACTCACCAGCAGGAACAAGTAATAAAATAGAACGAGGTGCCTCTAAACGCCTTACCATGTCTCTTAAATCAGAGACAATGTGAAGCCTATCAGCCATGCCTTGAGATTTAGCACAACTTAGTAACTCTTCACCCGCATGTGGGTTTTTGTCATAAGCGACTAGCGTTATCCCTTTTTCAATCAAGTTTAGGGCAAGATTTTTTCCCATAACGCCTAACCCTACTAATGCAACTTGCATCTAGTGTCCTCCTCGGTAACAACTATTTGGTTAGAAAATTCAGTGTATAAATTAAATAATACCGCGTACATTATACTCATACAGTCATAAAATACTAATTATGAGTCAATACAACATGCTTTTTTATTACAGATAAATAAGCTACGTAATTATATCAAACATCAATGGTCTCGGGGTGACTAAAAGCAAAGCTAATTGAAATTAAGATCATTGACGCATTCTGACACCGGTGTCATAATGATGACACAATAGTTTTGTATAAAATAGTGGCAAACCTTTGAAGTTTGCACATAACTAAAATATTTTATTCTAATATAGATATTTTAAGTCAACAAAATAACGTCAACATGCTTTCACCAAGCAAACAGGAGAAATTGATGCTAAGACGCACGAAAATAGTCGCTACCCTTGGACCTGCTACCGATAGAGATAACAACTTAGAAAAAATTATTATCGCTGGGGCTAATGTAGTACGTTTAAACTTCTCACATGGTGTTGCCCAAGATCATAAAGACCGTGCACAAGCTGTACGCGATATTGCAAAAAGATTAGGCAAGCATATTGCTATCCTTGCTGACCTTCAAGGCCCTAAAATCCGCGTTTCTACTTTTAAAGAAGGTAAAGTAACGCTTGCTGTGGGTGCAAAATTTACCCTTGATGCAAAAATGGAAAAAGGCGAAGGCGACATAAACTCTGTAGGTATTGATTATAAAGAATTACCTAACGATGTAAGCCCTAACGATTTACTACTTCTAAACGATGGCCTTATTCAATTAAGTGTTGATGAAGTAGCTGGCCATTTAGTGCATTGTACAGTCACTGTTGGCGGTGTTTTATCTAACAATAAAGGTATTAACCGTTTAGGTGGTGGCTTAACTGCTCCAGCATTTACTGAAAAAGACAAAGAAGATTTAATAACTGCCGCTGAAATTGACGTAGATTACATTGCCGTATCATTCCCACGTAGTGGCGACGATATGCGCTACGTACGCTCACTTGCTGAAGCTGCTGGTTCAAAAGCACAGTTACTTGCTAAAATTGAACGTGCTGAAGCCGTTGAAACCCAAGAAGCTGTTGATGACATCATTTTAGCGTCTGACGCTGTAATGGTTGCTCGTGGTGATTTAGGTGTTGAAATTGGTGATGCTGCTCTTATGGGCAAGCAAAAACTAATTATTCGTCGTGCTCGTTCATTAAACCGTACTGTAGTAACAGCAACGCAAATGATGGAATCGATGATCGATAACCCTATGCCTACACGTGCAGAAGTTATGGATGTTGCAAATGCTGTTCTTGATGGAACAGATGCTGTAATGCTTTCAGCTGAAACAGCTGCAGGTGATTATCCTGAAGAAACAGTTGCGACTATGGCACGCGTTTGTTTAGGTGCTGAATCGCAAAAAGAAACGCACGTTTCTAAACACCGTTTAGATAGTCGCTTTTCTAACAATGCTGAATCAATTGCGCTTTCTGCTATGTATGCAGCTAATCACTTAGATTCTGTTAAAGCAATTATCACACTTACTGAATCTGGTAGTACGGCTAAATTAATGTCGCGTATCAGCTCAGGCTTACCAATCTACTCGCTTTCACGTCATGCGAGTACATTAGGTCAAACAGCACTTTATCGTGGTGTTTACCCAGTATTTTTTGATTCTACAAAAACTGAAAAAGACGGTATGGTAAAAGCCGCGCTTGATACTTTAGTTTCTCAAGGGTCTTTACAGTCTGGCGATACAGTAATTATTACTCACGGTGACTCAATGGAAACTGTGGGCGCAACTAACACAATGAAAATTGTAACTGTTGCGTAATTAAACGCCGAATATAAAAAATGCGAGCTTAGCTCGCATTTTTTGTGTCTGTAATAAAAGCGTTAGCCTTAACTTGCTAACGCCGCTTTAACCTTATCTCGGTAGCTACGGCTCACTTTTAATTCTTGGCCATTTTCAAGTACTAATAAATACTCACCACTTACTTGTGTAACCAGTTTACTAATTTGTTTTGTATTTACTATTGCGCTGCGGTGCACACGCACAAATAACTGAGGGTCGAGCTCTTGCTCAAGCTCTTTCATTGTTTTACGTAGAATATGCGTTTGTCCGTCTTCACAGTGTAAACACATATAGTCACCTGCTGCATCAACCCATTGGATAGTCGCTACAGGTACCCGTATAATTTCACCCTGCTCTTTTACAGCAAGCGATTCTGGGTAACGTCTGTCTGTTAGCATATCGCCAGTGGCTAATTTTTTAAGTATTTCTTCGCAATTGTTACCAGTAATACCGGCTACAAAACTCGCTAGTTTTTTCTTATGGGCGTTGTCTTGCTGCGTTTTTAAGTAGGTATGCACTTTTTCTACCGCCTGTTTTAGTCTGTTATCATCAACGGGTTTTAAAATGTAATCGAGAGCATGAATTTCAAACGCTTTTACAGCAAACTGGTCAAAGGCCGTTACAAATACAATCGCTGGTAATGCTTTTGAGCTTTCGCTAAGGGCTCTTGCTACTTCAAAGCCATTCATACCTGGCATTTGAATATCTAAAAAAACCAAATCAATTTTCTCGCTTTGACACATTTCAATTGCATCAGCGCCTGAACTACACAATTTAATTACTTCAATATCAGAGTATTCTTCGAGCCTTACCGCTAAACCTTTTCGTGCTAACGGTTCGTCATCAACAATGAGTGTTTTTATTTTAGTCATTTTTCACAGCCTTCTCAAAAGGTACTCGCAGATTAACTTTTAATCCACTTGGCGTATTATGTGATAATACAAACGAATAATTATTTTCATACAACGTTTTTAATCTATCTTTGGTATTAGCGACACCTACGCCTTGAGCGTTAACTAATTGGCCATCGAGTATGTCAGTACCTGGGCCGTTGTCGCCCACTTCTAGTAATAACTCATTCGCAAATACCTGTGCTTTTATATCAATTACTCCACCTTCTGTTAGATGGGCAATAGCATATTTAATCGCGTTTTCTATAATAGGTTGCAAAATTAAGCTCGGTACTAAAGCCTCTTTAGCCTGCTCGCTTATATCTACATTTACCTTTAATCGCTCATCAAAACGTACACGTTCTATTTCTAAGTAAAGCATGAGTGCATGTAACTCTTGCTCTAGCGGTACTTTCTTTATTGGATCGGTATTTAATGTATAACGTAGAAAGTCACTTAGCCTTGCTACCATTAAGTTAGCATCTTTGTTTTCTTTAACCAAAATTAAAGTAGAAATAGCGTTAAGTGTATTGAATAAAAAATGGGGATTGAGCTGATACCTGAGCATTTTTAGTTGCGCTTCGTGTGCCATAGTTGTGGCCTTTAACGCTTTTTGTCGCTCACTTTGTAATAACTGATAATATTTAACGCCAAAGTACAAACCACTCCAACATAAAATAATATATACAGAATCTAAGCCTTGCTGCAGGTAATAAAACCACTCCTCTGGTCTATAACCATGGCGGTATATTTCCCACAAATTAAATTTTTGAACGACAGCCCATAGAGTGCCCGTTATATAAGAGGCACCAAATACTACAATCATTAATACCCAAGGCGAGGCATTCCAAATTTTACGGTAAATATACCTAAGCGGTACTGTCATTAAGCAACCAGCGTAAGCATTTAATAAAATAACAAATACGTATATATCACGCATTTCAAATACTTTAGAGCCAATATAATTTACTAACGCATAACCAATCCAGCCTGCAATTTGCAAAAGCCAAAAAAAGCGCTGTCTGTTATCGACTAAAGATTGCCAGTTCAAAATAGATGTTTACTCCGTATAGTTAAAGACTAATTCCATAAAATAGGCGCTTGTTATTCTTTATTATTTTTACCTATGTAGAGCTAATTTCAATAAAATCAGATAGTCTTATTATATAGATTTATGAGTTTGCATAGCACTACAGCCTACCTTGCTTTTTAATAGTCTTACCGCAAACAAATAGTAGATACACTAAAAAAGCGAAAGGTTATTCACCTTTCGCTTTTTAAATATAAATAGCTTTGTGTAAATTAAGCTAGTTTGTCTGATGCTACTTTGTATGTTGGATCTTCAATCACATTCACTTCAACCAAATCACGTGCTTTATGCAACAACTGCGTACAGTCTTTACTTAAGTGACGTAAGTGAAGTTGTTTACCTGCTTTTGTGTACTTATCAGCAAGTGTGTCAATTGCTTCTATTGCACTGTGATCAGATACGCGGCTATGCTTAAATTCAACAATTACATTTTTAGGGTCATTTTTAACATCAAATAACTCTGCAAAGTTTTTAACTGAACCAAAGAAAAGCGGGCCATGTAACTCATATACTTTAGCGCCTTCTTCATCAATATAGTTAGTTGTGTATATGTGCTTAGCATGCTGCCAAGCAAATACTAATGCAGATACAATAACACCTACACATACTGCAATCGCTAAATCGGTAATAACAGTCACACCCGATACAAGTACTATTACGAAAGCGTCTGATAGAGGCACACGCTTCATCATTTTAAAGCTGGCCCATTCAAACGTACCTAATACAACCATAAACATAACACCAACAAGTGCAGCTAGTGGGATCATCTCAATTAAGCTTGAAGCGAATATGATGAACGCAAGCAACATCAATGCAGCACTTATACCCGATAAGCGAGAACGACCACCTGAGTTAATGTTGATCATTGATTGACCAATCATTGCACAACCACCCATAGCACCAAACATACCACAAGTAATATTTGCAGCGCCTTGGCCTATACACTCTTTATTACTATGACCGCGAGTTTCTGTAATCTCGTCAATTAAGCTAAGCGTTAATAATGATTCAATTAAACCAATAGCCGCTAAAATAAGTGCATAAGGAAAAATAATTTGTAGCGTTTCGAAAGTAAACGGCACCATAGGAATATGAAACTGAGGTAAACCGCCTGCAATTGTTGCAGCTTCGTCGCCTGTCATTCCTTTTAAGAAATCAACTACAGTATGCGCTTCTAAATCCAAACCAATGACTAAAGCAGTCACTGTAATAATAGCGACTAATGTAGAGGGTACAGCCGTTGTTAGTTTAGGTAAAAACTGAATAATAGCCATGGTTAAAGCCACTAAACCAAGCATAATATATAACGGGTTACCCGTCATCCATTCTTGTCCGCCCATACCATCAGGCACTTTAAATTGTCCTAACTGAGCAAGAAAAATAACAATAGCTAAGCCGTTTACAAAACCAAGCATTACCGGATGAGGAACCATGCGGATAAACTTACCGAGTTTAAATACACCCGCGAGTATCTGCAGTATGCCCATGAGCAATACGGTCGCAAATAAATACTCAACACCATGATCAAGCACTAAACTTACCATAACAACAGCTAGTGCACCGGTTGCACCTGAAATCATACCAGGGCGGCCACCAAATATAGCCGTGATTAAACCAACGATAAACGCGGCATATAGACCAACTAAAGGTTCTACATTTGCAACAAAGGCAAACGCAACAGCTTCTGGCACCAAGGCTAGCGCCACAGTTAATCCAGATAGAATATCGTTTTTAGCAGAGCTAGGCGCCCTACTGAGTAAGTTAAACATTGAGTTCCTCAAATGGTGTAATGGGTATCAAAAAAAGCGCTAAATTCTACCAAATTAGCGCTCAGTTAACAATTGTCATTATGTGGTTAAACTAAACTAAAAGAGGTTTAGCTTTTAAAAGAAGTGCTTTTATAAAGGGAGGGAAGTACTGCGTTTTACACATGTCATTGTTACATTAGAATGTACTTCTTGTACATATTCTAAGCTTAGTAAATTATCGCGTACAAAGTGCTCATAACCTTCTATGCCTTGTGAAATTATGCGTAGCATAAAGTCCATTGTTCCGGCCATGGTGTAACACTCTGTTACTTGATCATAACTCATTATAAGTTTTTCAAATTCAGCAAGGTTCTTTTTACCGTGATTTGATAAGCGCACATGTGCATATACAAGCATATCAAAGCCAAGTTTTTTCTCATCTAAAAGAGCCACTTTGCTTTTTATATAACCATCTTGCTCTAGCTTGGCAATTCGACGCCAGCATGGAGACTGAGACAAGCCTACTTTATCAGCAATTTCTGCGGTTGATAAACTAGCATCTTGTTGTAAAAGTGCCAATATTTGGCGATCTACGTGATTTAGAGACATTTTATTTCTTATTTATCAAATAAACTGGTTAAATTATACAACCATTTTAAAACTCAGTCTGCTTATTTTTAATTTTTATGCAGTTTGCCAAACTTCAAATAAGTAACTTAACCAAACTTACCACTCACAAAAGGATTTGTTTGTTTTTCAAATCCAACCGTAGTGTCGCTCCCATGCCCTGCCAATATTTTAGTATTATCAGGTAAGGTTAGAATATGCGTCTTAATCGACTCTATAAGTTGTTCGCTGTTCCCCTTAGGGAAATCAGTTCGCCCTACTGAGCCTTTAAAAATAACATCACCTACAATAACGCATTCATTGTCTTGTTGATAAAACACAATATGACCAGGTGTATGCCCTGGGCAATGCTTCACTAAAAAGCTAAGTTTACCTACGCTCACGGTGTCGTTATGGTTTAGCCAAATATCCGGATAAAAAGGCTCAATGGGTTTAAACCCGAACATTTGTGCTTGCATAGGTAAGTTTTCAAACCAGAAGTACTCATCTTTTTGTGGGCCAATAATTTGTACGTTAAATTGATTACGTAAAATATCAGCCCCACCCACATGATCTAAATGCCCGTGCGTTAACCAAATAGCACTTAATTCTAGTTTATGCTCATTAAGGGCTGCTACTATTTTATCAGGGTCGCCACCTGGGTCTATGACTACGGCTTGTTTAGTTTCACTACACCAAATAATACGACTATTTTGTGCAAATGCAGTGACGGGTATGGTTATAATTTGCATATTAGATTTCTTTACTTTTTTGATCCGGGATAACAACTTCTTCTTCAAATGACATCAATATTGGGTACTTTAAGTACGCTTGATCATAAAATGGACTTTGCTCATATAACCAGTTTAATCTCGCATCAGCGTCGCTTGCGAACGATTTATCTTTAAGCTTTTCATCAAACTTAAGCGCTAGCTTTGGATTGTCTTTTAGCATTTGGCGTGCAAACGGAATTAGTGCATAGTTTTCCATATACTCAGTACGCTGAAAAATAGTATTAAATTCCCCCCATGCAAAAAACGAATCTGGTGCTTCAGGATGCAATAAATGCACAGCAAGCTCACCTGCTTTTTGTTGAGTATTGACTTGATACCAACCATCTAAATCTACATTTATTGCAGGGACATAATCAAAACTTGCTGACACTCTAAAACGGCCTTCAAATGGTGCTTTATCAAACGTGTAGTCTGCCACCTTTGCTACTTTTAAAGGTTGTGTGTTTGCCCCTTCAAGTTTATTAATAGAGACACCATGTAACTTTAGTTTCTTAATAATATTGCGATATACAGGCGGAATAAAAAAAGCTTTAGGTACTTCAACTGTATGTTGTACATCTTTTTGCCAATAAATAGGTAAGTCGGTATATGTATGTGCTTTACCCAAATACTTCACTTCATTTTGGCCTGAGAGCGCATTCATGCTTGATGAATACTCAATACCTTTAAACTGCGCAATCGTATCAGCTTGCTTGGCATAGCCACGCTTTACTATTAACTGTTTAGGAACAAATTCCTGTTCTTTTTTTACTGCATTAGCTAATTCATGACTGTGCTTTGATAGCGCAGTAATAGCACCATCTAAAAATACGTAAGTTCCTAATACACGTTGCTTGTAAGGCTTCAATGAATGATTTTCAACTAAAATAGTCGGTAATGACTTTAAATCACCCCAACCATTTGAAAAGCGCGGCGTAGCAACCCATCCCGCTAATCCTTTTTTAAAGTCGCGCTTGTCCATAACAAAAACAAGTGGCCCTGGCATGTGCCCTTGCTTAGCTAGCGTATCGTCAATCAGAGGCTTAAAAAAATGGTTTAGTGCATCAGATACCGCAGGCGACTCGCTTGAAAATACCGGATTGTAGCCATAAGTCACATCGTATTGGTAATCTGCGCCGTCGGTTACGTGTACATCAATATATAAATTTGGGTTGTAGTCGTTAATAACCTTTAGAACACTTCTAACTTCTGGGGTATCTAATTTAGTAAAATCACGATTTAAATTAAGGTTATTAGCATTTGTTCTAAAGCCCATTTTTGTAGGGCCCCGTTGATTGATGCGATTGAATGCACTGCTACGTTCGTGTCCATCTACATTTAAAATAGGAATAAATAATATGTTTACCTTTTTTAAAATGTCACGGCGCTTACCCGTCGCTATATCTCTGAGTAACATAAACATGGCATCTTTACCGTCTATTTCACCAGAATGTATTCCCGCCTGAATAAAAATAGTTGGCTTAGTGCTATTAGCCATTTGCCTTGCTTCAAAAAAGCCTTGCTCACTGGCAATCAACATTTTTATTGCACGCTTGCTATTACTATAGCCAATGGTTTGAGATTGAAACTGAGTAGGGTTTGCAGCAACTAACCTATCAACAAATGCCATTGTATTTGCATAATCTGGCGACGCTTCACCTGCTGACAGCTCAAAATCAGTAGTTAGCGGCCCTTGTTTTTGTAAAAGCTCTACGCTTTTCCCCTGCCACTCAATTAATGGAGGTAAGTGTGCGTCATACGCCACACTTGCAGATAAAACTAGTAAACTTGCAAACATAAAATTCTCTAACAAACGCCTTAATTATATAAACTATATCAACTAAATTTTTTATAATGAGGAAACTGCGGTGATTCAACAAAAAAATGCAGCCAACTACATGTCACTCATTCACACCTGTCTTTTAAGGCTATATAACATTATTAATGTACAGTAATTCATTACATAACTATTTATACCAACTCGTAAAAATACTTAATCAATTTAAGGGATTACATCTGACGCTAACAGCGTCAAAAATGTCTGATATACGTCTGCATGGATCCAGGAGAGTGAGCAATGATGGAGCAATTGCCAAGAACAACTAAATAGTGAATTTCGCCCTGCTCTAACGTATCTTTTTATCGATAAATAGAGCTCATATAAGCAGATGGGTATTAATTTGAGAAAACTAATTTAGCTCAGCTATAAAAAAGTGTAAGTTATTAAATTACAGGCACAAAAAAAGGAGCCATAGGCTCCTTTTTAATACTTATATGAAAAAGCTTAAGCGGCTAGGCCTTCTTTTGCTTTTTCTACAAGCGCTGCGAATGCAACTTGGTCATAAACAGCGATATCTGCAAGGATCTTACGATCGATTTCTACAGATGTCTTTTTAAGACCATTGATAAAACGGCTGTAAGACAGACCATTTTGACGTGAAGCAGCATTGATACGTGCAATCCATAATTGACGGAAAGTACGTTTCTTCGCACGACGGTCACGGTAAGCGTATTGACCCGCTTTAGTAACAGCCTGGAAAGCTACGCGGTAAACACGTGAACGTGCTCCGTAGTAACCTTTTGCTTGTTTTAAAACTTTTTTGTGACGTGCACGTGCGACAACGCCGCGTTTAACTCTTGCCATTTCTAAAAACCCCTATTAAGCGAACGGTAACATACGTGAAACTAGACCATGGTCATTTTTATGAACCATCATCTTAGGACGTAGGTGTAACTTACGCTTAGAAGTTTTCTTAGTCAGAATATGACGAAGATGCGCTTGTTTACGCTTGAAACCGCCAGAAGCAGTCTTTTTGAAACGCTTAGCAGCGCCACTGTGACTTTTTAGCTTATAAGCCATTGCAATAACTCCAAATTGTATTGCTTTTAAATTAGTAAGCAGGCGTGAGATATATTTCTATAGCTCCACTTTTAGGCCTAACTTACTGCCATGTTCCGGTGAAGACCCAGCATAAATGCCGCAATCTTACTTTAATACCGGTTAACTCAGGTGAATATTCGCATATTACTTGCAGACCTGAGCTAATTTCGGTGCGTATTATCGCTTAAAAATTATTTTTTAGCAACAGGCGCCATCATCATAACCATTTGGCGACCTTCAACACGATTTGGGAAAGACTCAACTACTGCAAGTTCTTCTAAATCGGCTTTGATACGGTTTAATAATTCTATACCAATTTCTTGGTGAGCCATTTCACGACCACGGAAGCGGATAGTAATCTTAGCTTTATCGCCAGCTTCTAAGAACTTACGTAAGTTGCGAAGCTTAACCTGATAATCACCTTCATCCGTACCAGGACGGAATTTGATTTCTTTTATCTGGATTTGCTTTTGCTTCTTCTTCTGCTCTTTTAGTTCTTTGCTTTTTTCAAAGATGAACTTACCGTAATCCATGATTCTACAAACAGGCGGCTCAGCGTTTGGACTGATCTCAACAAGATCAACACCCGCTGCATCGGCCATAGTTTGCGCGTCTTGTAATGACTGAATTCCAGCTTGTTCGCCTTCAATGTCAATTAAACGAACTTCTTGCGCTGTAATTTCTTCGTTAATACGATTTTTTTGAGCTGTTTGTTGCCCTTTCTTGCCGCCTCTAATAGTACGTTCCTCCAAGAATATCAATAATATAAGCGTGTAATTGGCTGTTTGTTAATGCCTTACACGCTCGATTTTTACTGTCGATTTTTAATTTCTTCGCTAATTTTAGCTACAAAATCATCGACATTAAATTTGCCTAGGTCTTCACCTGTGCGAGTACGCACTGCTACTTCTTGTTGTTCAACTTCTTTATCACCAACAACAAGCAAGTATGGAATACGCTTCAGTGTATGCTCACGGATTTTAAAGCCAATCTTCTCATTTCTCAAGTCAGCAGCGGCTCTAATTCCAAGTTTATTTAATTTTTGTACAACTTCTTTAACATAAGGAGCCTGTTTATCGGTAATATTCATAATTACCACTTGCTTTGGCGCAAGCCACGTCGGGAATAAACCAGCGTACTCTTCAGTTAAAATGCCAATAAAGCGTTCAATAGAACCTAAAATAGCACGATGTATCATTACAGGTGTACGACGTTCGTTATTTTCTGCTACATAAGTAGCGCCTAAACGACCCGGTAATGCAAAGTCTAATTGCACTGTACCACACTGCCACGCTCTGTCTAAACAATCGTATAAAGTAAATTCAATCTTCGGACCATAAAACGCGCCTTCACCCGGAAGATAATCAAATTCAATATCGTTTAGCTTAAGTGCTTCGGCTAAAGCAAGCTCTGCTTTATCCCACATATGGTCTTCACCAATGCGTTGTTCTGGGCGAGTAGATAGCTTAACTACAATCTTCTCAAATCCGAATGTTTCATATGTATCATAAACCATCTTAATACACGCTGAAACTTCGTCCATTATCTGCTCTTCGGTACAGAAAATGTGAGCATCATCTTGTGTAAAGCCACGTACACGCATTAAACCGTGTAGTGCACCTGATGGTTCATTACGATGACAACAACCAAATTCAGCCATACGAAGTGGTAAATCACGGTACGATTTTAAACCCTGGTTAAAGATCTGCACGTGTCCTGGGCAGTTCATTGGTTTAATCGCGTATTCACGCTTTTCAGACTCAGTGGTAAACATTGCTTCTGAGTATTTTTCCCAGTGACCTGATTTTTCCCAAAGTGAACGGTCCATCATCATTGGACCTTTTACTTCTTCGTACTCATATTCGCGTAACTTTTCACGTACAAATTCTTCAAGCTCGCGGTAAATGCTCCAACCATCGTTGTGCCAAAATACCATGCCTGGCGCTTCTTCTTGCCAATGCCATAAATCAAGCGCTTTACCAATACGGCGGTGATCGCGTTTTTCAGCTTCTTCAAGGCGTTTTAAATACGCTTTAAGTTGCTTTTTATCGCCCCACGCTGTGCCGTAAATGCGTTGTAGCATTTTGTTTTCTGAATCACCACGCCAATATGCACCCGCAACTTTCATTATTTTGAAGTTTTGGCAAAATTTCATGTTAGGAACGTGAGGTCCACGACACATGTCTACATATTCTTCGTGATGATATAACCCTGGGCGGTCATCTTTAGCGATGTTTTCGTCCAGAATTTCTATTTTGTATGTTTCGCCACGCGCTTCAAATGTATCGCGTGCTTCTTGCCAGCTTACTGTTTTTTTCACTACGTCGTAGTTGGTTTTTGCAAGTTGCAACATACGCTTTTCAATTGCTTCAAGATCATCTTGTGATAATGAATGTTCCATATCGATATCGTAGTAAAAACCGTTATCAATGGTAGGACCTATTGCCATTTTTGCGTCTGGGAAAAGTTGCTTAACTGCATGACCAATTAAGTGAGCACAAGAGTGACGAATGATTTCAAGGCCGTCATCGTCTTTAGCGGTAATGATCTCAAGACGAGAGTCTTCACTAATTAAATCACATGCATCAACACGGTCGCCATTAACACGACCCGCAATGGTCGCTTTAGCTAAACCAGGGCCAATATCGTTTGCAACATCAAGCGTGCTTACAGGGTTTTCAAAACTACGTTGACTTCCGTCTGGAAGAGTAATAACTGGCATTATAAATCCTTGCTACAGTGGTGACACCTACAATGTATCACGTGTATTTTTAATAAATTAAATGAGAATGACTCGACAACGCTTTTACGAATAAGCATTGACTAATAAATGTAGATGCAGAGTCTATTCAACTACAAAGATATATTGTCGCGTGCTGCGCATTTAATTACAAGTTTTAAGGGGTGAAATCCACCCGTTTTGAGCACAAAATGTAACTTTTAGAGCAAAAAAAATCATTTCATTAAAATATAAAAGCATCAACGCACTAATTACGCACCTACAACTATACCTACACTCGCATTTTAATGTGTGTTGCGTATAATACTGCGTAATTAAGTTATTTTAGAGAATAGACATGAGAACATGTGGTGTAGAAATTACCGGTAGTGATGTACTACTTTGTATTTTAAGTAAAGATAATGACGTATTTGATATTCGCGATGTGCGCCAAACACGCTTTACCTTAGGTAACGGTAACGACACTGAAGTAATGCGTAAATTTCAATTCGATTTTGCAAAACTAATGCAAGATTACCAAATTGATTCTGTTGCAATCCGTGAGCGTCAGCCTAAAGGTAAATTTGCTGGCAGCGCAAAGGGATTCAAAATGGAAACTGCGATTCAATTAATCGACAATTTAGACGTACGTTTATTTACCACAACTGAAATTAAAGAACAGGTAAAGCGTAATCCTATTCCTATTGATTTTGAAGAAACAGGTCTTAAAAAGTACCAAGAAAATGCATTTGTAAACGCTTACGTTTACATAATGAAAAAAACATACCGCAGCGACGAAATGTAAACTCATTACTCGTTTAAAAACGCGTACTTACATTGTAAGACGCGTTTTTTTGTGTCTAAAAAGTAGTATTAGCTTTTATTAATCTAATAATACATTAGTCTAACTGCACTTCTCTTTGTCGACAATATGTGTTTATTTTAACTTTGTAGTTTACATAACTCACACACATTTTCATGGAGAGAGCAATGCACACACACACTATTGCGGTAAAAGAAGTAGAACAAATAAATCACTTACCGTTATCGCAAAGCTACTTTAAAGGTATACAAAGCACACCTTTAACAAATTCGACTATCGGGGAGTACTTTGACTTTATTGTCGACAAAAATCCAGGGGCGTTAGCTGTTGTAGTTCATCACCAGGGTATTCGCTTAACGTATAAAGAATTTCAAAAAGAAGTTAATCAACTTGCTATGGGGTTGCTGGCACTTGGCGTGAAACCAGGCGAGCGTGTTGGTATTTGGTCTCCTAATAATATTGAGTGGTGCTTAACCCAATTTGCAACAGCCAAAATTGGCGCAATAATGGTTTGCATCAACCCGGCGTATCGCCCTAACGAATTACAATATGCCTTAAATAGTGTTGAATGCTCTACTCTAATCACAGCATCAAACTTTAAAGGCAGTGATTATTTAGAAATGCTCAATGGTTTGGCTCCAGAACTTGCAACTTGCGATAAAGACACACTTAATTTAAAAGCACTGCCCACTCTTAAAAATATAATCCGCATTGGCGATGAAGCATCTCCTGGTATGTACTCTTTTAATGATGTTATTAACTTGCCAACACCAGCACATGAGCTTGAATTAAAAGCAATAGGTGCAAACTTAAATGCTGAGCAAGACATCAATATACAATTTACATCAGGCACAACAGGCAACCCAAAAGGCGCAACGCTCACTCATAAAAACATTTTAAATAATGCGCTATTCGTCGCCGAATCTATGCACTTTACGAGCGATGACAAGTTATGTATCCCCATCCCGTTATATCATTGCTTTGCAATGGTATTGGGTAGCTTGTTGTGTGTTAGTAAAGGTGCAGCAGCCATTTACCCAGGCGATTCATTCGATGCAAAAACCACACTAGATGTAGTTCAACAAGAAGGATGTACAGCGCTGCACGGTGTACCTACTATGTTTATTAGTGAGCTTGAGCTAAGTAATTTTAACGATTATGACTTAAGTACTTTACGCACGGGTGTAATGGCAGGCTCTACATGCCCAGAGCAAGTAATGCGCAAAGTACAAACACAAATGAACATGCATCAAGTACTGATTGCTTACGGGCAAACGGAGTGCAGCCCCATAAACAACATTACCGAAACAGACTCTTCAATAGAGCGGCAAGTAACGACGGTTGGCCGCGCACTTGCCCATACCGAGGTTAAAATTATTGACGAGTTGGGTAACATTCAACAAATTGGTCAACCTGGCGAAGTGTGTAGTAAAGGTGCAGGTATAATGCGCTGCTATTGGAAAGACGATGCTAAAACAAAAGCCACAATAGATGAAAGTGGTTGGCTACACTCTGGCGATTTAGGTGTCATGGATACAGAAGGGTTTGTCACTATTGTTGGCCGTATTAAAGATATGATTATTCGTGGCGGCGAAAACATTTACCCGCGCGAAATAGAAGAAGTGCTTTACACCTACCCGGGCATTCAAGATGCTGCCATATTTGGTATAACAGATGAAAGGTATGGCGAGGAAGTGTGCGCTTGGATCCAACCAAAAGAAGACGCTGTGCTTGATGAGCAAGCAATTCGTGAGTTTTTAAAAGACAAACTAGCCTATTTTAAAATGCCACGACATATCCGTTTTGTAGAAAACTATCCAATGACAGTAACAGGTAAACTGCAAAAATTTAAAATGCGTGAGCAAATGCAAGAAGAGCTAAGCGACAAAGCTTTCTCCTAATTTTTCTCTACAAAAAATCTGAACTCTGAATAATAAATCTACCTCAAGTAACGATTAAAAAGCACAGCCAATTGGCTGTGCTTTTTGTATACTAAATTTATTATAAATCTAACATTCTCTTTTTTAAACGTTCTAAATCAATCGCACTCGAGCGCACTGTTAATTTAATATGGCTGTATTCATATTCTTCTTTAACAACACTCATACTCGATCGGATTTCGCCCACGATACCTTTGGCTGTGTACGGTATAACAATCTCTTCTTCAATCATGTCCTCTTGAGCAATGCCAATAATATATTTGTGCAATTTACTAATATCATCTGGATTACGCGTAGAGGTCATCATCGCATCAGGAAACTCATCCATTAGCGACTGCTGCTGCTCAGTACTTAATTGGTCTGACTTATTCAGTACTAATAATTTTTTGCTGCCTTCCACCCCAACTTCTGCCAGTACTTTATGTACTACTTCAAGTTGTGAACGAAAAGAAGGATCTGAAGCATCTACAACATACAACAATAACGATGCATCATGTGCCTCAGCGAGCGTTGAATGAAATGAAGCAACCAAATCATGAGGTAATTTTTTAATAAAACCAACCGTATCTGAAACCAATATACGAGGCTGCGTAATCGGATACAGCGCACGAACAGTGGTATCTAGCGTTGCAAAAAGTTTGTTTTCGCCTTCTACATCACTACCTGTAATTGCGCGCATCATTGATGACTTGCCCGCATTGGTATAACCAATTAAAGCCACTGAGAATAGCTCAGAGCGCTGCGTACGTCTGTCCATCATTACATCTTGAACACTAACAAGTTCGCGCTTTAATTCTGCTAACTGATCGCGCACCTTACGGCGATTAAGCTCAAGTGTGGTTTCACCCGCACCTTTACCCATTTGGCGTTCTTTATCACCTGTTGATGTTTCACGCAGTCGTGGCGCGACATAATTAAGGCGAGCAATTTCAACTTGTAATTTTGCAGTTTTAGTACGCGCATGACGGCTAAATATTTCAATGATAATACCGGTGCGATCAAATACTTCCACACCCAGCTGGTTCTCAACATTACGTAGTTGAGAAGGCGTTAAATCACAGTCAAATACCACTACATCAGCACATGCAAAATCAAGTTCGTCTGATGGAATTTCTGAGGATATTTCTGTTAAAGGGTCTTCATCAAGTAAATCATCTTCTTGCTCGTTTTCAACCATCCCTTTATTGCCGGTAAGGTGTGCTATTTCAGCTAGTTTTCCTGAGCCCAGTACATTAACTTTTTGGGTAGAACTTTGCTTTTGCGATTGTGTACCTACTACTTTAAAGCCTAACGTAGTTACCAAACGAGCAAGCTCTGCAAGCGACTCTGTTGCTTCGTCACCTTTAAATTGTGGTGTACTAATAGAAATAAGTAACGCATTAGGAAGTGATGGTTTTGCAGTTAGTTGCATAATTTTTTGTCTTAATGCACCTAAAGTGCAAACCTAATTTTCATTCGAAAGTAACTTGATCCTACGCTGTTATAGCCCAGCTTTATAGGGTTATAGTTCACTAATGGCGTTAATATTTAAAACTAACCATAATATACTCAATTTTATGGCTAGTTTTAAAATCACATTATATTAAAGCCTTATTGTTCAGCTTTAATATTAAACGACACCCTGCTCAATCATTGCATCTGCAACGCGCCTAAAGCCTGCAATGTTAGCGCCTAATAAAAGGTTTCCAGGCTCACCAAATTCTGTAGCGGTGTCGTTAGCGGTAACAAATATATTTTTCATAATTTGTTTTAGCTTTTCATCAACTTCTTCAAAGGTCCAACTTTGCATGCTCGCATTTTGCGCCATTTCTAATTGGCTTGTTGCAACGCCGCCAGCATTGGCGGCCTTACCTGGCCCATACGCAATTTTTGCAGCAATAAAGCAATCAATAGCCTCTTTTGTTGAAGGCATGTTTGCGCCTTCACTTACTAATAAACAACCGCCGGATAATAATGCGTTAGCGTCTGCCTGTGTTAATTCATTTTGTGTGGCGCACGGAAAAGCAGCGGCAGCATTAAAGCGCCAAACAGCGTGCCCATCTTTAGGGTAGTCAATTGCAGAAATATAAATAGCATCGGGGTGAGTTTTTTTATATACGCTCAAGCAATCACGCGATTGCTCTTTCAAACATTTAATAAGATTTAAATCTATACCCGACTCATGATACACAGTGCCACGAGAGTCGTGCAACTTACTGGTGTTGCCCCCATTTGATAAAGCTTTTCCATAGCATAAATAGCAACATTACCTGCGCCCGAGACCAAGCAGCGCTTACCTTGTAGGCTATCGCCGCGCGCTTGCAGCATGTAGTCAGCAAAATAAACAGCGCCGTATCCAGTGGCTTCTTTTCGTACAAGCGATCCACCCCACAATAAGCTTTTACCTGTTAAAACACCTTCATAGCGCCCAGTCAAACGCTTATATTGACCAAACAAGTAACCTATTTCTCTCGCCCCGACTCCAATGTCTCCAGCGGGTACGTCGGTTGTAGGGCCAATATGGCGATAGAGCTCGCTCATAAATGATTGGCAAAAACGCATTATTTCAGCATCTGAGCGCCCTTTTGGATCAAAGTTTGCCCCGCCTTTACCACCACCGATTGGTAAACCTGTTAAAGCATTTTTAAATATTTGCTCAAACCCTAAAAATTTAATTATGCTGGCATTTACACTTGGGTGAAAACGTAAGCCACCTTTATAGGGGCCAAGTGCAGAGTTAAACTCAATTCTGTAGCCTTTATTTACCTGAATATTGCCTTCGTCATCAACCCAGGGAACTCTAAACATAATTTGACGTTCGGGTTCAACTAAGCGTTGTATAATGGCATTTTTTTTGTATTTTTCTGAGTTTTCTAAGATAGGTTCGAGTGATTCAAGTACTTCTTCAACAGCTTGATAAAACTCGCATTGTGCAGGACTACTATTTTTTAATTGTGCGATTGTGCTATGGATATAATTCATAATTATTCTTCCGTGTTAATAATAAAAGTATTTATCAGATGTTAAAGTAAACGTGATCAAGTTTATGATTCATGCTTTAAGGTCTTAATTTAATATAATTAACTATTACCTTAGCATGAAAAATTAAGATATTTAACGCGAGCTACGTGAATTATTTTTGATTAGAAGTTTGATTTTTATTTATTAAAGATGAATTTAAATTCACAGATTTAAAATTAGAACAGTGCCAAGCGAATTTTTATATTTTCAAAAAGGAGTTTTAGAAGTATTAGGTTAGGTGTGGATTTTTTAAAAAATATAACAATTAATGGGCTTTATACTGCATTGCGCTCGCAAAAAACCCATTAACTAAAAGCTAATTAGCTAAAACCAGTTACTCAGCAGACTCTTCTGGACGGTGCTGCTTTTGTACGCCGGTTAAAAACAGGCGTAATATTTGATCGTTACAAACACGATAATGTTTGTTATCTACTTTTCGAGAAAATGCGCTTAACTCATGTTTACTTAAATCAAAATCAACAAGTGCAAGTGTTGCTATAACATCTTCTGCTTTCATGTTTAAAGCAATACGTAGCTTCATAAAGATAATATTGTTGTTTAGCTTTTTCTCAGGCTCTGGTTGCTCACCTTCGCGTTTGCCACGTTGGGTATTAATAAACCCATTTAAAAAGCTAGCAAACTCAGTATCACTTATTGGGGTAAAAGCCTCTTCACCTTCTTTAGTTAACCATGCAATTACTTGCTCTTTGGTGACCGTATGCTCTGCTGATGCAAAAACATTGACCATAGCAGTATCAGTTAAGTTAAAAGTGTAGCGAATGCGGCGTAAAATATCGTTATTAGTCAAAGTAAATCCCAAAGTGAGGTATAGCAACCAAGCAGTTATTGCTTAATTTTAAATAAGCACCTAGTTTAACAGGTTTACTAATACCACCCTATTAATTTTTATCTGAGCTTCTTATACCTAGTTACCAAGCACCTTGGCAGGATCTACGCGCGTTGCTTGCCATGCAGGATAAATAGTGGCAAGTATCGCAAGCACAAACGTAACAATCACTGTAATACCAATGTCTTCAAGTACTAATTTACTTGGTAAAAACTCTATAAAATAAACGCCCTCAAGTGGATTAGCTCCAAATAATTGGCTTATCCACGTAAAAAGTTCACTTATATTAAGCGCTAATACCACACCAATTAGTGTTCCTAGTGCCACGCCTACAAATGCTTGCATTAAGCCTTGCATTACAAAGGTGGCTAAAATAGTACTGTCTTTCGCGCCCATGGTTTTTAAAATTGCGATATTGCCTTGTTTTTCGCGTACTTCCATTACCAAGGAGGACACAATATTAAAACTGGCTACCGCTATAATTAAAAACACCACAATATAAACAATGGTACGTACCATTTGAATATCTTGATAAAGGCTGCCTTGGGTTCTAAACCAACTGGAAACATACACGTAGTCGTCAATAGTTTGGCCCACTTTTAGCGCTATTTGGTGCGCCGTAAACACATCATCAACACTTAACCGCAGCCCTGTTACTTGAGTTTCATCGTAACCCAATGTTTGCTGAGCTTTATTAAGATGTATAAACGCAGCGGTACTATCAATGGGGCCGCCCATTTCTATAACACCTGCAAGGTTAAGTGTTACGCGTTTAGGCGCTAATAATGACTGACCTTTTTGGCCTATTTGCGGAATAAGTAACGTAATGTTGTCGCCTACTTTTGCATCTAACTGTTTTACTATTTGCTTACCTAAAATTACATCATCAAGGCCTAACTGACTCACTAATTTACCACTGGTAAACTGATTTACTGCCGATACATTACTCTCGAGCGATGGCTCAACACCTCGAATTTCTATCGCTTTTAGCTGGCTTTTATATTGCGCCATCCCATTCACTGCAATAAATGGCGCAGCCCCTGTTACATGCGGTTGTGTTTGTAAATCCTCAACTTTTTGCGACCAATTCGCGATGGGTCTACTTGGTGCTACATATTCAACCTGCGGCACAACGCTTAGCAATCTATGTACTAGTTGTTGCTCAAAACCATTAATTACCGACAGCGCCACAATTAAAACCGCGACACCTAATAAAATACCAATAGTCGACGCTTTAGCGATAAAACTAACAAAGCCGTTTTTTTCATCTTTGTGGCCTGAATAGGCTCTAAAACGTTTACTTAAAAATGCACTAAGCAACATGCTGCGACTCTTTAATAGCTAATTTTCCATCGTCTAAATAAGCTATTTTGCCTAGCTTATCGGCAAGTTCTAAATCGTGTGTAACTACCACAAAACTCGTGTTTAAGCTTTGGTTAAGCTCATTAATTAAATCGTAAATTTTAATCGCATTTTGTTTATCTAAATTACCGGTTGGTTCATCAGCAAGCACAAGCGCAGGTTTAGTAACCAGTGCGCGGGCAATGGCCACGCGCTGGCGCTCTCCACCAGAAAGCGCAGACGGTTTATGCGAGCTGCGATGTGCAAGGCCGACTTTTTCGAGCATATCGAGCGCTTGAGCTTTGGCTTCTTTTGCACTCAAGCCTTTAATTAATAATGGCATAGCCACGTTTTCAACTGCGCTAAACTCCATTAATAAGTGATGAAATTGATAGATAAAGCCCAAATTTTGGTTTCTAAATGCGGCTTGCTCTGTTCGCGAAAGTTTTGCAACTTCTTGGTTTTTAATTTTAGCGCTACCTGAGCTTGCGGTATCTAATGTGCCAAGTATGTGTAAAAGCGTACTTTTACCAGAGCCAGAACTCCCCACAATAGCGAGCATTTCACCTTGCTGAAGCGCTAAATCGACGCCTTTTAATACTTCAACTTGGTTGCTGCCATCTTGATAAACCTTACTTAAATTTTCACAACTAATTACTAAATCATTCATAACGTAATACCTCTGCTGGTTTTACTTTTGCGGCTTTACGCGCAGGATATAAGGTAGCTAAAAAGCTCATAGCAATACTGGCAAACGCTATTATTACTAAACTCAAAATATCAAATTTTACCGGAAGCTCTATACCCGCCAGTAAGTTTAAGCCCACTAATGCAAGTAGCTCATTTATATATAAACTAAATATTACACCTAAAAATGCGCCTATTGCGGTACCAATTACGCCGTTATATAGGCCTTGCACCATAAACACTTTTTGCACTTGCGAAGGTGTTAAACCTAACGTTTGTAGTATGGCTACTTCACCTTGTTTTTCGCTTACCATCATGGTTAATGCCGATACAATATTAAATACAGCCACCAATACAATGAGGGCAAGCAACATAGACATAATGCGCTTTTCCATAGCAACGGCTGCAAATAGAGTACCTTGGGTACTGCGCCAATCACTATAATTATGATCTTGTAAAATACGCTGGCTTGCTTCAATAAACTCATCTAGTTCGAAAGGTTCGTGCAATAAAACACTTAAATTTGGGGCAGTGTTTTTATCCAGCTTTAACACCCGTTGTAGTGAAGCGCCACTCGTAAACGCAAGCGCCATATCTATCTCAGATCCGGTTTCGTATATTGCGGCAACTTTAAATAAACGCTGGCTGGGTACTCGCCCAAGTGGTGTATACGTTGAAGCATTAGGCATAATAACGCGAAGCTTATCACCCACGCTAACGCCTAATTTACGACTCAAATAACGGCTTATAGCAATGTTGTAATTTTTGTTTAATACAGTTTTCCAATCGCCTTGCACTATTTTATCGGTAATTCTATACAAAGAACCACTATCGTTATAAAGGCCTTGTAATAAAACGCCGTGCAAGTCTTTATTCGTTTGCAAAATAGCTTCACCGTGGCGATATAAGCTTACATGATCAACATAAGGAGATTGTTCGAGGTCGGTTTTTAGGGTGTTCATTTGGGTGGCAGTGTTTTTACCTGCGCTAACTTCAACATGCGGAATAAGTCCAAGCATATTGGTTTTTAGGCTATTTTCAAACCCGTTCATTACACTGCTTACCGTAAATAATGCCATTAAACCAATAGCGATACCGGCAATAGAAAAAAACGAAATAAACGATATAAACGCATTTCCTTTAGAGGAGCGACTATATCTAAGCCCTATAAATAAGCTAACCGGTTGAAACATATTATTTTTAACACTTATCGTAAAAGTATTGAGCAATAGTAGCACGAAAAAAGTGCCTTTGGGTATGGCGTAAAATGTAAGAAATAATTTAAAAATCTGATACTTGGCTATATTTACAGCAATACGTGTTTAACCATTAATTCGCGGTTAAGTTTTCAGCCCTTTAACTAAATAATCGAGCAATACCCGTACATTAGTGGCCACAAACTGCCTTGGTGGATATACGCCCCATACCCCTTCTTGCTGTGGTTGATAGGGTGTTAAAATAGGCACCAATTGCCCTGAGTTAATTTCGTTTTCAATGTAGTAGTCTGGGAGCTGTACAATACCGAGCCCCTTTTTTGCGCCATCCACCAGCGCCCAACCACTATTACACTGTAACCGCCCCGCTATTTTAATGTGTTTATCGCGCCCATTTTCGTTTACGCGCCAGTAGCTGCTATTACCAATTAAACATTCATGGCTGTTTAGCTCGCCTAAAGTATGCGGCTCACCAAATCGCGTTAAATACTGTGGCGCCGCGCACATAATAAAACGCCGCGCACTTAATCTACGCGCTTTTAAGCTCGAATCTTTTAAGTGCCCAAGCCTTATTGCTAAATCAAATCCGCCCTCTAATAAGTTTTCTTGCTCATTACTTAATGTGGCAACAACTTCGACCTCAGAATGATCCTTCATAAAGTTATGCACTATGGGCATAATAAAGCTCTCTCCGTACATAACTGGTGCTGTGAGCTTTATTTTACCTTTAGGTGTACTTTGTTGTTGAGCAAGACCTTGAGTTGCTTCATCCATAGCATGTTGTAAGTGCTTTATTTGATGTAAGTACACTTCGCCTTCTTTGGTTAAAACCACTTTACGGGTTGTACGAGTTAATAGTTGTGTATTTAAACGTTGCTCAAGCGCTGTTACATGGCGGCTAATATGCGCAACCGAAAGCCCAAGCGTTTTTGCAGCCGCAGTAAAGCTGCCCTCCTCCCCTACAGCTATAAACTCATCTATTCCATTCCAACGCGCCATTATTACCATACTGTAAAAGTGTTTTAATAAAATTGAGATTATCATTATTTGAGAAACAAATACAATAAGCACATCACCCAAGCAAATTGGGTCTACAATTATTTTTTAATAGCCAGTTAAAGGAAATAAAACACATGTCTGAATTTATTAAATCAAAAGCTGCCATTGCTTGGGGTCCTAATCAACCACTTAGTGTTGAAGAAGTTGATGTGATGATGCCTAAAAAAGGCGAAGTAATGGTAAAAATTACCGCTACAGGTGTGTGTCATACCGATGCATTTACATTATCAGGCCAAGATCCTGAAGGCATATTTCCTGCTATTTTAGGTCACGAAGGCGCTGGTGTTGTCTATGCTGTTGGCGAAGGCGTAACGAGTGTTGAAGTTGGGGATCATGTTATTCCTTTATACACTGCAGAATGTGGCGTATGTAAAATGTGTACTTCAGGTAAAACTAATCTGTGCTCAGCCGTGCGCGAAACACAAGGTAAAGGCCTAATGCCAGACGGCACTACACGATTTTTTAAAGACGGCCAACCAATTTATCACTACATGGGTACATCAACGTTCTCTGAGTACACTGTATTGCCAGAAATCTCACTCGCTAAAGTAAATAAAGAAGCATCACTAGAAGAGATTTGCTTACTAGGCTGTGGTGTAACAACAGGCATGGGCGCAGTTACCAACACGGCTAAAGTAAAGCCTGGCGACACTGTTGCTATATTCGGCTTAGGCGGTATTGGTTTGTCTGCGATTATTGGCGCAAAAATGGCCGGTGCTGGTCGTATTATTGGTGTTGATATAAACACCACTAAATTCGATTTAGCTACAAAACTAGGTGCAACTGATTTAATTAACCCAAAAGATTTCGACAAGCCAATTCAAGAGGTTATTGTTGAAATGACAGACGGCGGCGTTGACTATTCGTTTGAATGTATCGGTAATGTTGACGTAATGCGCTCAGCACTTGAGTGTTGCCATAAAGGTTGGGGAGAATCGGTAATTATTGGTGTGGCGGGTGCTGGCCAAGAAATATCAACCCGTCCGTTTCAACTGGTAACTGGGCGTGTATGGCGTGGTAGCGCATTTGGTGGTGTTAAGGGCCGTTCACAACTTCCTGAAATTGTTGAGCGTTACATGGCAGGTGAATTTGCTCTTAGCGACTTTATTACTCATACAATGGGCCTTGAAGATATTAATGAAGCGTTTGACTTAATGCACGAAGGCAAAAGTATTCGTACAGTCATTCATTACTAATAAACTGCATTCGTAAAATAGCTTATTAATAAGCCGTAATACTTTTAAGTTTACGGCTTTTAAGGATTAAGTATGTTAGAAAATATCTCAAGTGTAAAAGTGTCTGGCGGTTGGCATAAACAATATACTCACAGCTCGCAAAGTACACATAGCACTATGCGCTTTGCCGTATTTTTACCACCTGGCGCAAGTGAGACAAACAAAGTACCGGTACTTTATTGGCTATCAGGTTTAACCTGTACAGACGAAAATTTTATGCAAAAAGCCGGCGCATTTAAAAAAGCAGCTGAGCTGGGTATTGCTATTGTAGCGCCTGACACTAGCCCGCGCGGCGAAAACGTACCCAATGAAGACAGTTACGACTTTGCACAAGGCGCAGGCTTTTACGTAAATGCCACGCAAGCTCCTTACAACACTCATTTTAATATGTACGATTATGTTGTTAGTGAATTACCAGCACTTATTGAACAACATTTTCCGATTACAAGCACAAAAGCAATTAGTGGTCACTCTATGGGCGGGCACGGTGCATTAATGGTTGCACTTAAAAACCCGACTGCGTTTGTAAGTGCCTCGGCTTTTAGCCCTATTGTAAATCCGATTGAATGCCCTTGGGGTGTAAAAGCATTTACTGGCTATTTAGGAAATGATAAGGCGCTTTGGGCACAATATGATAGCTGCGAGTTGATGAAAAACGCAGAGCAAGCTCATTACTTACCCATGTTAGTGAGTCAAGGTGATGCTGATGGCTTTTTACAAGAGCAACTTAAGCCAGAAAACTTAGTCGCTATTGCTGATAAAAAAGGCTACCCGCTTACACTTGAAATGCAAGCAGGCTACGATCATAGCTACTTTTTTATAAGCAGCTTTATTGACCAACACTTATTATTTCATCATCAGTTTTTAACTGCATAGGCTCATTAGTGTGTAGGGATGACTTTTCTAACTCTACACACTCTTTCAATACTTTACTCACTTGCCTGCATACTTGTACCGTATTGTTATTGCCCTTACCTTTAATAAATTCAACTATAGCCATATCGGCTTCAACACCGAGTTTAGTAAAGCTAAACCCCTCTTTATCTTTTACAACAGGCCCCGCATTTACTGGGCCAGGTTGAGAGCGCGCTGCCCCATCTAAAATTATACCCGCAGCAGCGCAACCAATTAATACATTTGAAAATAGAATAATCAATAAAGTACGCATTATTAACCCCACCAATATAATTACCTAAATTATATACAATTTAAAAATAGCATTGTAAAAAAATGTAAGCCTTAGTGCTTAAATTCACGTATGAACTCTTTAATAAAACCAATTAATTGCAATATAAATATAATTAAAAAAGGAAGCGCTCCAATAATAGCAACGCTTCTGTTTAATGGTTCATTGTTTTGTACTAACAAAACAAAAGCGCATAAACCTAGTGCAAACGACCAAGCATACAAGCTCCATGTTTGAGCTTCACTTGCACCACTTAATTGGCGAATAACCAAAACAGCAGAGTCTGCTGATGTGGCTACAAAAATGAGTAGAAGCAATAAACTTGACCAAATTAATAGACCGGCTTGCCAGCCTAATTGCTCGAAAAATACAAACAGCCCTTGCGTATAATCGGCTTTAATAGCCTCTAAAATGCCTGCATTGTGAGTTTGATCCCACGCAATTGCAGAGCCCGAAAACACACTAAACCATATAATAGTCACAAAGGTTGGTACAAATACGACACCTAATATGTATTGCCAAACCGGCCGTCCTTGGCTAATTTTTGCCAAAAACACACCAACAAACGGACCCCAAGCTAACCACCAAAAATAGTAATTGTATGTCCAACCTGTTGCCCATGCTGGGTCATTAAGTACGCTTTCAAACTGCCATGTACCTGTGGTTATGAGCTGAATGTAATCCCATGTACCGCCTATTGCTATATCTATAATTGGCTGTATAGGCACAAAAATTAATAGCCATGCTATAAGTGCAAATGCTAAAAACACATTAAATTTACTAAGAGTTTGAATTCCTTTTTTAAGCCCCAACTTTGCAGAAATAGTATAAAGCAGCGCAATTAAAAAAATAATAATAAACCCCGAAAATAAAGCAGACTCAACCCCTAGCTCAAGCTCGAGCCCTTTACGCAGTAATAAAGTTGAATTAGCAATTGTGCCCACGACACCAAAAAATATTGCAAGTATGGCAATTAATTTAATGCTAAAGCTCAACTGTAACTGCCAAGCCCGATTAATAACGCCTTTAGTTGCACTGATCACAGGAGCACTAATATCGCCCGCTGTACCACTATTGCGAGTAAGCCCACCTAATACCAAGCCAAATACTGCATAGAGCGCCCATGCATGCGCGCCCCAATTAACTAGTGTAAGTGCCAAACCACTTGTTTGGTGGTTGGGATACAAGCTTTGCTTTAAAGGCGAATTAACCGTGTGTAGTGCAGGCTCTGCTACTCCCCAAAATATAAGTCCTGAGCCCATTCCTGCTGCAAACAACATAGAAAGCCAACCAAAGGTACTAAACTCAACAAGTGCTTGCGCTCCTCCTATTTTTCGTTGCCCTAATGGGCTTATAGCAATAGCTATCACGGAAAAAAGTAACAAGTTTACCAATATAAAAAATGGCGACCCTAAATAACCTAAAATTTTATTAATAGCGGGTTGTAAGTGCTCTGTGAGTAATTCAGGAAATAAAAAAGCAATAACAGATAACCCAACGCAAAATAGTAAGGCTGTTTTTTCAAGCTTAGTGGGCGTGCTTAATGTTTTATTTAAAGGCAAGAGATTCACATAGGTGTCTTTTAGTCTGGATAAAAGAATACGGGGCTTTAAAACTCAGATCAAATTAACTATTGCGTAAAATAGTAATAAAAACATGTAAAAGTTTCCTCAATAATTCTTGTTAAATACAGGTCTTAACAATAACTAATTGATTAATAGTCATTTATACCATGGCTTGCTGTTTGCTTATTATTAACAAAGTTAACCAGCACAGGCTCAATAATGGAAATTGATTTACAGTGGAATGAAATCATCGATAACTTAATACACTTAGGTATTGCATACCTACTTGCACTACCCATGGCATACGACAGAGAGCGTAGTAATGATGGCGCAGGCCTTCGTACCTTTCCTCTTGTTGCTGTTGCATCGTGTGGGTATGCATTAATTGCTATGTCGGTTTTAGATGGCGCAGAAGCTCAATCAAAAATGTTGCAAGGCATCATTACTGGTATTGGTTTTATTGGCGGTGGCGCAATTTTGAAAAATAACAAATCAACCTCCGGCACAGCAACCGCAGCAAGTATTTGGAATATGGGTTTAATTGGTATAGCTGTAGCCTACAGCCGCTACGAAATAGCAATTTTACTTGCCATTATTAACTTTATAACGCTTAGGTATGTAAAAAAGTTTAAGTAACAGTTTTTTTTAATAAGTATTGCAGCAAAATTCCAATGCATTATTTGAATAGCCAAAACTTATTAATGCAATAACTCCCCATAATTTATATGTGGGGAGTTACAATTTTTATAAAAAGCTTTCACCGCTTTGCTTAAGTGTAATTGTTTGTGCTTGAGCGCTTTTTATTAATAATCCACAACGCAAATCATTTTTCGAAATAACAATTTTATCAATTGTATTAGTGTCATAGTCAACGACTTTGTTTTCGCATCTAAGTTGCACTTTGCTCAGTGGTAATTCTGATTCTAATTTAACTTCAGACTTCGACATCATAGGCATTACAGCTTGTTCTGAAGCTAAACTAAATTGTTGCTTAATATCTCCCGAGTTTTTATAAATATCGTTCACTTGAGTTAACAACTGTTCCTTGTTTTGCTCTGTAAAGGTTATGGATTCAATATTGCCTAGTGCATCTATTGCATCATAAGCACGTACATAATCTTGTTTTGATATAAACCACTGTAAAGCGTTTTTAATCACACGTTTTTGAATTTGATCCGGTAGATTAGCTCTAAATAAAAACGCTTCGTAGATATGCTGATCAAAGCTCTTCCAGTCTTGCACAAAATAACTGTGCTGGCTTTTAAGCCATGCAAGCAAAACAATCTCAACCGTATTTTTTGTATGTTCATTTTCTAATTCATCGATACGGCTTTTAGCTTCATCGTATTTCTTTTCGTCGATTAATTTACTAGCTTGCTCATAATCATTAAAAAAGCCGCGAGACGCTTTATCGTTTGAAAAATTAATATGTAAATTTTGCGAACTTACAGTAATGGTTTTTGCTACAGGGATAGTCTCACCATTTAATTTTGCACTTTTGTAGTTGAGCTTAGACACGTAATCCATTACTTCTCTTTGGTACTTTTTTTGCCCAACCGTAGCTACAATTTCTATATCACTAACCTGCCCGCTTTTATCAACCACGTAACTGCTCAAATTAATCCCCTCTAACCTCGAAGCGCGCGAAGAAGTATTAGTGAGCTGATCGTAGTTTTTATTAATCACTTCTGCAGGAACAAAGTCATCTGCAAAAACAGAGAGTTGAGTAAAAGTACAAGTTAAAGAAAGCGCTAATATGAGTTTTTTCATCAGTTTTATCCATCCTAGATAGTGTTTATATAATAGAAACAAACGTTCAAGATAAAAGCAAGTGTAAATACAAAAAATTAGTTCATTTAATGAGCTTCACTTAGAAAAAACTTAATAGATAAATATATTTGAGGCATTAAAAAAGGCGCTTAAAAAGCGCCTTGCTAACAAGTATGTGTGCTTAAAACATATCTTTATAGGAGCAATGACCTTAAGTGCTTGAAATCATTGATTTTCTAAAGACTTCTTTTTTAGTGGGGTCATCCAGCGCCCAAACTGGTTCAGCATCGGGGATGAATTTGCCATACACTTTACGAATCATTGCGGTGTCAATATGCCCTAAATGGGCGGCTACTGTCGACTCAGGTTCACCAGCTTTTAGCATCCAACTGGCGAAGCTATGTCGAGTTGCATATGGTCTCAAGTAGGCTAAGCCAGCCTTATCAAGTGTCTGCTTCCAATGTTTCTGCGTGAACAGTCTCGACGTTGTGTAAGGGACTCCCCTGCTCGTCACCCATGCTCTCTCGGAATCGTGCGTCTGCAATTCTAGTTCTAAGGCCAATCTCGCGGAAGATGGAAGGTAGATTTTCCTTGCTCGGCCACTCTTCGGTGATTGCTCTGCCCCTGTTTGGGTTAAAGTGCGTTTCACAGTGATATACGGTAGACATACGTCCTCCCTCCTTAGTGCTGATGCTTCGCCTGGTCTTAATCCTGACCAGAACATAAATGTGACTAATCGCTTACGACTTTCGCTGTTGAAGGCCTTCGCTATCCGTTCGGCTTCATCAATTGTAAAGACCTCAGTCGAGTCTATGCTCTTGTGAAGTCCCTCCATTGTTAAGGCCTTGGACTTTGACTCCACGCCGTCCAGCATACGGCCAAAGTTATCGGATTCGATAACTAATGACCTAACTGCTCGTGTAATGGCAAATCGAACAAGCCACAAGCGGAACGATGCGAACTCTGTTGAGGGCGACATTTTAATTATATCGTCGCGCAAACGCATAGCCTCTGTGGGTGTAATATTTGCCGCGTCTATATGCCCGAAATGCTCAATTACCCACTCGGCCCTAATGCTGTACGTATTATGAGTAGAGCCTTTGACCTTGCCACGTTTGGCCTCAATGAAATGCTCACGAATAATAAACTCCAACCGGCGCTCGTCCTTTTTCAAACTTGGATCATTTGGAAAGTACCGAGATAAATCAAATTGACCAAGCGTAATGTCACGCCTTATAGCGTTTAGCATTTGTTCGGCAGCCTTGATATTTGCCTTAGTCGGTGGTATTCCTAGCGTTCGTCGCCACTGGTTCTTTTCATTTGGTGGGCGAAAAGCAATGCGTAGTTTGTCTCTATGCACTGTTACACCCTTGGGTAAATCTAAATCACTCATACGGCTATACTCCTGATAGTGATTACCCCCCACCGAGTAGGTTAAAGCACGGGGATCATGGTGTCTATTTGTTTGGGCATAAAAAAGCCCCGCCTATTGAGGCGGGGTTATTAAACCAATCGGTCTATTTGAGAGCTTTTTTAATCATAGCGTGTAGCTCGTCATCCCATTTTGGCTTTGAACTCTTAACAAGCTTTTCAGACGCAAACAACGCGATTTTTACAAGGAACTCTGTAGTTACTAAGCGAGTCATCAAGAACGCTAACAGTTTACTCAGCATTGGTCTCTACCTGAATTACGGGCACAGTTTCCACAAGCTCTGCCAAACTTTGACCTTCAAAACCGACACGTTTAGCGATTGTGCCCAACACTTCACTTAGGCCTTTGGCCTCGTCCAGTGAGTCAAGAACACGTGCTTTTAGTCGCATGATTTCTGCTTGTGCATTTTGCTGTTCTTCCATTATTACTCGACTCCAATTACTTCTAGTTTGCAGTGTGTTTCCGCTGCTGTTTCGGCGGTTAGGCCCGTGTACGTCTCAGAATCTAATGTGTAGCTAGCGAAATCTGAGTTGTAAGTAGTAGGGTCAATCAGAATATACGGCGGTGAACCTGCGTCCTTATCTTCCTGAGCAGGCCAATAGCCAATGCGGTAGTTAAGACTAAAGTTAGCTGTCTCATTGTTTACAGTGCCGATAGCCTCACGAATGTCATACGTAAAGTTTTCGCCAGTGTTCGCGGTGAACTCTGAACGAAGAACTTGGAATACTGCTGCTGCGAACGTAGTGCCTTGCGGGTCTGTGAATGGTGCTGTGAACATTTTAGAACCTCTTGTTGTTATTGAGCTGCGAGTATAACGTGTTACTACTAACTAAAATAGTAGTAACACTGTTAAACCTATTTAAAAGGAAAGTCCGTTTTTACGCGGGCAACGGCCTCTAGCCAGTTGTCCTTAGCTTCATCAGTCTGGTCAAACTGCCACTCCATGAACAGCTTATCAGTTAGGACATAACCCTTTTGACGAGCCTTGACCATCTTAGCGTTATGCGCCTCGATGGTTGGCACAACAGCCCCCCACGTATCGGTGTTTGGGTCATAGATTTTACCCATGTACTTGAACGTGGGGTCGAAATCTATTTCGTACCAATTTTCTAAGTCTTCTGGTACAGGCCACACTTGAACTGACCTACACGTTGCAATATCGACATACGCCTTATCAAACACTTCTTCGGTCTTCGGGGCATGATTAACAATCATTATACTTTCTCCACAATGTTCACGCCCCATATACGACGGATAAGGCTGTTTTCGCCGCGCTCGATAAGACTACGCTTACCTTGCAGCGACACACGCCAGTATTTATCGTAAAGCGGGCTAGATAGCATGAATTGCTTATCATCAAATTTACCTACGTCGGCTGTTATCGTGTACGTAGGGATCAAAGTAATACCCATAACATCGTCATTATCTTCTGAACCTTCAACGGCCAAGAACTCGTATTTGTCGTAGTCGTCAGCCAGCGTAATGTTACCATTCGCAAGACCCGCAGCGTTGTAGTAAAGCGATGTGTAATCGTACTTCATTTCAATACGCTTGAACGCAGGCGAACTACCCGTGAAGCTACGTACCAAAATAGCCATCGAAGTACCACTAAGGCGAGTTACACGTATGGTGTACCTCTGACCACTTGCTGCATAGTTATCACTGATTTGGTCATCAATATGTATAGAAGAACTTCCTTCCCAACGACCATAACTAGGTGAGCCATACTCGTTGTCTAGATGCTGAAAAGATGTGCCTGTGTAGGTACGGTTAACGATTCGAGTATTGGAAGTTGTACCTCGGAAAACCTCTATGCGCCAGTTAGGTGTCGAGTAGGCTTGTTTTCCTGATCCGTTATGGTAACTCGTTGAGCCACTTACAACCCATGAGAGATTAACCTTTCCACCTAGAACTGTTATAGCGGGCAGTACGTAAGTACCCCCCGTGTTCAAGGATTTATCAGTACCACTTTGCGTACCACCTGCCACAGTACCCACGTAATACGGGTTTATCTGTCTACGAGCCTCGTCTTGGATGGACTCAATATCAACCGTGTTTTTAGATAATTTACCATCAAAGAAACCGTTACCCTTTGTATCCACATAGAATATTGGCGAGATTTCCTTGCCTGCTGAGTCAGTCCTAGATAAAGCTATAGGGCGCACAGCATCAGGGGCGATTTTAAGGCTAGTGTATGAACCACCATTGTTTACTAGGCTATTAACCTGTAGGTGTCTTGCGTTGATAGCGCCCGCACCAATCCAGCTAGCCGTGATAGTGTTTTCAAGCCCAGCAGGCGGCGTAGATGGGAGGAAGTCATCGTACGTAATAACCCTTGAGATGACACCCGTAGTAGCTTTAGCATTCACGACCCCGTTAAAACGGGCATGCCCATTCATCGCTAAGTAAGTACCAATAACGCCATTTTGCTTGAGAACGAGTTGGTGTTTATTACCACCGTCTATTTCACTACCGTAGTGGTAGCCAAGCCCATAATGTTTAGCGTGAGTACGCCAGTCAGATCCGATAGTCCATATCATTTGATCCTTGCTAGAGCCCAATGTTGCGTAGTAACCAACGATGCCCCCCTCGCCCGTTGGATTAGTGCTATAAAGCTGCTGCTTAAAGCGGATACCACCATCCGTGTTTATTGCCTGTAATGAGTTAGTGCTTGATGAGAATAAAGCTTTGCCCCCATAGGTGCGAACCCATTCGCTGTCGATCATATGGAGGCCGCCACCGTGCGAACTAAAGTAGATACCGTCGTCACTGTTAGTCCTTATCCATGTGTCACCACTATTTATAAACGTGTGTGCCCCTCGTCGTAACCCCCCATTAACGTCAACCACGCCATTAACTATAAAATCGCCATTACGCCTGAACGCCGCTATATTGCCTCTGTCTCCCCCTGCTATGCTATATGCACCGCCCGCCGTACTTGTCTGAATGCGCAGCTCGCCCTCGTCGGCATTAGCCTCAAAGCGAAACGACCCCTTAGACGCGTTCTTACTTACTATGGCTACGTTTGCGTTGCGCGTTGGGTGCTTAAAAATACCCGCTACTTGGTTAGAGCCTATGGATGAAGCCTCTGCTATGAGCTGCCCTGTAGTAACTACCGATCCCTCATTATTTATAAGTGTCCCGCGCGTATGGTGGGTAAGTCCCTTGCTTCCTGTTATAAAACGAGCTATGTCACCCGTTCCCGATTGGACGGCGTAGAACGCTGGGTTGCTAGAATCACGATGCACGTACAAATAATCACTTGTCGGAGATGTCGTACCAATCCTTGCGAACGAGGTTGCATGTAAACCATCAAGTTTATCAGCATCTAGGCCTGATCCACTGCCCATATTATCCGTGTGGAAAAACTCTTGCCATCCACCGCTGCTACCAGAGCTGACGCGCTTGAACATCATACGGTTAGTGTGGAATGAACACGCTATATCGAAGTAATAGCCCCCACCATTCGCATGGTTAGCGGTGATATGATACCACCAATCATTTGTGGGGTTTTCCAAGGCAGTGTTGTCCGTACCCTCACCACCGCCCCCCGACACATTAGAGGCTTGTAGTCCTGAGCGACCATACACCACCTGATTATCGTACTCTAGGAGGTCAGCCTTAGCAGCTGTGTCATATTTGCCCAGATACTTTGAGTCCGCTTCAGACTTTATAGCGAAATGACTAGTGTTGCCCGTATGGTATATATTATTGCCGCGATACTTTATCTCTGACATATCAAGCCACAACACGCTAGTTAAACCCGTAGTCACGCCTTGCTTGACACCGCTACCTAGCTCAATGCTCATAAACGGATTACTACTAGAGTCCGTGTTGACCTCAATACGCGCGGCATTACCATCCATCATCGGTCTACCGTTGGCGTGGTTAAACGCTACGTTTGCGTTACCATGTCCATCGTTAGCGGCTAATGCGACTTTACCGCTCATAACGCCAACAATGCTACCCGATGTAATTGCGTCACCTGAGGAAGGGAGATAGCGGCCATTCGCCTCACTTTTAGAGTACACATCAACAAAATCACGAACAGCAGCCATGTTAGAGCAGAATCGAATGTAGTTGTCAGTCGTACTATGCCTAAAGGCAATTGCCCCATGTATAGAGCTGTCATTTTGGTACGTAGACCTGAACAAACGACTTGTCGTGTCACCGTTTGAGTTACGCAATGCAATCGAATTAGCCGCGCCTGATGATGAAGCAGATTTGCCAGCTAGCTTGTCAGCATTTGCCGCTGTGGCGGTTTTGCCTAGATACTTGCTGCCTAGCGATACGCCATTTTCATAAAAGTTAACTGAGTGGACTTCTTTAAACTTCCACGAACTTGTGCCCAAGTTACTTTTGTTATTAGCATACGGCAGTAAGCCCGCACTAGTTGTACGCACCCAACTATTTGAGCTAGCAGGATTGTTAGCAGGAAACATGCGCGGGTATGAAGAACTGCCCGATGTGTCGATACCCAAATAGCTTGGCTGCTCTTTTACATCTTTCCAGCGAACGTCTGTTATGAACCCACCACTTGATACCGTTGGTTCTGAAACACTAACAGCAAAAAACAGCTTGTCAGCATAATTGTAAGAGACAACACTTTTAGGATTAAACGTAATGTTCGAGATGGTGAACTCGTACGTGTACTCTAATCCTTTAGTCGGCGCGGGTAAGATAACTTGTTCCGAGAAGTTAAACGATGTGCGGTAAAGTCTGTGACCACCTTCCTCTGTTGAGTAATTGATGTTAGCTGACAGACGAATTGTGGCTTTACCCACTGTAAAGTTATGCGCCGCGCCGTTTAGCTTCATTGTCACATCAAATGCTACGTCTTTAAGGCCTGCTTCATTAGGGCCACTAACACTAAAGTTCATCTTTTGGGCGCTACCACCCGACTTAAGAGCGGGAACTGAGATTTTCTTGTTAAACCCAACACCCTTTGAAGTAACAGATTGTGTGCCCCCTAGTACGACACCATCAGGGCTAACACGTACTATGCCATCTTTAAACGCAGGGTCAATCATGTGTTCGCGGATTGCACCAGGCGGCATAGTAATGTCGTCCGAAAGTATAGCAATACCATCAACCGCTAAACGCCCACTGTCGATTGTTTCTGCTGATAATTGACGAATAACGGCTTCGTCAAGGTACATGTAGTTACGGTCTTCTGAGAAGTAGAACGGGAACTTAGACTTGTCCAATTCGCTACTACCATTCCAGTTAGGCGGCACGATAGCAATTTCATCCGCTTGGAAGTAAAGCTTACCACCCGCGTCCACACCACTGCCTTTAGACAGTAAATGAACACCCGATACTTTACCGTTAGCATCAGCTTTGATTACACGTTCGGCCTTAAGGACATTCGTTTGGGTATCTGTGTATGCACGGGCTATATCTTTGGCCGAAGCCACTGCCTTACCTTGGCTAGCATTCACCGACTCAATACGACTAGCATTAGCATTTGACGCTGTTTCGATAACACTTACGCGACTGTCAACGGCGTTAACCTCTGTAACATCACGGATTTCTAAGTATTCAATATCTACTACAGGTGAGCCTTTGCCAACATGCGAAGCGATGAACATAAGGCGCACATAGCGCGTACCCTCACGAAAGTTTCGTGAACTCATGCCAACGCCCGTCATTATGGCCGAGTATTCGCGCCATGTTCCATCGGTCGGTAATATCTTAGGTGATGCTGCGGCGTAAAGGTACGTTCCAGCTCCACCACTAGGGCGAGCGACTTCTTTTTTGTTTGCATCATAAGGCGCAACACCCGCATACAAACGATTTGAGTTATCAGACGAGTTTACCGCTTGGCGGGCACGTACACGGATCTCATAACTACGGTCTGGGTTAACTTGAAAGAACTCACGGGAGAAACCATCGCGAGAACCCGTAACTCTAAACCCTGCTTTAAGGTTCGCAGCACCCGAATCCGCGCTACTATCCAAGGCTGAGTGGACATCTGGGACAACATTGTTAGCTGAATTAAGCGTGTATTCTGACGACTTGGCCGCAATGCTTTCGACCATTGATATGCGGCGCGCTTTGTCCAAATCAGATGTTTCGAGAGTAGACACACGATTAGTTGCGGCATTAACTTTACTGTCAGCCGAGTTCGCTTTGGCCTGTGCCTTAGCTGCATTCGATACACCGGTATTTGCGGTGCTTTGTGCTGTATTTGCTTTGCTGACACCACTAGTCGCTTTCGTTTCAACAGTGCTTAAACGTGATGCGTGTGTTGTGCTGGTACTTTCCAATGTAGACACACGATTCGATACCGCAGTAGCATTTGTTGTTGCTGTATTAGCTGTGCCCTGTGCAGCTTCTGCCGCGTCCTGTGCCGTGTCCGCTTTAATCGTTGCGGTGTTAGCCTTACTTTGTGCAGTGTTCGCTTTACTGACACCAGTAGTCGCTTTTGTTTCTACAGTGCTTAAGCGTGACGCATGAGTTGAGCTTGTGCTTTCCAGCGTTGATACACGGTTCGTTACCGCAGTAACCTTAGTGTTTGCGGCATTCGCCGTATTTTGTGCCGCATTCGCTTTACTGACACCACTGTCCGCTGTGTCCTGTGCATCATCCGCTAGGTTTTTAGCTGTATTAGCTGAACTCTGTGCTGCATTCGCTTTACCCACGCCACTGTCTGCCGTGTCCTGTGCATCATCCGCTAGTTTTTTAGCTGTATTAGCCTTACTTTGTGCAGTGTTCGCTTTACTGACACCACTATTTGCTGTGCTTTGTGCCGCATTTGCTTTACTGACACCCGTAGTCGCTTTCGTTTCTACAGTGCTTAAACGTGATGCATGGCCTGTGCTAGTTTCTTCAAGAGTACCAACACGGTTCGTTACCGAAGTTACCTTAGTGTTTGCTGAGTTAGCTGTACCTTGCGCTGCATTAGCTTTACTTACACCACTGTCCGCAGTGTCTTGCGCCTCATCTGCTAGGCCTTTAGCTGCGTTCGCTTTAGAAACACCACTGTTTGCTGTAACTTGTGCTGCATTTGCCTTACTCACACCACTGTTAGCAGTACTTTGCGCCACATTTGCTTTACTTACGCCACTCTCCGAAGTGGTTTCAACACTAGTGAAACGTGTTGCGTAGTCTTCGCTCGTTTCTTCAAGCGAGGTGACACGGTTCGTGACTGTATTTACTTTACCATCAGCCGAGTTCGCTTTGGCCTGTGCAGCATTTGCTTTACTTACGCCACTGTCTGCCGTGTCTTGTGCATCATCTGCTTTAGTGGTTGCAGTGGTTGCCTTAGTCTCAACATTAGTTAAGCGCGAAGCATGACCGGTACTCGTTTCTTCAAGCGTTCCGACACGGTTCGTTACGGCCGTTACTTTAGTCGTTGCCGAATTAGCTTTGGCCTGTGCAGTATTTGCTTTGCTGACACCACTGTTCGCCGTAGACTGAGCCGCCGCTGCTTTACCAACACCCGAATCCGCTGTGTCTTGTGCGTCATCAGCCTTAGTAACCGCTGTAACTGCTGTGGTTTCTACTGTAGATAAACGGGACGCATGACCTTCGCTGGTTTCTTCCAACGTAGATACACGGTTCGTAGCGGCTGTTGCGATAGTGGTTGCAGCATTCGCTTTGGCCTGTGCCGCATTCGCTTTGCTAACACCACTGTCTGCCGTGTCCTGTGCATCATCCGCTTTAGTAACTGCGCTAGTTGATTTGGTCTCAACATTAGTTAAACGTGACGCATGGCCTGTGCTAGTTTCTTCAAGTGTTCCAACACGATTCGTTACGGTAGTAACCTTCGTATCAACCGAATTAGCTTTAGCTTGTGCCGTATTTGCTTTACTAACACCTGAGTTAGCTGTGCCTTGTGCCGCGTTCGCTTTACTGACACCACTGTCCGCTGTGTCCTGTGCATCATGTGCTTTGGTGGTTGCCGTCGTTGCTGTGGTTTCCACATTGGTTAAACGTGACGCATGGCCTGTGCTGGTTTCTTCAAGCGTTCCAACACGATTCGTTACAGAGGTTACTTTAGTGTTCACTGCGTTGGCTGTACCCTGCGCAGCACCAGCGTCTAGAACACCACTATCAGCCGTGGCCTGTGCCAAGTCTGCCGCATCTTGAGCATCATCTGCTTTAGACTCTGCGGTAGTCGATGTGGTCTCAACATTAGTTAAACGTGACGCATGGCCTGTGCTAGTTTCTTCAAGCGTACCCACACGATTCGTTACTGACGATACTTTTGCTGTAGCTGAGTTCGCTGTGCCTTGTGCCGTATCGGCCTTAAATACACCACTATCTGCCGTGGACTGAGCGGCATCTGCTTTAGTAACGGCACTCGTTGATTTGGTTTCAACGTTAGTTAAACGTGACGCATGGCCTGTGCTGGTTTCTTCAAGACCTGTGACACGACTCGTTACGGTCGCTACCTTAGTGTTCGCCGCATTTGCTGAGCCTTGTGCGGCATCTGCTTTAGTGACTGCGCTCGTTGATTTGGTTTCAACATTAGTTAAACGTGATGCATGACCTTCGCTAGTTTCTTCAAGGCCTGTGACACTGTTCGCTATAGTTGCCACTCTCGTATTTGCTGCGTTTGCTGAGCCTTGCGCGGCATCTGCTTTATCTACTGCGGTAGTTGATTTGGTTTCAACATTAGATAAACGCGACGCATGACCCGCGCTAGTTTTTTCAAGCGTAGTAACACGTGCTTTACTCGCACCATCGCTAGTCTCAAGAACAGTTACACGTTGGGCTTGTTCATCCGTCGTTGTCTCAAGGTCAGTGATAGCCGAACCATGCGAACCCGTTAATGATGAAAGACCTGTAATGTCGTTCTGAACGTTACCGATTGCGGTAGCAGCCGATGCAATTTTAGAATCAGCCAATGCAATATTAGACGTAAGGCGCGTGTCCGTAGACTTAATAGTTGCGTCTAGCCCTTCGACAGCCGTATCAATGCGCGACACTCCATCTGTAATGCGCTCGTCAGTAGTTACAATAAGGGCATTAGCTTTATTTAGCGATACAGTGAAGTTATGTTCCGCAGTCGCAAGTGCCGAGGCTAGGCCACCATCTGCGGCTTTAAGGCGTGACTCTACATCATCGACCGCGACGGTAATGTCATCTTGTTTGGTGAGTATTTCATTGAGGACTTCTGGATCAACGTCTTCACCGTCAGTGCCTTTGATTAGCGACCAATCGAAAATACTTGGGTCAGCTAGTTTGGGTTGTTCAGTAGTTTGGCCTACTGCGAAGCCTATATATTCTTTGCCCTCTGGCAATAGGCTTATGCCGTTACCTTGTTCATCATCAGCGTAGGCTTTCCACACATGGTAAGCGGGGCCTACGGCCTCTGCATTCAGGTCGATTACGTGCCAAGCACCCTCTAACCTAGAATAAAACGCCGTATGGTCAACCCATACCGCGTTTCTCTTAACTTTTACCGATGCGACTTGTTGCCAAGTCCCATTTACTTTTATAGCCGACATTGAAGATTTCCATTAGGGAGCTGCGACAATCCAAATGTCACCATCTTTACCCTGCCCCGCACTCGGCGCAGTGGTGGAAACGGTGACTCGATTCCCTAGCTTCTCTAATGTGTCACTGACTTGTGCTGCAAGTCGAGTGTTTGTGGTTGCTGACACACTGCGCATAATACCATACAACATGTTCGATTTAGTAATTAAGTTGTACGGTCTATCAATACGAATTGTAGAATCATCAATGACTTCGGTTACTTCGTAGACACGGTTATCGAGTGAAAACATATCGCCCTCAACAGGTCTATTTGCCGCTGATTTCCAATACGTCCCAACACCCTTTACCACATCGCTGTCTTTCGTCATTGTGATAACACCCGTTCTGTACCATCTGCTAGTGCTCATAGAAAATCTACCTCGTACATGTAAAGGCCTTTCACGCTATTGAACGTGTTGCCCGATTTGAATACGTCCGCAACAATCGCTGACTGCTGGACTAGAATGTTGTCGTTTACGTCTGGAACAAGAACAACGGCGAACGTATGTTCTGCGGTACTTGCAGGAATATTGCAGCCCAGCTGAACCGTTACCGAACCTTCTTCGTTCGCGTTATGTGAATGGAATTTTTGGACTACTGAGCCATCGAGCAACAGGTATACGTCAAAGTTACTTGATGAACCGCCACCGCCTTGATGGTCAAGTGCTATGCCGCTTACGACAAGAACCCGATCACTTTCAGCACCTATTACACCGGGCGACACTTTTCCTGAGATAAGGGCGAACTTCTCGTTTCTATGCACGGTGAAATCATCTTGGATAACAACAACTGTACGGTCTACAATATCGCCCTCGATGTTCTTGGCTTTCAACGTCCCTTCAATGGTGCAAGACTCGTCAATGCGGACGTTCTTCATGTAGCCGTTTGTCGCAGCCAAGTTGCCCTCAAAGAACCCGTCTTTAGCGCGCATTACACCTTCTTGCGTTACGCTAAATCGGCTACCGATACTTAGGCTAGCACCTTCGATTGAGCCACCCTTAATCTTAGGGGAGCTAAACGACAGGCCAACCTTTACGCGCTCTGCGGTGATGTTCGCTGCCAACAGATTATATATCTCAGCATCTTGGATAAATGCTTTGTCGATTATCGTTTTGCCATCTTTAATGATGAACGGGAATAGCTTTGACTCACCGCCCGTTACCGTAAATGACTGAGCATCAACAACGAAGCTAGTCTTGTTCCCATCGTTCAAGAACCCCACACCGCCTTGTAGGTCGCCAACCTTAGTTTTAACGCCCCATTGCGCGTTGTACTTGTTGCCCTCAGAAGCGGAGGCCGTTGCAAGTTGGTCTAACGTTACGTTCGTACCGTTGTAATCAACAGTGAAGTTGCGTAGAGACTGTGCAATGCCGCCCGTGCTACTAGACAGTACGGTATCGAACTCAGTAATCTTTGCCGATATTGATTTGCCTAGGTCGTTTTCCCACTTAGACTCAAGCTCTTGGATACGAAGAACATAGGCTTCGTCTGCATTTACCGCTGCATGAATGCCCCCCGATAGACGAGCGTAGTTCTTGGCGAATTGTTGCTGAATAGTCTCACTTTGCACATGTTTTGAAATAGCACCACTAAGCGCTTGTTCGGCCAACATATCGCTAACTGACGCGCTATCGCCTAGCAATGCCGACAGATTAGAGTCACCTAGGCCAGTGCCTTGAAGCGATCTGTTTAGGGTATCCAACACACTTAAGTCACTGCGCAACCATTTGAAGTTTTCGCCCTGTGCAATCTCATTGCTGTATTTAATTAATACCTGTTCAGGGGTATCGGACGTAGTGCCTTTTGTGCCCTCAGGTGATTGCACATCGCCTGTTACGTAATCACGGTTAACATGTCGAACCCAATAGATGAACGATTTAGAAGGTTCTACCATATCCGAGTAAAAGCCCGTCGATGACGAGCCAACAAACACCGCGTCAGCGAACACAGGCGTATCATCAATAGCATTTGCTAGGTCTACACGATAAACCTCTGTGAATGCATACCACGAAGCACTAGGCCTATCCCATTCAAGGCCTACCATGTTGAACATGCCAAACACTTCAACATTAGTCGGTATGCTAGGTCGAGGGTCATTGAATGCTGTGACGACACCCGATTCAGTCTTGGTCATTAGCTGGCGCATATCCACTGTGCCAACAGCCTGTTTAAAGTCACGGAACGTAACCGCTTTATCTAAAGAGTTGCCACGCCCCATGCCCGCTTGAATCTGTACAGTTTCACGCAGCGCCGAAAGGAACTGTTGGACAGAGCGGGATGCGTCGCGCGGAACAGGGGGTAAAGCACGGCTCATACAAGTTCCTCTGGCGCTTGGGCTAATTGAATATCACGTATTTCTAGCGGGACAGCTTGGCTAATTGGATCAACACCCACACGCCATCTGAACGCACGGCTATTGAATGGCAAGTAGAAGAACGTAGGGCTAGCCACTTCTTTCGTATAACTAACAATCTCGCCTGTAAGTGCATGGTCATACTCAACACGCAGACGTACGGGGTATTGGTTCGCACGTACTTTTGCAATGTTGAAACACGTTGGGTCGTTGAACACATACGTTTTTGAAGTCCACTCGACAGGCATAACAGCATCGCTACTAGAATCGAACAACATAAGCTCTCGGCTATCAGTGTCGATGTAAGCAAGGTCATTTGTTTCCTCAAGCTCAACGAATGATTCAGCGCTTATGTCAACGGTTCGTATGCCCGCATTTGGATTAATCGCATCGAACACAAACGTTTTGCCGACTGTTGGGCAGTGAACAAACACCTTGTTATCCGAGTTCGCTAATCGCATGGTAGATGGGTCAAGCGCGCGCCATTCGTCAGACTCGATAAAGCCCGTGCTAACGTTAGCCATTGAATAGCTTTCAATACGGAATAGGCCGACCTCACTCGCGAAGTAAACAGCCCCCGCCACCTCAGTCGAGCCGTGTGGACTTGAGCAAGGAACTGGATCAGCAAGTCTAGCCGCGTCCATTGACTCAGGGTGAACGCCTTGAATTATGTAGGGAACGCCCGTAGTTAACACAACAAGGTTTGAACCCGATGGTTGGATAGTCACAATGTCTTCTTGGAACACTTTGTAATACTTCACAGGCCACGCGTAGAAAGCTTCTGGCTCTGCAAAACATAAGATTCGTTTGTTATGGCCGACAAGTATATCCGCGCCCATGACTGCAATCTTTTCCATTGCGCCACTAGGGAAAAGCGCAGTATTGGTGTCAGGTGCGCCCACCCAATCCTCGTTGATAGGAGCATCAAGTAAGTCGCCACTGTACGCGCTATCCACATACGTTAACTGTGTGCTAGGAATTTCAGCAACGAACTGGAACACACTCTTGCCCGATGTGCCCAAGTTGGTTCGGTAGATACGGGTTTTAGCTGTTGTCTTGCGAAGTGGATCAGCCGAAAGTAAAGAGTCTGGAACATCTGGCAACGTAAGCGTAACCGCTGTTGTGTTTATATATTCCCACTCACGGATAGTCACTAAATCGGTCGGGGCAGACAGCGCACTTAATCTGCCCCACGCATCAACATAACAAATAGCGTATACAACTTCTGACAGGTCATACTCGCTAACCTCAGGGTCAGTGAAAGGACGAACGCCAATGATTCCATCGCCATTGCTGTCCGTTCCTTCTTCAAAGTCAGGCGGCATTTCTTCACTGCCATCACCATTCGCCACCGCTTCTGATACCCACTTTTCAGCATCACCCGTTGTCACTCCGACAATAGATAAAGGCACTGGAACATTGAGCGGATAAGAGGCCGCTGGGTATGGCCCTCCCCCTTCTTCTGCGTCCAAGTTGTATGCGACTTGTGGGTCAGTATCTTTTGAAGCTATAACAACAAAGTCGTACGCATCATTCTTAAGAGGCGCTTTAACCGCGTATGTAACTTGCGGCCAAGAGAACCATTCATTGCGGTACTTGAACATAGACTTAGCATTGCTGCGGCCATACTGCCCAAGCGACACAGGCATTGCCCACGGCTCAAGAATGCCCCGCTCAGATTTAGTATTATGCGATACGGTAGCGTAACCATCGGGCACTTGTTCATCATCAAACTTTGGTGCAGTGCCCAAGAACGCATTGAAGAGGATTTTCATTAGCTATATGTCCACGACACTGGTTCAGCCGACAAGCGCCAATCAATATGTAGAAAGGAGTTGCCAAAGCCGAAGCCCTTAGCGCCAAGCTTAAGTGCAAGCGCAACAATACGCATACGTTTAACACCCCATCCCACGCGAATGTCGAATGCCACGCCATTAAAATGTTGACCAGGCTTAGCCTTTCGAGCTTCGTCTGGGTGCTGCGCGCATCGGAACGCACTAGACAAGCCCAATGCGCCTACATCTTCACGTATTTTTTGCAGCATACTGAGTGCAAACGGGTCACATTCATTAGGTATTTCACCCTTACAAATGTCGCACGTGCATCGTAGTTCGCTAGCTGCGAAATGTTTTGTTTTTGGTTCTGCCACGATAATGCCCTATTAGTATTACTATTATGGCATTGTAACAGTATTACTACTTTATTTAATCAAATTCTTGACCCCCTCATTGATTGGTTGCGCAAGCCAAGGGATTTGGTTAGCAAGCGGGACAATACGGCTCGGCTGCATTTCAAGCGTAGCAACGTCCACAGCGAATTGGGCACTCGGCCCTGCTGCCGCCACAACGGGGTGATTACCATATGTAGTGCCCGCATATATTGACTCTGCCATTGTCGCAGGACCGAGAAGTCCAGTAGCCGCAAAGACAGCGCCGCCCCAATCCCCTATGTTACGTTCGCCCTGCCATTTAGGACGACCAAACGGGTATCGAATCTGTTCACGGATAACCTCTGCAACCAACGCAAGAGGTACGGCAACCGCTGCGGTTACAGCAACGGCCATCATAGGATTGACACTGCTGTCCTTGTCCTTGAAGCCTTTTGCTAATGACTTGTGCACGTTATCGTAGAAGCCATAGAAGAACTTCTTAAGTGTCGTGACAAGCAGGAAACGTGGATCATTCGCCACCAATGGGAGCTGAGTAGCGCGCGGATTCGTAACAGCCTCATTCACAAATTGGTGAACAGCATCACGATAGCGTTTACCCGCTGGCGTATTCAGGTCGGCTTTGTCCTTGAACTCCGTAACATCTTTAGCAGTAACGCCTAGCTCTTTCAAACGGGCAACACCGCTCGACCCTTCTTCAACGGCACGTATCATGTAGCGTTCAGCCGCTTTCGTTGCAATGGCGCGTGTCATCTTAGTTACATAATTCTGCCCATTCAGCCTGAACACAGTGCCTTGTATCTTCTGCGACACACGGCCTGTCGATAGGTCATTCATGTTGTACATTTCTTGTAGCGAATGCTCGATAGCGTCATTGGTTATAATGTCGTAATCACGTGCCACCTTGTACATTTTCTCACGGCCTACGCTGGTCAGTACGCTTTTAGCATCGTTGAGCATTCCATCGGTATCACCGCGCATACGTGCGTAAGTTGCCGCAACCTCAGGGATACTCGCTAGGCCAGTGAACCACAGAACCGTAGCCGCTTGGAAACCAAGTGCCGCAGAGTTAAGGGCGCGTAACTTAGGTGACATACTCATACCTAATCGGCCTGTAACACCTTGGTAAAGTTTAGAGAACTCGTGGCGGTTGCCCGTATGTACTTCACTCTGAATACGGTTAAACTCGCCATTAGAATCCCATTTCCCATCTACCATTGAGCCATGCGTTTTGTTCCATGCTGCCCAGCTTGTAGCCGAATTAACTAGACGTAACAAGTGGCGCGGCGCATCGGTGTCAACGAACTTACCCTCTTTCAGTTTATCGTAAAGTGGATCAAGTACCTTACGGCCTGCTCTTGGCGGGTTCGACAGCTCTGGACGAATAGCAAACTCAGGGTAGCCACGACCCTCTAAAATAGACTCTAAGAGCGATTCAGGATTCTTTACATTACCTTCGCGGAGGATAGACAAAAAGCCCTCTCTATTGCGCTCAATAACGTGTGTATCTAAATGCACCTTAGAACTTACTGACTCAAACGATTTGTCGTTTTTACGGGTGTATTCATTCAGGTCTTTAAGGAATGCCTCATACTTAGTACGTTCAGGACTATTCACCTTGCGCACGCTGTCCTCATAGCCTTTCTGAATGGCTTTGTTGTTACCAACATCTTTGCCTATTCTTGAGGCGTAATACTCTGTAGCGTTTCGCTGAATGGCCGTAAACTTATCTGCGCGTAGTGCTGCGTCAGGATGGATGCGTTCAAGGCGCGTACGTGTCATTTCTAACAAGCGGAACATGGATTTCTTCGCTAGGCCACGGTTACGCTTAACAACTTTCATCAGCTTACGATTAAGCTGTATCTTACGGCCTTTGCTAATATCAGTGCCCACACCAACATCATTGTCCTTGTGGCTTTTGAGTGCCAGTTCCGCTATTTCCATACGTCTTTGTGCTTCGGACAGGATAGCGGCCTTAACATCGACCCCCTCTTTTGACGCATCAGCCACCGCTTTAATACCCTTAAGGCGCTCTAATCGGTGCTTGGCCTGTACCATATCGCGGTGCACATCTGACGCATCACCGAAGTCGCCTTTATTAACGAATGGCTTGCGTGAGTTGTTACGTTCTTGACTACCTACTGCATGTAACAGGTCGCTTGGTGCATTGTCTAAATCACCATGCGCGTTACGAATGGCCGCTTTACTGTGGCCTTTAACATCATCACGGCGTATTGCGTCAACAAGTGATCGCTTCATGGCGCGTCTTGCTTCGGTATGCTCCACTCTGGCGCGCTCTACTTCGGCAACCATATCATCGCCCTTGCTCTTTTTGGCAAGTTCAAAGTCTTCGCGAGCTTTGGCTGCATTCTCAGTTAGTGCCTCACGGGTAGCCGTTTCCTTTTTGCCGCTAAGGTTTTCAGTTTTACGTGTTTTGCGGATTGCGCCACGAGTGTTAGCGACTTCCGATATTTCATCACGGTTAGCGATTTCATTGTCTACACGTTCTGATTTGATCGTAAGCTCACCGCCATCTTTAGCCGCTTGCTCGTAGTCTTTATCGAACACGCCCGAACGCGCATCACGAAGTATGTCATCGCCTCGTTCTTCTGAGATTTTGCCTTCATCAATTGAGCGCTGAACCAGTGTATGCACATCATCGTAAGAGACTTCATCACGGTACACATTGCCAATATCTTCAGGCATAAGGTCAGACAGTGTGCGAGTCTTGCGCATGTTGCCCTCAATACCCGACACCAACGAAACCAACTCTTTAGGCAGCAAGTTACCCACTTTTACCGCGTGTTCTGCGGTAGCAATAACGGTCTTAAGCTCTGGGGCATCCGACAGTTTTAACCCAATCTTACGAAGCAATGGCCTAACAGCACGGTCAACATGAGGCGCACGAACAACATCAACTTTTTTGTTGTACTTACGGCCTTTGTGGTAAACGTTAGCGCGTATTGCACCCATAGTTACCGACGCAAGCTTGTCGCCATTCATTCGGTAAACAACGGAATCGTCGGGAATTGTGTTCATATCAAAGCTGAATACAGGTCGGCCATCAGGCAGTCTTAAATCGGCCAATGCTGAAATACCGCTAAGCACAGAGTTTGAAAGCTCATTGATAAAGTTAAGGTCTTTGCCCGACGAGTCGTTAAAATCAACATCATCTTCACGCATAGCCCAGCGCGTAACCGCATCAACATCAACGCGGATTACCTTACCACTTTCGTTATCACGTGCCATCACGCCACGGTCACTACGGTTTTGACCCGCCTCGTCACGGGCATTACGCACACGCTTATTACTGGCAAATGAGCTACGAACACTAGATATTAATCGTTCTTCGGGGCTGGCCTTAGCTAACTGGCCTATGCCACTATCTTTCGGAAGTATGCCAATTTTTGACAGTAGAGTACCGAATGCAGATAGGTCGTCATTTTCCAAGTATTCCTTAAGCTTTTTAATCGTACCCTCTGACACATGCTTAGAGTCAGGACGCTTCTCTTGCTCACCGAATGTAAAGGCTGGCGGCTTCTCTGAACCTTTAGCGAACTGGTTAGTCTTGTTCGAGTTCTGGTTATCAATGGCCTTAGAGTTTGCACTTCTGCGTTTAGGCAAACGATTTCCTAGCAATAGCTCACGTTCGTTAGGCTTAACCGACTCACGCATGAACTTAACTAAGCCACTTGCGTTTAGACCAGGCACTTTGCGAAGTAGCTGATAAGCATCGACCGCCGCAGAGGTTCTACGAGTATAGTTTGCCGCAACTTCTAGGTCGTTTGATGTGGTGTCAATCGTGCTTTGAACATCGCCAATGCTACGTTCCGCGCCATCTTCACCACGTTCAGCATACGCTAGTTGTTGGTCGTTCCTGTCGCCAAGTTCACGACGCGACCTATCGGCAGCAGTGTCCTCGTACATCTTATTGACGGTTTTCTTATAGGCTTCGTTGAACTCGAACTTGTCAACACGCGCTTGTAATGCGTCGATTTTCTTAAGGTCATCTGGCTTGTCTTTAAAGCTGTCACGTTTGCCCAATAAGCTACGCACAACCGGTGTAAGTTTACTTGGGTCTAACGCGTCATTGTCCTTAGCATTCTTGTTGAACTGCTTTTCAGCTTCCAACAGTTTACCCATATCGCCATCACTGGCCGTACGCGTTCCCAACTCTCGTTTAAGGTAATCAAGCTTACCAACAACAGTCGTAGGGGCTGGTTTGGGTTTGGCCTTAACTTCTGCTTTAGCCGTTGTGCCATTTTCGCTACTGTCTGCAATCTTAGTCAACAATGAAAGTTTGTCAGCTTCGAGTGAGCTAGTACGCTCAAGTTCGTAGTGTTGACCGACCTCGTTAAGCTGCTTACGGGTAGTGGCTAATTGTGTATCGAATATATCTTTAGCGGCCTGTGTATCTTTGCCCTTACTTTGGATCACACCACGAATACGAATAGCCAGCTTGTCCTTAACATCTGACAACATAGTCATCGACTCGTCTAGTTCTTCTTTGCTTGGCTTGCGACCTTCTTTAATCCAAGTAGGCGCGCTATCTGGTACGTTCTTCTCTTTAGTCGTCGGCGCTTTGCCTTTAGGAACTTTAACCGTTGGTGCGTTATCAATGTTTTTCTCTACTTTGGACTCTTTTTTGATGCGCTCGCTATTTTTGATGCGGGCAGACTTAACCTTGGAGTAGTCACGGAACATCGCACGGCCATCGAACTTGTTAGCGTTTCGGTAGACAATGTTATTGAACTCAGGATTGATAGCACCCAACGCCCCTTTAAGCGCAACATCTGTGCCCACATCTTCGGCCATTGTTAGCTTTTCGCGTTGTTCGTCAGTCAGTTTAAGCTTACCTTCGCGTGACATACTAACGACTTTACGGAACACATTAGCAAGGGCTGCATCCCCTTTGGCCTTGTCATAACCACCCGACAACGGTGTTTTAGAACCGTAATGAGAATCGGCTGAATAGCTCGCCAGTTCTTCATCCGTAAGTGTTCCCGAGTCAACGAGTGCCCCTACCTGTTTCTCATCAAGCGGTTTGCCCTCAGGCTCAAGCATCTTACGTAATTCATCGTAGCGTTCAGTCTTAAGATTCGGCACATCGCGAGAGGTCATAGAGTCAAATTGCCCTTGGCCTACAACACCCGCATCAACATCGGCATCATCACCCGCAGCAGTTTTACGCGCCTTAGGCTTACGCTTTGCAACACGTTCAACATTCAGTTCTAACGACTCAGACCCATCGTATGCAGGCGCTTCGTTTTCAGATTCTTCTACGGTGTCCTCTTTCCAGCCGTGAGCATCAACAGCTTCGCCCTCAGCATCAGCACCGCGTCTAGCTTCGTTGTAGTCACGCATGTAACCAACAGAGTTACCCAAGCTCGATGCGATACCACCGACAGCACCACCCCCAATAACAGCTCGAATGCCCGCTTCAACAATATCGCGTGTTTCAAGATTCCAATCAGTGCCGCCCATTTCGGTTGCAATAACTTCATCAATCACTACTTGCGCTGTGGAGGTAGCACCTTCGATGCCTGCACCCAATGCGGCGGTATTCATAACGTCTTTTAAGCGCTTTGCAACCGATGGTTTAGCCAATGCATCAAGGACAGGTTGCGCCGCTGCCTCTGACATTCCTGTGGCTCTAAGTGATTTGCTCATAACAGCAATAAATGGAAGCGCATTAGTCGCCGCACCCACAAGGCCTGAGGCCAATGTAGAGCTGCCGTGGTCTTCATTACCCGAAGCATCAAGACGATTTTCCATCGCCCCCGCTGCCTGAGCAAAACCAGATACAGCAGGCCCCGCGTACAATCCAGCCTTAACACCCTTCATTAACGAACGCGTTGCCGTAGCGCGCATTGCACCCATTAGGCCTGCACCAACAACAGCACCCGTACCGCCTGTAGCCGCGCCGACTGCAACAGTACCCGCAGTTGCTATCGCATCAACAATAAGACCAGGAGCAGCCTCGCCCAATGTTTCAACAACATAATCTACTGCATCGCCAAAGCCTTGAACCTTATCGACTGACTCGAATTGACGCTTGTTAGCGGAGGCTGCTACGCCATGTTCAAATGCAACAAGCTCACCTTCTTCTTTCCACTCGTCATTGCCAAGTGATTCACCGATATAGTTTAGCGCGCCACCTAATGCGGCTTTAGTTTCATCCGTTCCGCGATCAAATGCACGGCTAAACGTACCACGGCGGTCACGTATTTTGGGTTGGAACTCACCGCCCATCCATGATGTAAACTCGTCGTTTGTGTCGCGAAGCTCTTGGCCTACAGCGTTCATATCTGTGTTGCTGGTAGACTCGTAACCGAGTGCGCGACGCGTAATACCTGTTAGTGACGCTTGCATAGAATCAGCATCTTGAGTTGGCATTGCCGCCCCCGAACGTACTAAATCACCCGCAACGTCTAGGCCGTTCTTGTCACGAAACGTAGAGATTTTACGCCCATATGCCCCGCGTTCACCGCCAGCATCTACGTAGCCGCCATCGTCAATAATGCTCTGCGACAATTCTTGTTCTAGCCCCGCATTAATATTTGAGTCGCTACGCCAATCATGCTCACGTTCAACGCTGTTAAAGCCTTTAGCACGTGCATCTTTTTCGCCACCAATGCCGCCACTGTCGCCATCGCGCAGCTCAATATCGCGTTTATCTGTATTGGCCTGTTGTTCTGCCAATGCTCTATCACCATCATTTGGTTCAAGTAACCTAGCCATTAACTCGTCTTCGTTCATACAAAAAATCCCTAACATTTAACTGTTAGGGATTTTATCACACTACTACTTAGTTACTTTAACAGTATTACTACTAAAGGTTGTCGGAAGTAAAACCTGTATCAAACAGTTTTTGACGTTCTTCATTCCAGTCTAAGCCCTTTTCCTTTGCGGCATCTGAATATCTCATTAGCTTTTTATCATACGCATTACGCACCTCACGAAGCGAACGGCCTGAGTTCTTAGACGCGCCTAAAATCGTCTGTGCCGCGTTTGGCTTGAACTTACCCAATGCTGTATTGATAAATGGTAGAACAGTCTCAGCAGACAGGTTGTTGTCCTCTCCTTTATTTGCCAAGAACGAACGAACACCCTCATTGAACATAGCGCCGAACTTAGGGTCTTTCATCTGGTCAATGCTGAACGTTTCGCTACCCATAAGGCTTGTTGCCAACGCTTTAACACGGCCACGAACACCCGCAGCTTGTTGTCCTTTAAGCCCCATTCGACCACTATACCAATCAGCAATATTAGAACCTTCATCCTGTAGGAACTCCAACGCATCATTTCGGCGCTTAACATCGCTTTTATAATTCTTACCCGCTAAGTCAACATACTTGCGCTGGGCATCAAAGCGTTTTGCTTCGGCTGTTGCTACGGCCGCTTGACCTCTGGCCTCTGCCACATCAAGTGCCACATTATGCTTGTCCAATTCCATCTTAGACACACGCATATCGCCCGTTTCCATGTAGTTACGCATCTGACCTTCGTCAATGTTATTAGTAAGGTAAAGCTCACCCACAACAGCAGCACGTTTACGGCGAGTTGCATACTTTTCATGAATGGCTTGCATACGCGTTTCAACATCATCGGACTGCAACACAGGCTTAAGCTCTGCTCTGGCCTTAAGCGGTGGTGAACCCATGCTCTCTACCGTTTCTTTGGTATCCACAAGGTCATCGACACCCTCCGGCGTTTCTACTTTATTGCTAGGGAGTATCTTAACCTCGCCCTTTTTCTCGATACTAGCTTTAGCATTTTTGCCCATAACGAATTGGTTGGCCGTCTTCTTAACCGTATCACCAAAGCCACGTTCCTTAGCGCCATCAGACAACCAGTTACCCGCTTCCATGATTTTTCTAGCACCCGCTGCACCTTTGTTATACATCTGTTCGAGGCCAACAAACACACTCTCTGCCATCTTACGCTGCACGAAACCTATCGGGTTCGCCAAGTCGCTAGCTGTTACAGAACCATCGCCCTCAGGCTTAACAGTTGGCGCACCTTCGCCCGCATTGATAGGCACATCACTGTCAGGTGAAGTCTGCTTACCTTTCAACAGTCCATGAGACTTAAGGTTAGACATAAACTCCGATTCACTGGCTTCACGAATGTTGCCATTTTCATCTGAGGTAAAGCCTGCACGGATATAGGCCGAATGGTTTTCAGGTTCAACGCCATTCTTTTCAGCAATATCAATACTGCGCTGTGCATGTTCCTGTAGGCGCGGTAAGTCTTCGTTCTTGGCACGAAGCGGCTTACTCTTGTTATCGTTTGGGTTTGACGTTAGCTGCGTTTGTTCCCCGTTATCTTTTAGAACACCAAATGAAGTCGTGCCATCGCCATTGTCTACAGGGGTAATTTCGTCACCACTGCGGCTAACAGAGCGAGACAAACGCTGGTTGCGCTGAATTGCGGCCTGTTCCTGCGCATCAATATCACCCGATATACTGTCTACATAAGACTGACGCGCCTGCTTAGATTGGTCACGCTCAGCTACCTTGTTGTCGTACTCGTCCGTCTGTCTGTTGAACAACGTTTCCGAACGGTTGTCAGCAATAGCTTGTCGTGACGAACGTTCTTCATCTAATTTTGCTTGTCGGTTACGCGCGTACGTCTTATCTTTCTGACGCTCGGTGTAATCCGCGTACTGCCCAATTGCATTAATGATGGCTGTGCCATCGTGCATGCCATATCCTGCCATGATCATTCCTTATTAGTTACTGATAGCGCCGCCTGCCGCACCACCAAGAGAAGCACCCGCAGCTGCACCCATAGGCCCACCTACAAAGCCACCAATAACGCCGCCTGCCACTGCGCCAACCTGTGTCATAAATCCACCTTTAGCAGATTTATACGCTGCGTCACGTTGCTGCTTAGCTTGGTATGCTTGTGACATAGAGGCCGTGCCCGTCGCTTGCAACTGCTCACCAATACTCATTAGCTGTGTACGGGCTGCTTGTTGTTTAACGCGTTGGTCTTCATGCGCTTGGGTCATAACAGCGCTTCGAGCTGTCGCAACACCTCTTGTTTGTGTCCGATCCATTGCGCTACTTTGCGATGCTAGTTGGCCGCTCATGCTGTAACCCAATTGGCGATCAACAGTATTCGCCGTCTTCTCGCCTAGGCCATCGCTTAGCTTGCGTGACGTATCAACGATTGACGTACTTTTCGACTCGTCTACAAGGTCGTCAACAACGGGCAATGTGTTCTGCTCATAGTCAAGGACTTGCTGGCGGTACATATCTTCAAGCGAGTCTTCATACGACTTTTCATCAAGCTTTGCGTCGGCGGCTCGTTGCACCATTCCAATTTTGCCCGGACCATATGTTTTCTCTTGTTTGGCGAGCGCAACAGTTTGCGAATTAGATGGCGTAATAGCCCCACTAGTCGTCGTCTGCTTTACAGTAGGCATTATGTAGTTCTCCCCATCTCGTCATAGTTTGAGGCAGATAGCGGGCTGAAAATTGACACCTCACCACCGATTTCCTCTTTGTTTTTCTCATCGAAACCATCCGAACGGGCATAGGCCGAAGTCGCCGCCACGCCGATATCTAGGAATGCTTGTGTCTTCTTATTAGAGTCCGTGAAATCACTTAACGAACGTTGCTGACCCACTGCTGCCATGCTACGTGCCACGCGCGCTGTGCTTGAGGTATCTTGACGAACAATATCGCCCTCAGTGCCATAAGAACGCCCGCCTTTGCCCGTTGCAGAAATGCCAGTAGACTGCACATCAACGCCACCATCAACAGTCTTAAACTCGCCACCTGAGCGTGATTTTTTAAGGCGTGTACGACTAATGCTGGCGGACTCTGCACCAACGCGGGACATAAGGTTAGAACGCTCGTCACGGCGGTTTGAGGCCATGAACGCATCACGCGACCCCTCTTTTACGGTTGTTCCTTCCTCGAACATCTTGCTTGCAAGCTTGACCTGCATTTTCTCCCCCTCAGGGGTGGTGGGCTTCTCTGGACTAGACATTTCAAAACTCCATAGCATACGTCTTTGATTCAACGTGGAAACCTACTTGCGCTGCCACGCGACCCCAGCCTTCTCTTGGGCTGGTGAAAGTCAGTTTACTACACCCCAACTGTTTGACATAGCTAGTAGTATCACTAATAACATCAGGCCATGAATCAAGGTGGCCTTTCAACGAAGCCGCACATAAAACGTGACACGTATTCTCAGACCATTGGGCAATTAGGAACGCATCTTCCCCCACTAAATGTAAAGTAGCTGCACCAACGAGTAACAGACGTTCCACCTCATGCTCAGGGTAGCCCCCGAACTCACGATAAAGCCGCTCAATGAACGGCTTAATTGTAGGGAAAACCCTTGCTATGTCTTCAACACTGAATGGATCACTTACCATGAAAATCCTGTATTAAACTGCACCGAACGTTTCGGGCGACTGCGGTCATCACGTGCCTCACGCTTAGCCTTGTCGATACCTTCGCGAAAGTGCATTTCGTACGTTGCGGCCGCTCGGCTGTTAGCCCAAGTAGCATCTGGCATCGACAGTAAACGGGCAATAGCTCCACGCCTTATAACATCAAACCATTTGTCAGCTAACGAGTCGGGTACGCTTTCTATGTTTCGGGTGGGCTGCACAACAACCGATACCTCAAGCGTACCCTTTTCAAACGCGTCTAAAATGATAGTGTTACCACTGTGCGAGAATGACCCCACACGGTTTGTTTTACTGATACGGTGAGCTAGTTCACTAACAAGCTTAAAACGGTCACTACGACCCTCAGGCTCGAAATAAGCGAACTTCGTTGACGCTACATAAGTTTCCTCAGGTAACATTTGAAGTGCCGCAGTGTCCTCTACAAGTTTAATGCGCTCAGTATGTAACCACACTTCCGAAGTCCTAAAAAACTCTTGCAGGGCATAACGTACCTGTCGCGCCACTGTAGGGTCTAACGGCTCTGAAACGTCCATGCGGATACTGTCTACCCATTCTTGGACGTTAGCCATTAACGAGCCCCTATTGGATCACGTGTCACACCATTGTCGCTTTCCATGCTAGCTTGTGTGTCACCAATTTGAGCCGTAAACACATTGTAGTAACTTTGCGCGCGAGCCTGCATTCCTTCCGATTCAGTGAACTTACCAAACGCACGATGCAAAATGTAGTTAGCTACACAAGCGGCGTACATCGTAGGTAATGGGAACGGTTCATCAAGTGATAAAACCTCTGCTGGCGTAGTGCCAATAACCATCATTAAACCATTCTCACCAATTGTAGGTGGGTACACATAGAAAGTTCGTGGGTCAGTAAGGCTTACACTGTAGCGGAAGACTGTTAGCGTTTTAGTAGCGGCCATCCAGTTAGGGTCTTCGTTATCCAGTGTAGCGCGTTCGACACGACGAACTGAGCGACCTTCATCTTCCCCCACCATATTACAAACAACTTCTAGCACACGCGATGCGCCAAGCGCCGCTACACTCTGTTTAGAGCCTGCGCTTAAGTTAAAGGTTTCAGTGCTGCTGCATGATTCAGGACGTACACGGGCAATCTCGGCACAAGCTTCGTTAAACCATTGGATTAACTCAGGGTCACGCCATTGAACACCGCCCTCGTCAATATCACGTAAAAGTACACGGACGCGGTTTGTTAGTATTGTTCCTACGGTTAACATGACGTTTTTCCCTATTACTCAGATGCTTTAGTAGCTGCGTTCGCGGCACGTGTTGCCGCGGATTTCTTAGCTGCTTCACTTGCTTTAGCTTTTTTTGCGGCTTCTTCTAACGCTTTCGTCTGTTCCGTTGCGGCTTCCACTTCTGCTTTAGCCTCAGCGTCTTTATGAGACTGAATCACAGATGCAAGCTCGGCTTCACGCTCCGCAATATCCATAATGTCATCAAGTGGCACTAGGCCTGCGCGAATTGCATCTTCTTCAAGGTGTTGTGGAACGCTGCGTTCTTCGCCAGATTTAAAACGGATAACATGGCCGCCAATGCGGGCAGTTACACGGATAGTGTCGCGAGTAAAGTTTTTCAATTTCATGTTTTTGTCTCTTTAGAGGTCGGGGGTAATCGTCACCACCCCCTGCAAATTAGATCGCGAAGTCGATACGTAGAACGCCGTAATCTTGTTTAACAGCACGGTCAGCAGTCTTCTTAGCATCTTTGAACTGCATTTTCTTCATACCGAAGATTTTGCCGTACGCGATACCGAAGTTGTTACCGTAATCGAAATGGTCTCGTTCATCCCATGAAGGGCTATCAAGGTCAATAAAGCCGAGTGCTTGAGCGCCACATAGTAAGCCCATGCAACCCTCAACAGTGCCAGCCGCACCCCATTTAGAACCCGAAGCAACACCAAGCGTAGTTGGTACATGACGGAACTCATGGATGTGTAGGCCATCAACAATGTAAGACTCGCCGCCAGCAAACAATGTGTTACTGTCGCCACGAACGCCCGCATGACGCGCATTCTCTTTGAAATCAGGGTCTAATTTCAGTGCAGCAAGTGCCATTGGGTGTAGGAACAAGTGGTAAACTTCTGAACCGCCAGTGCCACGAATACCACGAATGTAACGAGTCTTAGCAATCGCTTGTAAACGTACAATGTGGTCGTAGCCTAGTTTGTCTTGGGCAGTAATAGCAGTCGTGTCACTTTCAGTAACTTGGCCGCCTTTAATACACATAAGGTGACGCTCAGACGTTGAGGCAAGGCCGCCGTCAGTGTTGAACGCTAAGTCAGACAAGTTGTCATCATTAGAGCCCTGACCAGGACGTACTCGACCATCATTCGTTTGCGCGAAATCTAAGCCAGCTAGTTGTAGGAATGTCATCTGATCTAAACGGTCTGATAACCAGTAAGATAGCTGGTCACGCGCTTGTTCACGGAAGTTAACAACCGTTTTCTGGTCGTTCATTTTACCCGTGTTCTTCACTGCGTTACGTAATTGGTCAACTTCAACTTTGTCTTGATGCGCAGTTAATGTTGATTCGTTACCGGTCAGCTCGTTGTCACCAACAATACCGTCGCCGTGCATATCTGGAACAAGGGTTACAACTGCTTCTGTACCACGTTCTGATTTAGTCAGCTCCGTAATACGTTGGATCATTGCGTTTTGACCCGAACCCATGAACTTAGACACGAACATCTTGTCGCGTGCTTGATGCCACGTATCACGTGACCATACTTTTTTAGCGTCATCATCTAACGCTGAGAAATTAGTTTTTGCCATTACAGTGCATATCCTTCGTTAGTCCCTGAGCCGTTGGCTTGTTGCGAAACGACAAACAGAGGACTTAATAAATCCAAGTGTTTTGAGTCGTCCCGTAACGTGGGTCTATCGAAATGTATGCACGGCATGACTGAGCTGTGGGGCAGGATTGATTTACAAGGTATCACCTTGAATATGCTTCAATAGTAGCAACACTACTGCACCATGTAAACAGTATCACTACTAATCAAGGGTTTATTTTCAGATAGAGTGGACATGCGTAAATGCCTCTATATACTGGCCGTTCGAAAATTTAGGGATATACACAATGGACAAAACATCAAAAATAACAATGCTAGTCTGCGTAAGTCTGTCAGTCGCGTTCGTTTCATGGAGGACTTACATAAACTATGTGGCACGCAATCTGCCAATACCAGACGGTGTTTACATAACGCCAAAATGGGATGAAGCTGCCGTGTGCGAAGAGGCTGCCCGCCTTACGATACGGTACACAGCGAGCAAGCGAGCCAAGGCTATTCGTGCTGCGACATGCAGCCTAGTTGAGCTGAACGGTAGGATGGGCTACCCCGCCGAGAGTTTTAAACCTTACGCCGTAAACTTTTCAAATGGTACATCAGTGCGCGTATTCCTGAACGACAGTGGAAACCTAGCAATGATGGGGGTTTCAGAGCGTGGGCAAGTTCCCGAATGGACAAACTTACCACCAAAGAAAAGCCAACCTTAAGGTTGGCTCTAGCAGAGGTTAAGCGATGTAGTCGCCACGTGCGGTGGCTAACGCTTCTTTGCTCAGTTTCCCGAACTCTTCATCCCCTAATCGCGAAATATCCACCTTAGGGCGGCTACTTCCACCTGACCCCCCTAGCTTGCCACGTTCTTTTTTAGCAGCATCTAGTTTAGCTTTGCTGTTTAATCGCTTAGCAGGCTTAGCCATATCGGCCTTAGGCTTAGCTGTACGGTCTTTTAAGCCGTTCTCTAACGCAACTAGACGTACTGACTTCTTAAGCGCGTCAGATGGTGATAAGCCACGTTCAACGTACAGGTCGCGCATTTCAACAACTTCTTCAATCAAGCCGTCGTCCGAATCATCGCCCGCACTATCTAATTCAGGATATTGAACCGATAAATCAGTAGCCGTTTTAACCAGTTCAGCAGTCGCACGGTCTTGGTTAATCTCACTGCGAACACGGTCTGCAACGTCTTTTTCTGTAAGGCTTTGAGCCGCTTGGTTCTGGCTGCTCATCATCTTGCCAAATATCTCGAATGCCTTGTCTGTCTCGCCATCAAGCATTGCTTCCTGCATACCTTCAAATTCTTCACGCGAAATACCTGTAGCCTCAGGTTCAGGCGCTTTAGTCTCTGGCGGTGCAACCTCTGGCGCTTTGCGAAGTTCGGTCAGTTGGGTCTCTAACGCACGACGCTTTGAGATTTCTTTGTTCAAACGGTCGAGTGGCACTTGGCGCTTGTTCTTGCCCTTCGCTGGCTTTTCTTCTGGCGCATCTTCTTCTGGCGCATCTTCTTCTGGCGCGTCTTCTTCTGGCGCGTCTTCTTCTGGCGCGTCTTCTTCTGGCTCGTCTTCTTCTGGCTCGTCTTCTTCTGGCTCGTCTTCTTCTGGCGCATCTTCCTCTGGCTCGTCTTCTTCTAGCTCGTCCAGTTCTTCTTCGGGTTCGTCAGCAGGCGCGTCATCTTCATCTACGAAGTCGCCGCGCTCAGCAGGAGTTGGTGGAATGTAATCATCAACGATTACAGATGTTGCGTCTAAGCCGTTATGGTTTGCAGCCATTTATTAGTTACCCTTCTTATTATTTTTAGTAGTGTTACTGCTATCTTTATCCGAGGCAGTATACGCCATATCCATAGATTTCATAGCGATTTGGCTAGAAATACGTTTGTCATTCATAGCGTTCTGATTCTGGTGTCCTCTAGCGGCCAGTGCGATGCGTAGAGAAAGCTCTTGCTCTTTCGTTGCACGTTCTTGTTCTAAGCGTTTAAGTTCCATCTGCGCTTGATTAAAGCCCATCAGAGAGTCAGCTTTAGCCATCTTCTCTTTAGCTGTAGCCAATGCCACTTCAATGTCAGCATCCGTCTTCTCAAGTTCTTTACGAAGCATGTTGATTTGGTGTTCGACTTGCATTTCTTCGAGTGCTGCTTGTTCTTCGGTAGGTTCGCCAAAGCCTTGACTCTGCTTAAGGAACTCAGCAAGTTCGCCGCGTTTAGTAAGGTTAGAGTGCTGAACGATAACATGGTCAGGAATAGCGACACCCATTTCACGTAAGCGCAGAGCTTCTTCAAACTCTTGGTCAGCCATTGTGCCGCCAGAAGGTCTAAAGCTAATATCAACCTCGTAATCGCCAACGGTAACATCGTTGAGAATATTGCCATCTTCCTCAGGAACATTGATACCCACGTCGTCCGTACGTTCTTCACCAGCCATTATGCTGTTACCCGTCACCTTAAAGTAACGAGTCTCGCTGTAGAAGTCCTGTACCAACTCAAGCACCTTCTTACCCACTCTGCGACGCGCACGTTTCAAGTTACTTACGATAACAGACACTTGAATTTGACCACGACCCACAGCGGCCTCTTGCGCACGGCCTGATTGGTCAGCGCGAGCCGTACCCAACATTGACGCATTCACTGCCGATATTTCACGGATAGTAGCTGCCGCTTTTTGCGAAATACGGTCAATACCTGTAGGGATTTGGTTAGGCTGAATCTTGTCTGGTTTTTCGTAGCCACGTTTGTACTGTAGCACTAGGCCTGTCTCAGCACCGCGTTCCTCAAGGTCTTCGGCCTCCATATCCACAAGCGAGTCTTCTTGGATAACCCAACCACTATTTGCTGTCGTGTTAACGATGTGCAATTCCTGCGAGCTTGTCTTGTTCAACAAGTTCTGTGGGTCGATTAGGTTATCAACAGGACCGAATGGGTGGCCTCGTCTAAAGTACGCGAAGAACGGTACGATTGTGAACGAGCGGTAGATAGACCAATCATCATGCAGCACAATGTCATCAGCCGTTGTGGTCATACGAACGCGTCGGCCTTTGCGCTTAACTAGGTCTAGGCCATAATGCTCAGCAAACGTTTCGCGTTCTTCTTTACTCGTGCCATAAGGAACAGGACGCATGTTACCCGTTACCATATCAACAAAGTGGAACTGTTCTGACACGCGATAGTGCTGGCGCTCAACTACACGGACACGGCGCAGTTCTCGGCTATCACTTTCATCAAGAGTTGATGTACGGTCAGCGCCACCGAATGTATGCTCAAAATATTCGAAATTATCGTCCGTGTTAAAGCTGTTGGTATCGACCAAGCGTTCTAGGCCTTCTACCTTTTCCCAGCCATACTCAGCACCGATTTCATCAAGCGTAAGCCAACGTGATATAAAGCATTCGTTCCACGTTGAAGGGTCAGCGTTCTTGGCTTCACCATCAGGAATAATATCAATCGGGTCTTCCGAAGTAATCTGTACCTCACCCTGCAAGTTCTTCTCGAAGTTCATGCGTACATCGTAATAGCCACGACCAGAGATTAGGCCATCGGCAAACACATCTTCTTCACTGTCATCAAAGTTGTTTGTGGCGAGAATATTGCGGGTAATAGCATTCAACGCAAACGCAGTGTCTTCATCACCGTAGTCATTAGGTCGGTAAACGACTTCCAATTTACGTTCGAGTTGTTCACCAATAATAGCGTTGACCGTAGATAAGATCATATTCAGTGTGAGTGCTGGGCGACCTTCCGCATCTAAACGCGCTTTGTCTTCCTTATTCCACTGTTCACCAGCATAGAACTGGTTGTTACGGACTGCACGGGCAATGAACTCTTTGTGCTTCGTATTGTTCGCCTCTTCAAATCGAGTTTGATTATCACGAGCGACCATACGAGAATCTACTTTCTTCTTCTTGCTCATTAGCGATCCAATCTATCGGTGAGACGCTCTATAGCGTAAGTAAGCGCGTTAAGCGTGGTGTCTAGCTTCGCACTATCTATCTCAAGTGTGCGAATGCTAGTGTTATTATTTCGTAGCTGCTCTTTGATAGGGACGACTACGACGGTGTGCCACAGTCCCACGATGGCAGCGAATACAGCACCTAGTGCAATAAACATCTTTATGTTTTCAGCGTCCAAGTTGCGACCTGTTATTATTATTTACTGTTTACTAATAATAACAGTAGCACTACTATTTAACAACAAACCACTAAGCCGCCATACCGCTTTTACTCTTGGATTTAGTGCCCCCACCGTACTTCCTAAGCTTGTCTTTAAACGACTCCTTAGACTTAACTTTCTTCTCGTTACGGATACCAAATAACATGATCATCTGACCAATCCATGCCAGCGCATCCACTTGGTCATCGTTAGCCCCAAGTGGGAACTTAAGCATTTCGTTTTGCAGTGAAGACATCCAAGGTGTCGAGTCAACGGTAGGAAAGTAAAATTTACCCTGCTCCATACGACCCTGCAACGGCCTAGCACGTGTGCCCTTATCTGCTCCACGTGTTCTAAGCTTCTCGTAACGTAAGCTTATGCCCCGCTCCTGCTCGGCTTTTTGTATGAACGGTTCAAGCGTTAGCTCAATCTGCCCCGTTTCAATGCCAAACAATTCAGGGTTATATTTCGTCTGAATCTCGAACATTCGGTCAATGATACCCAACGAGTTCCATCGGCCACGTACGAGGTCTACAAGCCAAATGTTTTGCTTTCTGTCGATGCCAACAACGGCAAACACACTGTAATCGGCGGTCTGCTTAGTAGATATTGCCAAATCCGCCGCAGCATAAAGCCGCATCTCATTAAGCGGTGGCATTTCGCCCGGCTTATAATATCTGAACATATCTCGCGTGAAGAAATCACCATCGTCTGATACGGGTTTCTGTTGGTACAGCGCTTCCCAATCTCGGGGGATCATGGCACGTTTGATACGACGAAGAGAGGGTAACGGATAACGCGCCTCATGCAGTGCTTCACCCTTTTTGCGGTACTTCTCGTCCTGCGTTGCAATGGCTGGGTATTCCACCAAGTCCCACTTGTCCACATCGTCAGGTACAGCTTCACCTTTTTCCGCAGCTTCCTGTTTGGCTTCATCAAATATGTTGAGTAACCAGCCTGCTAAATCATCATCGTGCCAGCGAGTCTGGATGATAAGAACACCCCCTCCTGGTGCAAGACGCGTGTAGAATGCAGACGAGTACCAATCTTTCACGTTCTGACGTGTCTTATCCGATTCGGCTTCTTCACGGTTTTTTACGGGATCATCAATAATGCCCAAGTGAGCGCCACGACCCGTAATAGGGCCACCAACACCCGCCGCAGTAAAACTACCGCCATCAGTTGTCGCCCACTTTTTAACGCTCTTGGAATCAGCAGATAGCCGCGTTTTAAATGCCGCTTTGAACTTATCAGTGTCTAATAAGTCACGACACTTACGACTGAAATCTTCGGCTAAGTCACCTGCATACGAACAGATGATTACCTCATGTGTTGGGTTACGGCCTAAGTACCAACTGGGGAAAGTCTTTGAGCCAATCTCACTTTTACCGTGTCGTGGTGGCATGGTAATCATCAAACGTGGCGACAACCCGTTTTCAATATCTTTGGCAAACTTTTCAAGGCGAACACATATATCGGCATGTACCCACCCCGGAACATATGTATCATTGTGACGCTTGATAAAGGGTAAAAGGCGGCGGCGAACAAGCTCACGTTCTGCAAGCTCTTTCTTGGCTTCCAGTTCTGCGTTAAAGGCCTCTACTTCTTCCTCATTGACACGTTGGAACTCATGTTCGATACGTTGCACTGATTCTTTGTTAGATGGCCTTACGAACGTTCCTAGGTGCTTAGCGCATGGTAAGCAGTGTTTGTCGTCATACATTTCAAAGTGAGCAACGGTACGCAAACACTCATGGCAATGCTTATTCTGCATCGCCAACCTCCACATATTCGTCAGGGCTTAGCTGTATGTCCTGCCCTGCAAGTTTGAGTAGCTGTTCGTCATCCATGTTTTCCATTTGCCCACGGTTCGTGACATTGATTTCAACACGGTCAGGTGTGGCTAGGCCATGCAGTTTCACAAGCGAATCGACTGCGCGTATTTCTTCCATAGCCGTTGCCGACTTAGCGTGTGCCTCAAGGTAGAGTGCCGTTGCATCATCCCGAGTGAACTCAAGCGCACCAGCCTGTACAGCCACTTGGCGCTGCATTTCCCGCATGTATGAAATAGCTAATGTAATGTCTTCGCGCTGTGCCATTTCTGCCACTGCTCTAGCGGGGTATCGAAAGCCAGCCGCCCGCGCTGCCGCAGAGGGATTAATCCCCTGCGTGCGTCTTTGAACATAGGTTTCTTCTTGTGCTGTTAAGCGGCCAATGCCCAATGAGGCATAACTCCCGCTCAGTGTTTGTAGTGACAAATCAGCAATCATTTATTCACTCCAAACAAGCGTAGTCTCACCAACAGCAGTCCATTGGGTCGGGTCAACTATGAACGGTTCGCGAACATGGATACGCACAGTGTTGTAGTCCACCCCACCCATGCGGCACTCACCGACATACACAACATTGGGGGCTTTGGTTAGCCCTAATGCATCAATTGCTATGCCCGCAAACATGCCGAGAGGAATGATGAGTTTGTATTCTTTTGGGTTGCTTCGCAGGGTAACAGTAGCCTCAGATTCGATGCTTCGAGCCATGTTCAATGTTTCTTTGGCGGTATTACGTAGCGACTCAACAAGGGCGTTTTTTATCATTTTTATTAGCCTCACTGTTATTTGTATTCAATAGTAACACTGTTAAACCTTCTCGCGAAAAAATATAAAAAAAATATAGGGAATTAGCGGTATACAGACGGGGTGCGGGGGTTAATTGAAAAGCGACTTTTTCCGCATTTCTCACAACATTGGTTGGTTGATGCATTGTATGTGTCTCTGCATAGGAGGCGCGGTCGGTTCGGATCGGGTTTGGTTCGAGTCAATCAATAATCGGGGCAATGAACCTACTTAGGAGTCCCTAATCAATCAATACATAAGGTACATATCATGAAACAGAACTTAATACTTAGCGCAGACAGCAAAGACTTTAAAATCAATGGCGAAGCAGCATTACGCTTATCATCAGCAGACTTCACTAAAGCCGTTGTTCAAACGATTGACGAGCTATCAACAGTATATGGACACCGAACGAACTACATAGTACGTGGTGTTGCATGGGCAATGAAGGGTGAACTCAACAAGCGCGGTCGCCAAGCAGACAATGCAGTGACAGCAAGTGTTGCATACGCCATCACTACCAAGGACGCAGAGAAGCTTAGCAAGCTATCAGATGTGGTTGAGAAGGTGTCGTTGTGGATAGAGGCGATGTTCATACAGTACGAAGCACATGCTCAAGACTTATCAACTCTTGGTGACTATGCAGTCGAGTTCCACCCATTCCAACGACGCATTGAAGCAACATTCCAGCTCAACAATGAGATAGACGATGGCGCAGAGTTTGACCAGTTCGAGTACGATTACGCAGATGATGATGAAGACGATGAAGCAGCCGCATGGATTGAGGAACACGGGCTTGCAACACAGATGAAACAGAGCGAGCTACGCACTCCAAAGGTCAATGTGGCGCAGGCGATGGATTCAGAGCCTAAAGCAGTATTTGAGGACGTATCACGCAATGAATGGGTAGAGGACAGAGTTCACCGCTCACCTGCTGAATGGGTAGAGAACGCTCAGTATGGCGCATGGGGTGGCATCAAGGCCTTAGTAAGCAAAGCAACACAACATGTGCATTATCCACTCGTACTTGAAACAGTCGGTGGTATGCCTGAAAAGCCACTGGCATTCGCTACTAAGTGTATGCGCAAACAGGTGGATATGACCAACAGAGTCGAACGTCTTGAGAGCCAGAAACAGTATGTGCTTGACCGCATATACAAGATGGACAACACGGCAGATGAAGCCCCAATAGCAGCAGTATCCAACGCAGTACGCGATGATGAGGTGGACGAGATAGACACCTCGATACGTGATGCAGTCAAGGTGCTTAACTTCTTGGACGAGTACACACCACAGTTCAACAATTGGCTTGAGCTAGTCAACCTAGACACACCAATACGTCGATACTCAACATACGTCGCATTTGATCCAGTTGAGATGATTATGAACCAGATGGTGAAGAAAGCAGGCTTTGAAGGACGTAGGCTAACAGCTCGCGACAACGCAAGGCTTGAAGCAGATGCACTCACAATGCTTGGCAACCCAACGACTATCGAATCGTTTGAGTTAGAAGACGCTGGCAACCTGAGATTATGGGGTATCCACTTCACAGAGGGTACGTTTGACGAGCTAAGAGGCAAGGCCAAAGACGTTAGCAAGATACGAACAATTCAGTACAGACAAGCCGAGCTTGAGGCACGTGCCAACAAGTTAGCTAGAGTTCAGAAAGGTTCAGCAATGCGTAATAAAAAGCCCACTAGCCCGTTAGAGCTAGAGGCCATCACAAATCAATTCCTTTTCTAAGAAAACTTAGATAAGAACTGAGGGCAAGGTGCACCAACACCCTGCCCTCGCACCAATATAAGAGAGAGAAATACTAATGTCAAACAACACGTTATCAATTGATTCATTATTCGATATGGACGACCTATTCGGAAGTGCCGCAGCATACGAGGCAACACTAGATGCCACAGAAACACCAACAGCAGAGAAGGTTCGCATACGCGCCTACAGCAGCGAATACTACACGTGGATAGGCCAGTGCATACCTATGCCTGCTAAAAGCCCTAAGATCAACGCTGTGGATCAAATAGTCACATCAGCAAAGGGCACAGCATGTAAACGGTGCAATGCAACAGGCATATTCGCCTTAAATAACGGGACTGCTACCACATGCTACAAATGTGCAGGCAGTGGCACAATCACCGCCATTGACGAAGCGCGCACCGCTAAATATTGGGCACGTAAAAACAGTGGGCAAGCCATGAGCAAACATTACACAGATTACGTTCACTAGTTCGTAGGCCAACAGTCAGGCACTACAAACAGACTGACAACCAAACACCAACAAGCAAGTAGATACCGGTGATCAAATCAACTTTCTAACTCCCATCCAACCGCCCAATGGCGCACAACTATGGTCACGAACTAGCCCCTAGCCTGCGAAGAAAGAGAATAAGATATGCGTCGAGAAGCGAGGATGCGAGGCGAGAAGCGAGGATTGTTAAAGGTTAAATGTTATGAGGTGTGTGTTATGTAACGTATGTCATTTAGCAGTTGTCAGTATGGCATGTAACAAGTGTCGTTTGTCTTGTGGATTCTACGGATAAGACGGTTTGGGTAGTTCGGGTAGAGCAACGTGGACAGAATGAGGTTCGTTCTGTTTGGAAAATGGGCGTTATGATTATATTTCGGGAGCTTAGATTTAGTTTACAGGCATTCCGCTTAACCTCAACGCTTAGTACGCTCAGTACAGCTCGCTACGCTTCTCCGTTCGTTCCTCTCTCCGCATGTCCTGCGTCCTGCGTCAAGGTAGACTCCACGACTGACACGAAAGTCCAAGCAATCACCCAAAACATTGCACAGAAGCCTAGGCGTGGACGATGTTAAATTTGTTCTTACGGGGGACTTTGACGACAGAATTTAAGAGTTATTCCGAACGTCAGAGGTCACGCGGCCAACACCATGCGCCACCATCCACACAACACAAGCCACGCGCCCTAGACTGACCAACACGCACCGACTACTACGAACCACACAGCAAGCACCGACCAACGACCAACAACCAGCATCGCCGACCATCGCGCGCTAACTACTAAGCAACACGCAACACAAACTAGCCAGCAACGGCATCAATCGCCCCACAACACGGGCATTCAATACAAATCGGAGCAACACTATGACACCTATCAACGCCCTTCACCGCCGCGTACTTATCAACTACCCTTGGGCAACCGGCACCGAACTCCAACACCGAACACGCACCCTCGAAACCATCGCAACGCACGTAGAGCAATGCCAAGATTACACACTGCGCGGCGACCGATATCAGGCTGCCGCCCACTTCCAGTTAGCATTCAACCTAATGGCACAACAACGCCAACTCGACAGCTACTTTACAACAACTAACACGCAGCAAATGCAACTAGCAGCCTAGGACAATTAACCATGAGCCAACGCCAAACAGATATGATTTCCCGCGCCCGCAGCGCAAAGACCGCCGCATACCAACAGGCCGATGCCGCCAAAGAGGCACTCGCCAAAGGACTCCCTGCCCGCGCCCAACATCACACGGAACAAGCCAATCAATTAGCAGGGGAAGCCAAGCGACTCCTATCCCGCAGCAATGCCCTTTACTGGTAACAATTAATACTCATCACCCCCCGACAGCACTCATTAAACGCTAAATGATAATCGGCAGAGTAATAAAAGATGCAAAACAATGACTTACAGGGAGCAAGTTGTACTTATGGACGCTTGACGCAGATTGGATGGACAAATAATTCGCGACTTTTGGCGCTGGATGTGAGTCAGAAGTAGAGGGCATGTAAACACCAAAAGTGTCCACCTTTTTTTAACCCTGTCCACCTTTTCAAATTGGGTGACCAAGGGGGGTGGACAGCTACAGCCTATGACACATATGGTCTAGACCCATCTGTCCATGTTGTCCATGTTTTTCACCCACCTACAGAGTATAGACATTATATATAGTGTGTTACTACAACACAGAATATAAAACTTTTTCTCTCAGTCCTAGGTATCAAAAAGGTGGACAACATGGACAAGGTGGACAGACGGTTAATAAGTGAACTCTGTAATTATTCATCATCTGTAATATGGGGGTCTGGGGGGTTAGTAAGCACTTACTTACAAACACCAAAAAGTGTCCACATATTTTTTGCTAGGTGGACACTTTAAAATAAAGGTGGACAGACTGTACAAATAATAGGCTATTTATTCGAGTAGCTTACTATTTGATCAACATTCCACTAAAAAGCCACTTTAACCGCTCATTGACGAGCAACCAGTATAAAACCATAACTTTCGGAGATTATTATGGAACAACAAACACAACAAATCAAATCAACATCTGACAATATGCGCCGAGTTGAACATGGCACAGATTTCACGGACGTTACGACAACCAAAGCACAGAGCGACGACTACGCAAGTGCGGTCTTCATAGACTGTAACTTCGAGGGTATGCGATTAGTCTGCGCCAATCTACGGGGCTCAACGTTCATAAACTGTAACATGCGCGACACTGACCTAACGCTAGTGAACGCCTCGAACACCACGTTCCGCGACACAGACCTAGAGGGAGCCGACCTATCGCAAGCCATACTATGCGGAGCCTCACTAGAGCGCACGAAATTCACGCCCGCCAACATTAAAGGGGCTGACCTGCGAGGCGCAACACTACCAGAGGGCATCATCGTAGCGGACTTCACCCTGTCACGCGCTGAACCACTCACCGCCCTACTATCGGCCAATACGCTGCAAATTAACAACGAAACCGCTGAATTAAATGTGTGGGACGCAATGATTGATGAGCATCCTAACGCAGACTATCGCAACCGAGTACGCTCACTGTTAGTCATGTGCCATGCATTACGCGCCAAAGAACGCGCGCCACGTAGCGTAGACCTTGAGGTGGCCGCATGAGAGCTGCCCCATTCCACCGACAACGTGGCTATCAACAACCGTACTTTGATGTGGGTCAGTACAAATTCCACATACACGACGCAACACTGAATGGCGCAGGCGACCCAGCGATTAACATGCAGGTGACAGAGTCATTTGATGGCAGACGAGTTGGCGTGTACTACTTCCGCAATTTCCATCTTACTGCAGCCACTACGCCGAAATCAAAAGCCTTGTGGGAACGCAAACTGGATATGCTATTGGGGGCGCTAGGCATCAAAGAGATGCACGACCTTAAAGAACTAGTCGGACGCACTGTTGTTGTTGAGTTCACCAAGTCGGGGCTTGAACCATTACCTAACTTTTTAGCACCTGACAAAGCAATCCCACTGTATAAAGCCGAACTGTTAGCAGCTTAACTCAATCAAACTTTAACAGTAACACTGTTGACATGGGTTAGTAGCACTTATACTATGCCGCAACTTTCAGGGGAGCAAACCAATGTCACCACCTAGAAGACGTACACATTCTTTCCGAAGACGCGCCGAACAAAGACTAACGCGCGTCCTTCTCCTTTGCATCGCAGTAGTAGTAACCCTACTAAGCACCGCAGTAGCATTCGCTACAAATCACTAATTATCATTATAAATGAGAGCATCCATGAAAAACTTAACAGCAAATGTAGCATACGCAGCCGTAATCAAAAGAGTCATTGAAAAGCACATGACTGAACCACAGTACGCAATAGGCTTGCCGCTTTACGTGCCTGTCATCACAGGTTTAATGGATACCGCTCCTTCACAAACTGACCGAGCGCAGATGTTCGGGGCAGCCGCAACGGCATTCCTATCGGAGTCAACACCCGCGCTTAGAGACTTTAATCCTGAAACGGTTGATGCACACATGGATCAAATCTTTGTTGAGATGCAAAGTATCCTTGACCAAGTACGCGAAAAGGTTATCGGCTCAAAAGATATGCACGACCTTATTAAGAGTAACCGCCAAACTAACTATGTTGACAGCAAAGGCGAACAGGCCGAGACCGAAGACAACGACGGCAAGAGTAGCAACGGAACAAGCATCCTAGACCAGCTACTCAGCGCCCTAAGTGCCGATGGTTGTGGCGAATGTGAAGGCTGTAAACGCCGTGCAGCACTGAAAGAAGAGCAAGAAAAAGGAGCTGCATAATGCCTTACGCTGACCAGAACCTCGAAATCATAAACGAAGTAGCCAATATAAGCACCCAGATACCAAGTACAGAGCGCTTAGCCGACCATCTGACACCTATCATCATCAACGCAGCACCGACTCCAGCTGATGCACTTAGTGACCTTGCAACGCATTACCTTACATTGGTTCACATGCTCAGCGTTGCACACGATGACATTGATAAGCGCGAACCACACTACATTGTGCTTGAAGTGAATGGCCTTGTGGAAGAAGCACTTACCAGTGTCAAAGAACAGTTAATGTTGAACCCAGACTTCGCATTAACAGTGACTAACGAAGCGGAACGCCTGCGCGAACTTGCTTAAACGAATTATGCGGGTACTCCAAGTGGGGTGTCCCGCCACCAAACGGATAACGGAGTACCCAACCATGTTCGGTAACAAAGAACAACAAAACCAAATTGAACAGCTTAGCTCGAAAGTAATTAACCTTGAAACCATGTTACGCGCTGCCACTCGAGACTCAATCAAAGCACACGATCGGATAGACCAGGCGAACCTTAGAACCGCCAACATTGAGCATTACACCGGTATGCGCTCACACAGCTTTGAGAATGGCGGACGCATGTGGAATTACATGCAGATGCACCGAGATATAGCGAACAGCAAGCGCCCTCAATCACTTTTTGTGAACAAGAGCCGCGTAGCACAAGCAGCATAACCAACGGGATGCACTAGTAGCATTCCTCCCCTCTTTGCAACAACACAGGTAACTAACATGAAAAAATTAAAGCTAGGTCTACGCCTAAACTCTTACAACCGTCGCAAGATAGCGGTTGCCGTTGTTAGCGCGCAGATTGGTGGACGCATTGAACAGCTAAACCGTGAACTGTCAGACCTTGGCAAAGAAGTTTATACATCACTATTCGATATGTATGGCCTAGGCAATTTATGCGCTGATGGTGAAGACGTAACGACCATTATGGAAGGAACACTGCCAGTAGCACCGCACATCACTGTGACCAGTCCTGACCGTGCCGACATAATGAACCTTGAATTTGGTGCAGAGCGCCCTATCCCGTATGCCTACCAGATTGGCAATGTTAACGACACATTGTTCGCAGACTTGCCGATGATGGAAGAGCGCATAATGGGATTATTCCCTAAGTGCGCGCTTGTTAAGAGACAGGCCGATGACATTGAACACAAAATCACGGTCTATCTCGAAGGACATAAGACGCTTCGCACTGTGATAGAAGAAACGCCGGGCATGGCTGACATTATCCCTGACGAGTATTGCGAAGAACAGAAAGAAGGTAAGTCACTCGACAGCATTCTAATGGGCACTGACGTTGTTGAAGACCTTGAACACGCTGTTGAAGACCTTGAAGGAGTCCTTGAAGAACAGGACGAGGACACAGAGATTGAGTAGCCTCTTTGACTCAAAAGACAACTTAGCAATTACGGTTATCAAGCGCGCATTCGACCTAGATATTATTGTCTTCCTAGATTGGGAGACATTCTACAAGTCTAAAGCGAACAATGGCTCTAAGTCATACAGCCTTAAATCACTAACCTACCCTGATTACATACTGGGCGACCGATTTGAAGAAACAGGCCTAGGCGTAACGATTGACCTAAACGATGAAATTGTTTACGGGCACGGACAATACTTCTACCAGCAACAAATGGCAAAGATTAAAAAGGCACGTGCTGAGGGTTTACGCGTTGGCCTAGTCGCACATAACACCGTATTCGATGGCGCTATCTGTAATTGGGTGCATGGCCTTAAGTTCGACTTCTATTTCGATACGATGCTAATGCGTAAGTATTTAGCGGCACATAAGCCTGCATCATTAGGCGCGTGTGCTAAGGACGAATGGCCTGATGACCCTGCGCTACGTAAGGGCAGCGATTTGGCGCAAGTTGATGGGATCAAATACGATTACATTAGCACGTCGGAACACGTGTCATTGGCGAAGTATTGTCGTCAAGACGTTAACCTTATGCGCCGTTTATTCTTGGCTTACATACCCCGCATTGGTTTAGGCGAAAGCACTGAACTACGTGCCATGCACATAACATTACGCGCCGCTATTGAGCCACAGTTCGACATTCGACACGACTTACTTGAGGAAGTAATCGTTGAAGAAGACGAGCTTGATGGGATAGCAGCGGTTGCCGCCATACAGTTCTGCATAGACAACGATGTTGAGGGCATATCGCCGAAAACGTTTAGCTCTAACCCGCAGTACGAGGCGTTGTTAAGACAGTTTAAATTACGTGTCCCTAAGAAAATATCGAAGACTACGGGCGAGTTATCCCCCGCCCTTGGCAAAGGCGACCCTGAGTACATTCGTTTGCAGATAGATAACCCTGAGTACGCGGTGCTATACAAAGCCCGTGCGCGCTTGAAATCTACTATTGGCAAGACGCGCGCTGTCCGCATGATTGGGGTGTCTTCAACCTTCCGTTCACGTGGATTTGGTGACGCATGTATGCCGTTCTTCCTGAACTACTACGGCGCGGGGCAAACAGGCCGTTGGTCGGGTGGACAGAAGTTGAACCAGCAGAACAACACACGTGGCGGTAAGCATCGCCTGTCAATGCTTGCACCTGATGGTCACTACATTGGCGTATGCGATTTATCGAACATTGAGCTACGAGTGAACATGTGGTTCTGCGGTCAGACTGACGTTTTAGAAAAGATGTCATCTACTGACCAACTAGGCGAAAAAGACCCTGACAAGTACGACTACTACTGTGACCTTGCGGGCGGCATATTCGGTCGCAAGATAACGAAAGCCGAAGATAAGAACGAGCGTCAGATGGGTAAGGCTGCGGGCTTAGGCCTAGGCTTCGCAATGGGTTGGTTCGGTTTCCAGCAGTACCTTGCGAGTGGCCCGATGGGCATGGAACCTATGTTCAAAGACGATGCATTCTGCCGTGGGGTTAAGAACTCATACGACACGAAGCACTACGCAGTTAAGGCGATGTGGCACTTCATAGCGAATACGGTAATGCCTGTAATCGTTAACGGTGGCGAGCTTCGGTTTGGTCCTAACGAGTCATACGTGGCGCACAAAGACAAGATTGTTCTGCCCTCTGGCCGAGTATTGCAATACAGCAACGCGCGCTACAAAGGTGAGGAAACTCGCGGCGGTGTGTCGATTAAAGTTGTATTCGATTCGGACAAGTACGACCGCTGGGGCAACCCTGTCCTTAAATACCTATGGCATGGCCTGCTTATCGAGAACATAGCGCAAGCAACCGCGCGCGACATTCTTGCGGAGCAGATAGTGAACGTTGACGCAGAGCTTGAGGTTAAGCAATTAGGCTGGGTAATGGGCAGCGTACACGATGAAATATTGGCTGCATTACGTGACGGTGAAGCAGATGAAGGGTTCAAGATTATGGCCGACCACATGGCTATTGCGCCAGCGTGGGCAACTGGCCTGCCACTCGCGAACGAAGGTGGTTTCGCCAGAGAATATTCTAAGTAACAACTCATGCATGACCAAGGGTAGCGGCCACCAAGCTCTGCCCTTTTTCCAACCATTAAAGAGATATGACAATGACAGTACAAGCAATAGCAGACAGCGCAACAGCAATCCTTGAGAACATCGTAGCGGTCGCTAACGAGAACAACGAGACAGTGGATCAACTCAACGAAGCCATCGACCAGATTGAAGAACTTCACGCCCAAGTCGCAGATATGCAGGCTGTCATTAACGCCAAGAACGTAACGCTGAACAAGCAAAGTACGGTTATCGACAAGGCCATTGAGCATAAGTCGATTGATAGTGGAGAAATTAAGAAAGTACGCGCTGAGCTTAAGTTGCTCCAGCAGTTAGACCCTAAGCGTCTTGAGAAGGTTAATAAGACTCAAAAGGCCAAGATTACAGAGCTTAAAACTGACATTGAAGCCGCGCGTAAGTTAAAGGTTGAGGCCATGAAGAACGCCTCTGACCTAGGCCGTAGAATGAAAGCCGAAGGTTTCGCACCATTCTACCAAGACCCTAAAACGGGCAACAGCATTCGTGTAATACCTAATATGTTCGTTAACAAGGACAACGGTTTTGGCGGCGTAGCTCACACCCCTGTTCTTGAGTTCCATCACCGAGAACGTGGTATCACGCGCCAAGGCATCCTAACGTCAACAGGCGATATTAACTGGACTATGGCTCAGAACTCGTCACCGACTGAACTCGATTCACAAATAGCGAAAGACCACATTATCGAATATTGCCAGCGTAACAAGGTGGCGACTAAATTCATCAAAGAAATCAAAAAGGCAGCATAAAATGGCTAAGGCAAACAACTTCGCATCAGCAAAACAAACGGTAGTGCTACTTGTGCTACCTGACACTGAACCTAAGGTACTTAAAGACGATGACGACAACGTTATGGTCTTTGGTAATTTAAAGAAAGCACAGAAGCACGTAGCGAACAATATCGAAGGTGAGTTTTACCCTTTTATTGAATACGCAAATGATGAACCGGTGCAAGGCGCAGGCGACCGCCAAGAAACGAACAACCGCCGCTGTCTAAGATGCAATGGATTCCTCCGCCCGAGCTACCGACAAACTAAGTCTGTCATGCCAGATGGCTCAGAAATGGCCGTTACTGAACTTGATTGCCCGAAATGTGACTTAGGGGAATAACCATGGGCGACACACACACAGGTTTATATTTTTCAGCCACAACCCCTAATGGTATGGCATTCCAAGCACAACCAGACCCGACTGGATATGACGGTTTCAAAGACGATGTGACCGAGGGCTCTTTAATCGAAGCATGTGGGCTAATACCGACGTTAATGATTGACGGAGATGGGGCTAACACGTTCCGCCAGAACATCGACATGAACTACAAATTTGGGCATGAGTGGGGCACGACCGCCATCATTAATGGTGACTTGATGTACCAGTACCCCGAAGACGAACCACTGCCCCCTTTGATGCTCATTGAGAATCTTCAAACGGGAGAGCAAGGGTTAATTTACTCCCATGGGCTCGTTGCCGTAACCGATTGCGGGAGCTGGATAACAACCAAACTAGATTAACCAACGAATAACCTGAAGGATGCATTAGCGTCCTTTTTCATTAAAGAACACAAGTACACAAGGATTTAAGATGAGCGCAGTATTGAAGTTCCCAACAAAACCCGCCGTATTGAACTTAAACGCAGCCCGTTTCGCGGCCGCTGGAACACACGCCGAGGCTGGCCTGTTCTTCCCTGTTGAATGCCGCCCGCTATCAGATTTAACGAGTATGCCCGACCGTAAGCTGCAAGCAGTGGTTCGCAAGGACACGAACACCGTGCTGGCCGTACATGGTCAACGCTACACACTGATTAAGAACGAGGATGTTTACGATCGAGTAGATGCGGCCATTCGCGAATCAGATGCACTGGACACCAACGGTATGCGAATTGTTGATTCAATTGCCTATGAGGGTGGCCGAGCAATACGTTCGTACATATTCCCAGAACACAAAATAAGTATAGGCCGTGGTCGCCGCGACGTAACGAACCTGCGCCTTAACGTGATTAATAGCTACGATGGGTCAACGAACCTACGCATCAATATGGGCGGTTATCGCATTGTGTGTGCTAACGGAATGGTCGTGGGCACAGACGTATCAAACTATGTCGCGCGTCACACATCAGGATTCAACGTAGACGAAGTGAAAGCACGTGTAGCCGCGTCTGTTGAGAACTTCGTACGAATGGGCGATAAATGGCGCATGTGGTCTAAAGAGCCTTGTACGGACGAAAAAGCAGTTGCATTAGTATCCGAATTTGCACGTGGTTCAGCCGCAATGAGAACGAAGCTTTTCGATATTTGGTTAGAGGAAAGCAAGAACCTTGGCAAGACCATGTGGGCGTTCTTTAATGCGTTAACCTACTGGTCTACACACGCTGAGATTAAAGCAGCAAGCGCACCAAACGCAGCAGCCATAATACTTGAGCGCGAGTCACGTGTTTCAAGATTCCTAAGCACACCTACATTAGAACTTGCTGCCTAAAGGGGATGAACTTTAACAGTGTTACTGTTAAGCTGCGCGACTCAGTCACTACTAAAACAAAAATAATATGCCCGATTTCATAGACAGATCGGTTGAGCAGCAAGCGCTCGTGCTTGAGGCTCAACTAGCCAACGCAAAGGCGAAAGCCCCGCGTCTAACACCTAAAGAAGCCTGCCATAACTGTGACGAACCCTTGGTGCACGAACCGCATCGTTTGTTCTGTGACAAGGACTGCGCAGACGATTACGCAAAATACCCAAGGGAGGCATAAAGACCATGAAGTTAAACTTTGTTTCAGCGCACAGCAAAATAGGACCGATGCGTAAAACCATTGGTCTAGCAGATGGCAGCTCACGCTCATACCCGCTTGCTGCAAAACTGACCTCGTATGAAGCAGAGATTGACGTAACCGAAGTAGGCCTTGAAGGATACCGCGCGTTATTAGTTGAGAATGCCAAGTACGGTCGAGCGCTTTACAAAGGCCTGTTTGTTCGCCCCCTAGCGCATGAGTCGCGACGAAATATGACTGACCCTGACGCACGCACCGAGTTCCTGGTGCTAGACGTTGACGGGTTACGAATTGAGGGTGAACTTAAAAAGCACTACCGACCAGCAGACGTTAGAAACGTAGCCGAGTCCGTGATTGAAATGTTACCTGACGCATTACATGACGTTTCGTACATGGCAATGGCCTCAAGCTCGTTTGGGTTAAACCAAGATGAAGTATCGGTTCACATTCACTTCTTACTTGAAAACCCTGTATCACACCGCGCATTGAAGGAATGGTTGACCTCACTTAACTATTCACAAATCGAGATACATAGCCGACTAAAGCTGACGAAAACCAAGACACGTTTAAAGAGTGTCATTGACCCCTGCCTAGCAGAACCAGCCCGTTTAATTTACATTGCGCCGCCGAGTTTTGGACCCAAGCGTCAGAACCCTTTCGCCAATGATGACGAGCGTTTCGTGATAGTTGAGAAGGACAGAAAGTTACTTAATCTAGACCCACTATTGGAGAGCATTCATGACCGTATGGACGCAATCATTAGTATACGTGACGCTAAGATTAAGGAACTACAGCAGGAAGCTGGCATTGTCCGACACAAGCCTAAGTTTACGCGGATCAACGTTGACGGCCACCCTGTTAATGTAATGTCTAACCCGCCTAGCGTTCGCATGGAATTTGCGTACGAAGATGACGAGTTTGTACGTTACAACGTGGGTGGAAGTAAGAACAACGCGTATTGGATAGCGAGGTCGAACCCAGAGGTAGTGCGATGTTTCGTACCAGACGAGCCAACATTCTTATTCAAGAGTGCTGACCCTGAGGCCTATGCAAAGCATTTAGAAAAGTACGGCGAAGCTTACGAAGAAGTCAAAGACGAGGACGGCATTGTACGTAAAGTGCAGCGCAGCATGTTCATTGACCAGACAACGGATGCTTACGTAACGATGGAATACGACCGCGATCATGATGAAATCGTGGAAGTTAACGAGCGACGCAACTCACAGGTAGCGGAAGAATGGCTAAAGCATTACGGCCAGTTAGTCCCTGACCCTGTACCAGCGGCGCACATCATACTCGACCCTAACCGAATGGAAACCAAGTTCGCCATTGGGGATAAGGACTACATAAACCGATTTAAGCCTTCAATTTACATGAGGGATACAAGCGAGCATGTTTACCCTGAAACACTAACGTATGGCAATGCGTGGATGCTTTCACTTGAATGCCCTGTCATCAGCGAAATCATATTAAATATGTTGGGCGATGATATGGATTGTTTCGAGCATTTCATTAACTGGCTGGCGTTCATCATGCAAAAGCGTGACAAAACACAGACCGCATGGCTTGTTCACGGGACAGAGGGTACGGGTAAAGGCCTGTTATTCAAGGCGGTTTTACGCCCACTAATAGGCCAACAATATGTAGCGCAGAATACGTTACAAGGTATTGCAGACGACCAATTTAATGGTTGGATGGAAGACGTAATGTTGTTGATGGTCGACGAGTTCAATATGCGGGGCACCTCAAGCCTTACTAAAGCGGCCTCTTTGCTGAAAACGCGTATCACCGAACCCACAATGATGATTCGTAAGATGCAGCAACAACAGCGCGAAGTTGTGCAACGACTTAACTTTATATTCGCAACGAACGACCTTGATGCTATGCCCGTAACGGACAAACGTCGTTACAACATTGCGCCAAGACAGATGCGCGAACTCGAAGCAAGACTCGGCTACGTTAAGAGCCACCGCGAGAGTACAGATACATTAATTAAGGGTGAGCTTGCCAAGTTTGCCACCTACCTACGTTCATTCACTGTGGACACACACCAATCGGGTTCAATCATTATGAACCAAGCACGTGTTGAGACACAGAAAGCAGGCATGAGTGCATCGGACAGCTTCTTTGCAGCACTACGCGACGGCGATTTCAGTGTATTCATTGGCATTTTAGATAAGTCAGCTGCGAACCTTGAACCTAGGGAGTTTGCCCAGCTAACACGCGTTAAGACGTTCCTAACCGCGAACCTTGAACATGTAAACACGGGCAAAACTTGTTACCTGTTACCCGAAGACCTACGGATGCTTTACAGCTACCTAGCGGGCAAAGAAATATCTGAAAACGCCCTATCGAGAATGTTAGCAACACATGACGTTAACGAGAGGAAACGCAAGTCTAGGCCTGTAGGTTCACCTAAGTCGTTACCCTCAAGACCACGCTGCATCGGTGTGTGTTGGGCTTACGATGATAAAGAAATACTGGAAGCCATACGAGAAGCGAACTGCGTTGTTCCGCGCAATGTAGCGTCAATTGACCCCAACAAAAGAACCAGTGAAGACTTTGATAGAGCGATGGCCGAAGCACAGGCCGAACTTGAGTCCTCAGCTGAACCCGATATATACACAAACAAAGGCTACGACCTATGAACCCCATTCTATACACATCAAAAACGTGTCCAACCAGCAGCGATTTTAAATTATATGCAGAAGTCCTTGGCGTAAAATTAACGACCAAGGACATTGATAACGAGAACCCACACAACGTAACCCATACGCCTTGTGTCAGCTACAAAGACGAATTGCATGTTGGGCTAGACAGTTGCACCGCATTCATCAGACGTGAGTTTAAGGCCAAGAGATAATGGACTTTTCAGCGAAGTTAAAAGCCAAAGCGGCGGAAACAGGCCAGAAAATGATTCAGGGCGTGAGCGAGAAACCGCCCGAAGCTGTCAAAACAGATAGCAAGAAAGGCCTAGCCGATGTGCTGGGCGCACGTGCTAAAGAATCAAAACAAAAAAGCATTGTGGCCGCAGCACCAAATGGCAATGCCAAAAAAGCAGGAGACTTAAATGCTTTATCGAATGCACTTAAACAAGCAAAGAAAACCCGAGAAGACGAACGCGGAACAATGGTCACAGACTTCCCAACCGCAGCAGTCAGAGCATGGTCATTCTCAACGCTCAAGAAATTCGAAAACTGCCAATGGGCTGTAAAGCTAGGCAAAGTTGACAAGATACGTACCGAATCAGGCGAAGGTGCGAAACGCGGATCGGTTATTCATGATGGCTGTGAAGAATGGGTTCGGGGCACGATAGTTGAACTCCCTGCCGATGGCCGTACGAAGTTCGATGCGTTCTCAAGTGACTTTACAGCACTGCGTGAAGACTTCCGTGCGGGCAAAGTAACGATGGAAGACAATTGGGGCATACGCCAAGATTGGTCGCCTTGTGAATGGGACGATGACGAATTATGGGGTCGTGCAAAGCTTGATGCCTTTGTTACCGAGAACGAACATTCGTGTCGCATCATAGATTATAAGACAGGCCAGAAGTTCGGCAACGAAATGAAACACGCTGACCAAGGCCTAAGCTACGCGCTACATGCGATGTATCGCTTCCCAGAGTTAGACACGTTCATGGTTGAGTTTTGGTACATAGATGACGGCTCGAAGATGATACGAACGTTTAACCGTCGCCAGCTACAGATGCTTATCCTTCGCTACCATAACCGTGCTAAGAAGCTCACAACGACTAAAGATTTCATCCCATCAGCTAACGCGCACACGTGTCGTTTCTGTGAGTACGGCACTAACACTAACCGTGAAGGTAAGGCATACGGCAATGGCGCATGTGGCTTTGACCATTATCGAGGTTTAGATGCTGCATAATAAAGTTAAACCGGTGTTTGAACCATTCGCCCACCAAGAGACGTTCGCGAATCTTTGGGGGCGTGAAGAACGCGTGTTGAACTTTGATGGTTGCGGGACGGGCAAAACGCTCGCCTGCATCCACGCAGTTAAGACGTACTGGCCTGAGGCCAGAGTGCTTGTGTTAGCGCCCCTGTCAATATTGACACCCGCTTGGGGCAAGGACTTACGTTTCGGCTGGCCTGAAACCACCTACGCAATTGCGGCAGGAACAGCGGCCAAGAAGCGCAAGGCCATTACTGGCGAGGCACAATGGGTCATCACTAATCACGATACCGTTAAGATGATTGACCAAGAGAATTTGGCGAGCAACTTTGACGTACTAATCGTAGATGAAGGTGATGCATTTCGTAACCGAACATCAATGCGTTCTAAGGCTATAAACCGCATAGCCGCTGACATAGACAAAATGGCGCTGATGACAGGCACACCCTCCCCTAACACCATACTGGATATGTGGCACTTAGCTTTTCTTATCGACCGTGGCGAACGACTCGGGAAGAACTTCTTCGGATTTAGGCAACAGGTATGTGATCCAAAAGCCATTCTTGGTGCGCCAGCAGGGGCAATGAAATGGGAAGACAAGGACGGTGCAGCCGACCATGTAACCCTCATGCTTTCTGATATTACCTCACGTGTCGCATTGAACGATGTGCAAGAGTTACCAGAAACAATCTACCGCGAAGTGCCCGTTGAATTACCCCCTAAACTACGTCGCGACTATGAGTTCCTTAAGCGCGAGTCGGTACTGGCCTTGGAGACAGGACAGATGCTTAACGCTGTTCACGCGGGCTCAAGAATGCAGAAATTGCTACAGACGCTTTCGGGTGGTGTTTACAACGAAGATGGATCAGTGGTTAACGTACACAAAGAACGTTACGAACTGGTACTCGACTTAGTAGAGGAAACAGACCATGCGCTTGTTGCATTCAATTGGACGCATCAACGCGATGGCCTAGTAGCAGAGGCGACTAAGCGCAAGCTTAAGTTCGCTGTTATAGATGGGGGCACACCGCTCCTTGAACGTAACAGAATTGTTTATCAATTTCAGCAAGGCAACTTGCAAGTGATATTCGCACACCCGCAGTCAGCGGGACACGGCCTAACCCTAACGGTAGCAAACCGCGTTATTTGGGCGAGTCCAACCTATCGCGCCGACCTATACGAGCAGTTTAACCACCGTATCGTAAGAACAGGCCAGCAGCGCAAAACAGAGATTATTCATATCGCTGCCGAGGATACCGTAGAGGAAACCGTTTACGAGAAGATGCTCGATAAGCAGATGAATATGATTGACCTTTTAAACACTATTGCAGGCCTGTCGCAAGCAGCCTAACAACTAATCATTATAGAGAGAACCTTATGAGAAAAGCACCTTTAAACGCATTCGCAATTACAGCAGCAGACTTCGACCTTGATAGCTTCAACGAAGCAGTTAAAGACGTACGTAACACCCGCAAACAGGTTGTTGACTTCGGCAGCGACTTTGAAGATACCCGCGTCAGATTGGAAGAAGCACAAGCAGGGCTTAAGGCCGCGATGGCGGTTCTTGACCTTGATGAAATTACGAAGATTACGACTGAGTGCAAACGATTAAAGGCCAAGCTTGAGACGACACCTGTCACTAAGATTCAGGCGTTTGACGAAGCTATGGACAAACTTTCAATATTCTTTGAGTCAGGCTGTCGCGCCGTGAACCTTGAGGAATTACCAGCAGAAAAAAAGGCCGCATAAATGTCAGCAGCAAAGAAATTACCAGAAGTAGACTTCACCGCAATGGAGGTCTACGACCTACCCGACCGTAAACATGTGGTGTCAGAGCTATTCCGTGTACGAAAAGAGATTGCACTAATAGAAGCCAACCAACTTAAGTCACTGAAAGAGCGTAAGGCCGATTTAGAAAACTATCTTAAGGCAACGTTAGAGGTAGGCGAGAAAATCGCTTACGTTGGCATAGGCTCAATATCTATGGCCGAAGAATCGCAACCATCTGTTCACGATTGGGAAGCACTGTATGAATACATCAAAGAAAATGATGCGTTTTACTTCCTACAGCGCAAGCTAAATGCCGCACCATTCCGTGAATTATTAAGCATGGGAGACGAGCTTGTGGGCGTGTCAGAAGTCAAAATCCGCAAATTATCAGTACGTAAAAATTAATTAGCGTTACTGTTGACTTGAGTTAACAGTAACACTACTATGGCGACCTCAACCCGTTCTCTCTATGTGACTTGTTGTGGTTGCTTGCTAGCCCCCGTCTTCTTAGTCAGTTGTCGGGGGCTTATTGATCCTAACCGATCCAAACTAGACTCATAACTAATAATCCAACAACGAATATAGGAATACATATCATGGCTAAGAAAAAAACAGAAGTAGCAGAAGTAGAAGTAAAAGACGAGAAATTTGCTGGCGTAGCGTCAATCGAAGACCGTAGCTCATACGTGGGTCGTGGCTCGGAGAATGTAACCGCATCAGATTTAGCAATCCCTCGTTTAAAACTACTACAAATGATCAATCCAGAAGTAGAACCAGGCAACCCTAAACAAGTTGATGGCGCTCAAGCTGGTATGATTATGAACAGCGTTACAGAAGAACTTCACACCTCGTTATTCCTAATCAACCTTAGCTTCACACGTAAAATCGTTGTATGGCGTAAGCGTAAGTTAGGCGGCGGTATGGTTGGTTCTTATGAATCGCAACAAGAAGCGCTAGACGCTTTAGCCGAACAAGGCCTTGCTGAAAAAGACCATGATATTTCGGAGAACCCTACTCACTTGGTACTTGTACTAGATGATGAAGGTAGTCCGAAGTCAATCGCACTACTTGATATGCCGGGTGTTAAAGCCAAAAAGTCTCGCATTTGGAACACTCTAATCGCAGACGAAGAAAAACAAGGCAACCCACGTTTCGGTTGCGTATGGCAGCTTGGCGTTATTTCTGAGTCTAATAGCTCAGGTAACTTCTTCAACATTGACGTATCACTTATCGCTCATGCTCCCGATGAGTTATACGAACAAGCTGTTGATATGTTTAACGCCATGTTTGCACCACGCAGCGAAGCGGCATAACAAAGCCCCACCACTTTAGGGCTTTTGCCGACCTACTAATACTAGGTCGGTTTTTTTTGTGCCCACAAAAGGGTCTTTTGTAATTATTGTATACAACTTGATCACTGCAACCTGTTACTGCATGAACGTGTAGTTAACAGTTACATTTAAGTTATTTTAAACTTTCAATTGTCTTTACAATGACTTACCGTGAAGACACGAATTTGAGCAATCATTCTAAATTAGAGGGATCACATATGATTCAGGATTACATGACAGATATAGAATCAATGGGTACTAACGCGAACGATGCAATTATATCTATCGGCCTTGTCCCTATGGACATTGAAAAACGAGAAATCAGTAAAGGCTTTTATATTAAGATTAGTCTTAAAAGCTGCCAAAAAGCAGGCTTCAACATTAACGCAGAAACGGTTATGTGGTGGCTACAGCAAAACCAAGCGGCACGTGACGAGTTTAAAGGTAACTACGCACACGCTGATATTAAAGATGCGCTAAAAGCCATGTCAGCATTCATACGCGAGACCGCACAAGTAGATGACATATCTGATATCAAAGTTTGGGGCAATGGCGCAGCAATGGATAACGTACTGCTAGCTGCTGCATTCGACCGATGTGAAGTAACACGACCTTGGACACATTTAGGTGACCGCTGTTACCGCACACTTAAGAACCTCACACCAAGCGTAGAACGTGTAGAACCAACCATTGCACACCACGCATTATATGACGCAGAAGCTCAAGCCCTTACACTCTTCAAACGACTAGATAAACTAGGCCTCTAATTAATGATTGAATCGCAGTATACGGCGAATGTAGGGAAGCGTCTGCCGTCTGACAAAATGCGATCATGGAAGGTCAATGACAACTTCGCGGGGGGCGTTCCCGATGCATTTTACCGCCACCTCGAAGGAGTTCGCCCGCTCTGGGCTGAATACAAATTTATTAAAAGTTTACCAAAGCGCCCTACTACTATAATCAAGCCTGCATTGTCAGAGCAGCAACGATTATGGTTGATAGAGGCTGAAGCCGCGAATGAACTAGCGGTCGTAATTATTGGATGTGAGTCCATAAAGCATAAGCGTCAAGTATGCGGTGTTGTACTGACTGACCCCAACGAGTGGGATAACGGCATATCTGCCGAGCAGTTCGCAACGCGCGCCAAGTCACTAAACTACGACGCTTTAGCAGCATTTATTTTTGAAACCGCTGCTACAGGAGAACTAGCTACGGCTCTATTGTAACGTCAATAGACAGGCTGGATGCCGCCTGTACAGTGGTGTTCATGGGTTATCAGACGTTAGTGAAGCGTTTGACAGATAGCAGTGTTACTGTTACATTCCCCCATAAGCAAGCAACCACAACGGGTAACATAATGGAATACAGTGACGACGTACTACAAAAAGTAAAACTAGCGTGGTCTGCCCATAGAGATACTGAATCGCTTAGCCAAGCTAAAGCGGCTCAAGCAATGGGCATGAACCAATCAGCTTTCAGTCAATATCTGAGGGGTGCGATACCACTGAACACCGACTTCTTATCGAAGTTTACAGCCTTTACGGGCACAAAATTATCGGACTTTGGCGCAGAGGTTACAGCAGTTCCTTCCCGCCCTCTAAGAGTTTTGCGAACGTTGTCGGGTGCTAAGCCCACTGTAAACTCTATATTAGTTGAAACCATACTGGAAAACGAAGCCTCATATTTAGTTGAAGTTGACTACAACGACTTTATGTTGCCGAAAGGTTCAATGTTACTAGTTAACCCTAAAGGCACAATACGCCACGGCGACAGAGTCGTTTACATTCGCAGAGGCAATGGGCACACAGTGTTTGGTACGATATCGCAAACCGAAGAAGGCTGGGAGATTCTAGAACAACTTTGGCAAGGCGGCAGACGCTACCTAGTAGACCCGAAAGATGACGTTTTTCGCGTTATGTCGGTCTACTTTCCTCTTACAAAGGGGTCAAGGTTTAGATAATGTGGGCTAACCCCCACAGGACTTAAGATGCCCAACACTAAACAAGACGATGACACAATAGAACAAGCGCCACACTACAATACTCGCAAAGTAGAGGCGATCAATTTCGTAAGGCATATGGATTTTGCAACGGGCAACGCGTTTAAGTATGTGTGGAGACACGGCCTTAAAGACGCGACCACTTTAGAAAAGGGCAAACGTAACTATTACATACGTGATGCCCTTGTCCACCGCCCTGCACTCATGGGCATAGATGAAGCAGCATTCCTGACACGCTTGGTATCAACAGTAGCCGACGAGTTAGAAGTGCCTGAGTTTGAGTTATTAGTGTCCCTTATTTGGGCTGCATCTGGCGATTACGATATGTTAATCGACCGCGCAAAACAGCTACAGCTATTTCCCGTTTCTGTCGAACGACTGATTATAGGGTAAAGCGATATGGCGATCAGTATTGAGTGGGTAACACTTAACGCTATGGCTAAGGTGACGGGTTACACCGTTGCCGCACTTCGTAGCAAGATTAAGCGCGGACAATTGTTTGAGGAAAAGCACTGGCGTAGAGCGCAGGATGGCCGTCTTCTCATACATGTTGGAAATTTTAACGAATGGCTTAAGCAGTAACACTACTAATTATGATAACAGTAAACGTAATAGCAGACTCAATCGCCAACGGCGTACGCATAACCTCTGTAGAACTTGAGTACCACAGGTTCGTTCACTCGGAGCTTATGACACACAGAAACTTCTCACGTAATGCATCAAGCTCACGTGCGATACCAGCCAAAAAAGGTAGAACGCAAGTATGGAACAGCCCACAGTATCCAGTACATTGGGGCGCGAACCAGCGTGGCATGCAAGCATCGAAACAACTGACGGGATTAAAACGACACTTAGCCAAAGGTTTGTGGAAAAGTGCATCGAAAGTGGCATGTGTATTACATTGGGGGATGGAGAAAATTGGGCTTCACAAGCAAGTCTGCAATCGTATCTTAGAGCCATTCCAACCAATAAAGGTGTTGGTCACATCAACGGAGTGGGCGAATTTCTTGTGGTTGCGAGACCATGATGATGCACAGCCAGAGATACGCGAACTAGCGGGTAAACTTTCTACGGCCTTGATTAGTAGTGTTCCTACTACACTAGGGCATAAGGGGTGGCATTTACCCTACGTTACGACTGAAATGCGCGCGACACTAACGCTAGAAGAAATGTTGATTATCTCTATTTCATGTTGTGCGCAAGTTAGCTACAGAGCGCTTGATGTTTCACTCGCTAAAGCACGTAAAATCGTTGAGTCGCTTACGTCAGGTAGTCGAGTTCATGCGTCGCCATTTGAACATCAGGCCTCGCCTATTCCTACGTACCATAGGCTGAGTATGACCAAGGCCAAGCGCTTAGGCATAACGCATTTTGATACGGACAATAACCGCTGGTCAGGCAACTTCCGTGGCTGGGTTCAGCATAGACAGCTGATTAAAGGGAATGTTGTAACTGGGTGATATGTTAGCCGCCCACTAATCGGTGGGCGCTTAGCTTTGGTTTAGAGAAGAAGAGTTTAAGGAACTAAGGAAAATACCTTTATTGTCTTATCACCCTGTATAGATGAGTAAGTAACCTCCAACGAAAGTTTTCGTAAATGAGTGAGAATACATTCATATACTTCTTTTTCTTTCGTTGAAAAAGTAAGTATATCTAGCGACGAATTTGCAGAAATACCTAACTCAGCACCAATTTGTAATGCTGTACCATTAGACTTGTCAAAGGCTAATATTTGAGTTTGGAGCGTTTTAACTGTTAACTCTTCGTCACCCCGAAAAACTTTATACTTAATGTTAATCGCAGAACCCGTACCGTAATTCTTTAGACTAAAATTATACGAAAGTTCGCTATCATCGAGAGCAATGAACCTTTCAATCACAGGCGTTATTGAGCTCATGTAAATTTTACGGTTGTGTCTTAGACCATTGCTGGCGTAAAACAACGTACCAAGCGTAGCCCCGAGCGCCAATACATCCTTTAGTTCAACCTCAAAGTTAAAACCTTGACCGACAATTATCCCTGCGATAAAAAGTAAAACCGCTGATACTACATATACAATTTTGTTGTTGCTCATTTACCTATCTTTTTTTATTCAGAGCTACTAAGCTGCGGGGACGATTAAATCTCCGCTTATAGAGCCTCACTACCCCAACCTAGCGTTCGGCCTGTGCATCCTAATAGACTGCGTTACAACGCCCTCTACGCAATACTCATCGAATGACGTAAGCTTTACGGGTTTGTACTCTGGGCACGATGACAATAGCTGGTTGTTCTTCAAATCAGCTATTTTACATACAAACAATCCATTAAGGCATGCGACAATTATATCGTAGTTCTTAACGTCCTGCGCTCTATCAATTATCAATATGTCACCGTCAAATATCCCCATGCCCTCCATGCTTCGCCCACTGGCAATGCCCATAAACGTAGAGTTTTTGACTAAGGATTCATCAATACTGTTTTCGAGCCCTCTAACGTTGGGGCCCATCTCGACGTTCTGAACAAGCATATAATAATTCCAATTATTCAATAAGAGTATCGGAATTATTATAGAACAACACTGTATATGCGTACAGTTAAAATATAAGTTGAGTAACTAGTTCACCACTAACGATAAAATTAATAAAGACCCGCTGCTATAAGTAAGCTAACCTTCGAATGGCGGCAGTGTGCCATGGGCGGGCATAGAATCTTGAACGCCCTCACGCTACTTATTTTTATTCCGTTTAAAGTACTTGTCATATGACTTAAAGTGAATCAAAAACATCTTTTTTCAAAAGGTTCATTGGATGAAAAGTTGGAATGTTTTTATATAAATCAATTACTTTTTCCATTTGCTCTTTATTAGTTCCAATGAAGTATTTATTTGCTTGTGCATAAATCAACATACATAATTTAGCTGAGAAAGTAGCATCAAAAGTTCTACTTTTAATTGCATCTGGAGAGTAACTTATAAGTTGTGTGTTTGACACTGGAAATATTATTTTGGTATTAAATGAATGTACTCCTGTTAAATTTTCTATTAGCAGAGGATTGTCACTACAAGGTAAGTTATTCCACCCGCTATCGTTTATTTGATGGTACTTCCACTTGCTTAAATCATCATATTTTAGAGTGAAATCGAAGGATATAAGTGGGAGTATGAAACATCTAAAGTAATGTTTAAACCCAGAATCAGATTTAAGCATTTCTTTGATATTTTTGGTTTTTCCTACATAATTTTCATTTATTATCAATTTCTCTCCAAATTTACTTAGATCTAGAGAAGCAATATACTCATCGGCATAAGCATCATAACAAGGTAAACGCCAAAACTGGAATGCGATGTACTGCTTAATTAGTAAAATCCCCTCTTTTGAAATGATTTCATCATTAATTTTTCTGCTTCTAATCAATGAAACATACTCACTAAACCTTGTTTCAATATATCCATACAATTTTTCTAGGTCATCAGTTAATTTACCCTTCATTTTAATTGTATTAAGATTCTTTTCGAACAAAACCGTTTTTGGAGTGTGCTTATCCCTCTCAAACTTACAAAGTGTTTTATTGTAAACTTGAAGACGTCCATTATCTGATGTAAAACCTTGAAGATAGAACTTAGGAACGTAGTGATGATTGACTGAATTCATTGTACCTCGTGATCATATAACGAGACCGTAGAATAACTCCAACAGCCAAATTCAATAAAAAAAACGAGTTCATGCAATTAACTCTAAGCGCATTTGGAACCCATAAAACAGGCTGTTTTTCTTAAAAAATGAGTAACTCTACAGCCTCAAAGCTTTGTTAAATGGCTATTCTCTGGGTAGCAGGCCATCTTCATTTCTTTTTGGTTCACTAATACCTTGCTCTTTAATATGCATAAGTATTTTTTGCTCGTAATGTGGTGCCCAACCATCATGGTTATTGCTATAACAAGTTCGGCAAACAGTTAACTTATAGATAAGGATAAACTTTCCATCATATACATTACGCCCAAATTGAAATTGCTGACCACAAGTAGCACAAGACAACATGATTTTATCTGAATTATTCATTTGACACCTATGTAGTGAGCCATTTAACGCCGTTTTAAGCGGCAAATTGCAGTTGGCTGAAATAAGTGAGGCACGAACAAAAAGCCAACTGTAACTTGTCCGGCTTGAAAACCCTTGTTAGGCCTTTGGCTCAAAACTTTTTCGTATTTTTTCTACTTCAGAAACAAGTGGGTCCATATCTACTTCACCACCAGTAAAAACTTCAATATCAATATAGTTTTCTTCAATTACAGATTTACCAGCAAACTCATACTCAGTTGTAATTATAAACTCGGAAGGACAATTCTCAGGAGCTTCACCACCTAAAATAATAAAGCTTTGAGCCAATGGAAAAGTTAATTCATAATTTGGAGCAAAACTTTTAATTGGTGCATTAAATATTTTAAAATTACGAAGATTCTTTTCTTGGTTATTTGGTTGATTAAATTGGAAAAAGTCACGATCTATAGATATACGTAGATTACTAGCTGCACTTAAACCAGTATTTTTTATACTTAAAAATATCACAGGAGAGTGCTTTTTTAATATTGGTTGAATTGTTATATAAGGGCGAGTTAGGGCTTCTGTTTGAATTCTTGTTTCATTTACTGATTCTTCACTCACTTTAACCATTTTATGTGTTAAGTAAGCATATATAGCTGTTAAAAACACTAAAATATCGGTTAAATAAAACATTCCAAACTCCTCGAGTAGAGCAATCCAATAGTTGATGTCAAAAATATCCATAAAAGGCCTAACAATTTAATAGTGCGCTCATCGCACATATTTCTGCCGACTAAACGCTCGTTTATCTACTTTATATAGTTTTAACAAATAACCTAAAGCATTACTACCACTTAGTTTTTAAAGTTTTAAAGTTTTAAAGTACAGTTTAATAGAACAATATGCGCGCGTCGCTCATTTTCATGGAATATATGCTCAAAGAGCAGTTTGACCAATCAAGTAACTACGATATTTAGTCAACCTCAACGTCTGCTCATCGCTCTTTGCCGAAGTTCGGCTTAGTGCCACTTGCGGTCGTTGGTAATCTTATACCTTTGTTATGCATTTTTTAGATTTATACTCATTTCTTTTGTAAAATTTTCCATAGCATCAATAATTTCAACCAAGTAACTCTGCTTTATGTTGAGGTGAACCCTTGCGAATTTTTCAGATTCTAAATGTTTATTACCATTTACAATTTTGAAATGCCTTTTGTGAAGCTCTTCATCTAGATGCCCCGCGTTATGCGCAACTATATTTCTCAGTTCTCTAGCTTCAATGATTCGTTGCCAAAACTTAGTTTTTGTAGGTACTTTTACAAGCGCAATTTTTGTTAAATATGTTTTAGCGCGTTCGATGCCTTTTCCTTTGTAATCTTTCAACTCACAACAAAGGCTTCTTTCCAAGTACAAGCTATAGCAGAACTGATTCAAGTAATCTTCGAAAAGAGATACTAACATTACCAAATAGGACTGTTTCTGATACTGTGGAAATATGGAATCAAAATGAGCACTAAGATCATTACGGTATTTGTACCTATCCCAATATGTTGATTCGTCAGCTTCTAAATCAGATTCATTATATTTGGTAGACTCTTCGTTCCAGTGACGTTCAGATAACTCGATGAAAACCCGAATTTTATCTAAATCGTATAAAAAGTACGCTGCAAACTGATCTGATTTTTTCAAAACGCCTCCTAATTATTAGTAGCTGATGTCTGACGAGGCTGTAAAATAAATCCAACAGCCAAAAATGATTTTAAAATGAGCTAGTTTTTATTGCTTAAAATAAGCGACGCGGGAGAGAACAAATGTTATTTTGCCTTTTGAGTGAACTGCTACAGTTTTAATCGCCATCTAATTTTTTTATCCCTTCTTTAACATTTTCTATTTCCGCAGTTCCAATTGTGCTGTGACCACCTTGAGGTAAGTTTAACTTTAGTAAAGTATTTTGCTCCAAAATCAGTTTTTCCAAGTTTGCAGATGATTGACTAGATGAATGATAAGATAAAATCGAAAAAGTAGCGGATAAAACCAAAGCGATTAAACTTACAAACAACATAACTCTGTTCCACTCATTTGTTGAATTAGAGTTTCTTGCTGATTCCTCTGTAATCGTAGATTGTAAATCGCCTAAGATCTCATTTGTTGGGTTTTTAGGAATACAAGGTGCTTCAAGTATTCTGTGGTTGCTGTGAGAATTTGATAGCTGAGCAATCAAAATATCTTTAGCTTCTTTATCAACCTCAGAATCAGATTTTTTATTGGTTCTTTTCTGGTTCATATCTTCTTTGGTACTTGGTTTAAAACCGAGACTAGTTAAATCAGTCATCTAACACTCCGTAACATATAATATCTTATTCTTTCTCATTTTCGTGATACATAACACCTAAATAGGCTACTTATGCTATCAGATAAAACTGCAATATCTAGTACATATACTGAATTTAAGGCTTTTCAATTACCGCAAGCAAAAACCTAACCACACCAATCTTTCGCTTTAGTGCCACCATCATAGGCCACCCCTAAGCCTGAGCTGATTAGAATGTCAGTCAGGTTTTTGTTGTCCACGTATACGTCAGCCACTATCCTAAAATACTTACCACGTTTCGTGTTCCTAAGCTCAATAACCTTTGCCGAGCGAAGCGCTTCAACTGTTACTTGCTTAGCTTGGCGAGCGAGGTCTTTCTCTTGTTTACACTTGCCACGCATTTCAGGCGTATCGACACCCGCTACACGAATACCAATCCGCTCCCCTATCAGAGAATGCAAACCCGCGATATTAGCGCGAAAGGTGTCACCGTCATAGATTGAGGTAACTGTTTCAACTGTCAGCGTCCCGTGGTTTTTGTTTTTGATACTTTCGGCATTAACATTGAACGCCAGTAGTAGAAATACAATTAATAATCTCATAGTGCCTTTCCGTACTGTTGGTAATTAATACTCACCCTACTATAGCGAAGAAAACCCAATCAGGCATGTGGCGACTAATAAAGCTTGTTCAAACGGTGCTTTAGGCAGTGAATTTCAGAACGGGTTAGAGCGCGTAAATGGGGCGAAAAGTGGGGTGACTGTGGGGGCATTTCGGTGCGAGTTTTTGGTGTGGGGTGATGCTGGGGTGAGAACGTTTACAAATGATGATAATCTATGTCAACGCTACAGCCCAGCAAATACGGGGGGTGTTAGCTTATGCTAATGCATACAAAACCTTATTCCTAGAACATATCTTGATAGGAATTTGTTGTGCTAAACGTAATTGCTTTTTCAAAGCCAGGTAACTGAATACTTTGCTCGTCTATTACAATATCGTTGTCGTCAATAAGTCCGTCGCCAAAGCGGTAAATAAGCTCATATTGGCCTAAATCTGCTTGAGCTTGATACGTTTGTTGCGCGGCTTTAATTGCCACTTTTTTCTGCGCGTAACTACTCATAACTTCATCGCCATGGCGCTTAGCGAGCATTTGCATTGTTACTTTTGGTGAAAGTACGGTAGCTGTTGCATTGTTACCGCCAAAGCCTTTCGAATTTATAAAAGCTATATCCATATCGGCGCATTCGTAATGGCTATTACGAATATCAAGATGATCGGTGTAAACATCATCAGCCACTTTATCAATTGTGGTAATACCCGGCATAATATTATGGCTAAATACACCTAGAGCTATCGCTAATTGGTCGCCACTTGCAGGAGCTATAGTATGACCAACATAGGCTTTTGGCGCTGTCACTTTCCAATTATCAATAGCGAACGTTTGTGCCACTTTGTGATATATCAGCGACTCTGTTACGCGGTTTAGTGGTGTACTTGAGCCATGCGCTAAAATAAAGCTACGTTCTTGCAAAGCTTCTTTGCCTAAAAGGCTCGTTGCTAAAGCAGCCGATTTAGCCATGGTAATATAGTTACCAGGACCAGGTGACGTGATTGATTTTTTTATGCCATCTGCATTTACAAATACATCTGGTACGCAGCCCACAATGTCAGCGCCTAGTTCAAGGGCTAAGGCATCGTCCATTAAAATAGCAACTTGTGCGCCTTCACCTAATGTAAAGCCGCAGTTATCCCCAAACGGGCGGCTACTTTTGCGATAATCTGGTTCTTCATCATGTGATAAGTTATCTAAGCGGCGCAAACCTTCAACATTTGCAAGTGCGCTCATGTTACCAAAGCCTTCAATCACTTCGGATGTAATAGCACACTCAACACTTGCGACAACCGCAACGCGTGTACGCCCTGCTTGTATGTCGTTTACTGCTGCACGTAAGTTGTATAAAAACGTAGCACAGGCGCCCGAGGTCGAAAACGTAGTTCCCACATTGCCCGTAACATACGCGTTAATAAAGTCAGTCGACATTGTATTTAAGCCCAGTGCTAACTGCTTAGTGCTAACACGGTCGCCTTGTTGGCGTGCTTTAACTAAACCGCCTAGGCCTTTGTCGTCCATTTGGCCAATTACCGATGCTGAATAAGTACCAATTTTATCTGGCTCAACGCTATTCATAATGTGTTGCCAATCAAGCCCTGTTGATTTAATCGCATCGGTGGCTGCAAAAATAGTCGCTTGCAAACCACGAGGCTGATAGCGGCTGTTATACATAACAGACGGATCAAACCCAGTCGGAAATTGCCCTGCAGATTTAATTGGATTATCACGTGTTGAGTCATGCTTAATATCTAAATCGGCTGCAATAGTTACTTTTACTTTTTTGCCTTCAAGTTCTTCAACTTGCCAGCTAGCTGGAACAGGTACCGGTAAGTCGCGAGCGCGAGTTTCAAACACAATAGCGTTATCGCTTGATGCGTTTAGCGTCATTTTTTGCTGCCACGGTGTGGCATCTGCATCAAAGTGTTCTTTTTCAATTTTACGAATAAGTGTACCGGCAATAATTTGCTCACCAAAGCGTGCTTCTATGTCGCTTTGCTCAACATTATTACCTTGTGTATCTTGTAATTGGCCGTTTACAACGCTTACTAGATTCATCAGTGTGGCGAGGCCTAAAAATGTTTCACTGCGATCTTTAGCGTTTAAACTATCTAACACGATACGGCGATAACCTTGATGAAAAGAAGTACGGCCAGCGGCGTTAATGCCACCCATGCCTACTATAACGGGTAATGCAGTCATAATTTACCTTTAAAAAACGTGTTATAAGATGAACACGCAGTTTAAATGGATTACGTACCATGCATTGTGCTTTAATAGCCAAATATTCAGCACAAAAGGCCAAAAAGTACTGGTCGGAGCATTTACATGACTGAAAAAAACACTAATCCACCACTAAACATTGCTATAGCGGTATATCCGCATTTATTAGTGACTAGTTTAACGTTACCTATAGAAATGCTAAGAGCCGGCGAGGCCTTTGCTAAAGGCCACCTTAATAAGCAAAGTTTTAGACCGCTTGCTATAAATTTAGTGGCTAAAAATGCAGAATCTATAGCTACTCGCGCAGGCCTTGCGATAAATCCTGATTGCATAACAACTAATGCGCCCTACAGCGATTTAATTATAGTCCCGGGTATTTGGCGAAACCCGCGCCCAGTAGTGCGTACAAATCAAGACGTAGTTGATTGGCTAAGCGAAAGCTTTAGCGCAGGCAGTCACATAATTGGTGTAGGTACTGGCAACTGCTTATTAGCTGAGGCTGGCTTACTTGATGGGCACCCTGCTACCACACATTGGCACTACGCTAATCAATTTAGCCATGACTATCCGTTAGTGCGTTTAAAACCCGACTTTTTTATAACCCAATCAGAGCGTATGTATACCGTAGCGAGTCTTAATGCCCTTGCAGATGTGATCGTACATATTATTAGTCAGTACTATACAAAAGCAGCCGCTCAACATGTAGAGCGTAATTTTTCGCACGAAATACGTAAACCCTACGAAGATCAACGCTATTTAGAAGGTGCAGTAGACCGTCACCCCGATGAGCTAATTGCGCAAATTCAGTTTTGGTTAAAAACCAATTTAGCCACCGAGCTAAACCTGCAAGAAGTCGCTGCTCAATTTAGCTTGAGCTACCGTACTTTTACCCGCCGTTTTAGAGCAGCAACGAACCAAAGCCCTATTGAGTATTGGCAACAATTACGCGTAGAAGGTGCGAAGGAGTTATTAGCATCATCAAATTTATCAATTCAAGAAGTGGCTTTAGAAGTGGGATATAACGACCAAGGTCATTTAACACGCGTGTTTAAAAAAGTATTAAGCCAAACACCTAGTGGTTATAGAAAAGTAGTTAGACGAAAGTTATTTGGATAACCAGCGACGACACTCTAAATTGGCATTTTTTTATATATAAATTATACTCTTATCAATAATATAATTTACGCCATACCAAGGTAACTGCATGAGAGATAAACTTAGTAAGCACCTTTTTGATCCACAAAGCGATGCTTCTATTGAGTCAAAGTTATTAAAGTTACTTTCACTTGTACGAAAACATTTGAGTATGGAAGTCGCGTTTATTTCAGAATTCACCAATACTGATCGCGTTTTTAAAGTGGTAGATAACCAAACTACAAATACCTGCGTATCAGTAGGTAATTCAGATCCAATTTGCGAAACTTACTGTAAAAAAATATCCGATAACGAGCTAGAACAAATAATCCCTAATACTCTTGAGCAACCAATAACCCGCAACATGCCAGTGACAGAAAAGCTAAATATTGGCTCTTATATTGGTGTACCCATTATTTTATCCACCGGAAAGATTTATGGAACTTTTTGCTGTTATAAAACCGTATTAGACAATACCTTGAACGACAGAGATTTGTCATTTCTTAGGCTGATTTCTGAAATAGCTACTGAGTTAATCGAAAAAAAGGTTCAATCTGACATTTTAAATAATGAGTCAAAGTCGCTTATTGAAAATATTATAAAAACAAACGATATTACGATTTATTTTCAGCCCATATTTAATTTATCAACCAATCAACTTTCGGGTTATGAGTCTCTGTCACGCTTTTTTATTGAACCCTATAAAACACCTGATATTTGGTTTAAAGATGCTGAAAAACTGGGTTTAGGAGAAGCATTAGAAATACTTGCTATACAAAATACATTACATTACTTAGATCAATTTGATGAAAAAGCTTATATCACTATAAATACTTCACCTCAGCATATTTTATCAGGCTCAATAGACAAAGTATTACAAAGCATTGATTGTAATAGAATAATTTTAGAAGTGACTGAACATTCACCTATTTTAGACTACCAAGCTATGAGAACCGCACTTCGACCATTAAGAAACCGGGGTTTAAAGCTAGCTATCGATGATGTAGGTGCTGGATTTTCATCTTTTCAGCATATTTTAGAATTAGAGGCAGATATCATTAAGTTAGACATAAGCCTCACTCAAAATATAAACACAGACCGTAGAAAGTTTTTATTAGCTAAAGCACTATGCGGATTTGTTAAAGCTATTAATTGCTCAATTGTAGCTGAGGGTATAGAAAATCAAGATGAATTAAACACACTCAGAAAACTAGGCGTTGATAACGTACAAGGCTATTTTATTGGGCGCCCAGCTCCTATTGAAGATGCCATCCAATATCAAACAATTACGCTCTAATTAAAAAACGCCACTTTTAGTGGCGTTCTGTGTCGTTAAATTCTTTTCGATAATAGCGTTTTTGATAGTTTTTTACTTTAGTGTGTACGCCTTTGCTTAAGCTTTTAAATTTAGCCTCAAGTACGTCAACACCGTATAAAATACTGACCACCAGCACCGAGAGTTTTATTGCAGCGCCAAGGTTTTCGGTCGCTATCATAACGCCTATTGATGCAAGCACCCAAATGGTTGCAGCAGAGGTTACGCCAACTACCGCACCATCTTTTGCGAGCATAACGCCAGCCCCTAAAAAGCCGATACCTGTAATTATTTGACCAACTACACGAGAGTGATCTATTACATCCCCTTGTAAATTAAACGCAGTGGATAAAAACAAATACGTACCCAAGGTTATTAACGCAGAGGTACGAATGCCTACAGGTTTCCCGCGCAACTGGCGCTCTATACCAATAATGGCACCGCAAAAAGCCGCAGTACCAATAGCTGCCCACGAATACGGGGCTACATCAATTAAATCTAAAAAAGTCACTGTTAACCTTATATTTTATTAGCTATAGCCACCGCAGTTCTTAAACGTTGGCTACCAAACGCTGACATTTTACTAAAATCACTTCGTGCAATAGGTACATACTGGCAATCTATTGCGAGCTGTTTATCGTTACCGGGCTCACAAAACGGATCGTGAACATACACGCAGTGCTCATCAAGGTGCGTAACACACACCCAATGTGGCGATTTTTTACCATCAAAACTGTATGTGCTAATTAATAACAGCACGCTAAAGCCTTTACTTAACCACTGCTCAATATGCTCAAGCTCTACATCTTTATGTGTAAGGGGTATATTTGCCTGTGCAATACTATCTACAAATTGCTGATGCACTGTGGCAAGTACCACTTTTTTATTTTCGTTGCGTACGCCATCTAAAAATAAAGGCTCGGTGGTATTAACCATTACCTCGCTTTTAAAACCACGCTTATTAGCCGCAAGTGCCAAACCAAATGGATGGCACCCTCCATGACCCGATGTCATAAAAATGGTGGTACCTTCACGCCAAAGTGCCAGCTCATGTGATTGGCTAAGCTCAGTAGTAGGCTCAAGTGCGCCCATTGCCATTAATAGTGCAGCAGGTCCGCACGTAAACTCGGTAGTTTGCTGATACCACGGCGTTAAACGCGCCACTTTTAACTCACTCGTTTGTCGAATGTTTTTTTGCATTCGTAGTGCGTCACTGTGGTCGTCGTAATAATCGCTATATTGACCAAATACTCTGTAGCCTAAGCTTTTATAAAGCCCAATCGCACCTTCGTTATTTACAGCCACTTCTAAACGAAGGTAAATACGCCCGCGCTCATACGTTTCTTTTTCTAGACTAGTAAGCAATGCTTTTGCAATGCCCTTACCTTGCATTGTGGGTTTTACAGCAAGCGAATATAAACGCGCTAAGCGAGTGCCTTTATGGCACCACACTAGCCCATAGCCGCATATTTGCTCGCCACTTTCTGCAACGAGTAAAATACCGTGTTTTGCACTAAGCCAGCGTTTTAGACTGCGCGGGCTCAATTTATCGTTATTAAAGCAGGCGTTTTCAACGTCAATCAGTGCGTTTAAATCACTGCTAAGCGCCTTTCGAATAACAAGGTTGCTCATGTTATTACCCACGGCCTCGTGCTTCTAAGCGTTGTTTAAACTCATCCATAATGATCATGTATAGCTCATCGCCTAAATAGCCGTCTTCTACTTTGTGATCAATACTTGGGTTATCGTTTACTTCAAGCACGTATGCTTTGCCTTGATGCTCTTTAACATCTACGCCATATAAACCCCTACCCACTGTTTTACATGCTTTTAATGCTGCATCTAACACCGCTTTTGGTAACTCAAAGGTTGGTAATGTTTCAAAGCCACCAGAGAAAAACCGTTTAGCGTCGTGGTTATAAATTTGCCAATGGTTACGCGCCATTAAATAGCGGCATGCATAAATTGCACGGCCATTTAACACACCCACTCGCCAATCGTATTCGGTATACATGTACTCTTGTGCAAGCACTAATGCGCTAAACTCAAACAGCTCTGTAAGCTTAGCGGCAAGCTCATCACGGTTTGAAACTTTAAACACACCTTTTGAGAACGACCCTTCAGGCATTTTTAAAACAAGCGGGTATGTAAACGCTTCTTCTAATTGCTCAAGCGTTTCACTTGCTTGATCAGCCACTACAACCGTTTTTAAACTTGGCACTTTTTGATAATTAAACGCATCGTGTAAATACACTTTATTACAACAACGTAAAATAGACTCTGCATCGTCAATAACCACTAAACCCAGGCTTTGCGCTTTGCTTGCAAGGCGATACGTTGGATGGTCAATCGCTGTAGTTTGGCGAATAAATAACGCATCAAACTGGGCAATGTTATCAATTTCGTCAAAGCTTAATGCTTGTGCATTAATACCGTGTTTAGCCGCTGCTTTAATAAAACGTGCAATGGCGTCTTTATCACTCGGTGGTACTTTTTCGTTATGATCAACAAGTATTGCCATGTCCCATCTAAAACGACGTTGCACCGAACTAATACGCCACTGCGTTTTAGTAAAGTTATCTAGCTTGGCTACAAATTCGCTGTACTGCTGATCGTTTAAAGACGACATCGAGCCTTGTTGTAATAAGCCTTGTTCATCAACAAATAAAATAGGCGCTGGGTATTGTTTAAATACCGACTTTGCTGCTTTTGATTGTAAATCATTTTGGGCATTGCCAAAGTAAAGTGTGCCATCTATTTGGCCCACATTTAACATAGGTGCTTGGCCACTACGAAGAGCATTAATGGTTTTTACACTGGGTAAAACTTGGTGCTTGCGCGCCTCTGCAAGTAACGAGCAATAGTAACCTTTGCTCAAGTATTGGCTTGAGTCGCACAGATTAATAATGCGTGTTTTTGGTTCGTTATGTTTTGGGTAATCACGTAAGTAGGTATTAAACGTAATTACATTTTCGAACGATTGAGCAAGCGTTTGCTCGTTGTTATCAACCACAATTAAGGTTTTAAACACGACTTTTCCTAGTTAAGTCAAAATATAAAAAGCATGCTTAGTAAAATACTAAGCATTATAAATAGAAACACCCATCGTACTAAGTGGGCATTGCGCGAATCACTTAATATGATGGGTGCTTTAACAGGTACCTACTGTACGAGTTAGCGCTTAAATTGCTTAAGCGACATGTGCTTTATATGCCCTTTTTTAAAAACGCACAAACGAGATATTTTTAGCGTGAAGATAAAAAATATTGATTAACTAATAACGCAGATTAAAATACGCAAAACAATACCTTATGAGAGTTAAAAATGTCGCTGCCTGCTTGCCAAAAATGCCAATGTGAATATGTTTACGAGGACCAACAATTGCTTGTTTGCCCCGAGTGCGCCCATGAGTGGAACCCTAATAATACAAGCGATGAAGACGCAATTTTAGTTAAAGATGCCAATGGCACTGTGCTAAGTGATGGCGACAAAGTGACAGTAGCCAAAGATTTAAAAATTAAAGGCAGCTCGCAAGTAATTAAAATTGGCACCAAAGCGGTAGTTAGAAGAGTACTTGATAAAAAAGATCACGAACTTGATTGTAAAGTAGAAGGCATTGGCGAAATGATGGTAACAGCAAAGTTTGTGAAAAAAGCCACCTAAAATTAGATATTTAAAATATAAGGATGTTAGATGAAAAATCATAAAAATAAATTCATCCAAGCCTTATGGTCTGTTATTGAAGCTTATTATTAGTGCGTGTAATAGATTTTGTTTAACTGCTATTAGTTGGTGTATATCTAAAGGTCCACCTACATTTAATAAGGTGAATTATCGCTTAGGTGTGTTTAAGCATTTAACCTCCTCACCTTAATGAGGAGGTATCTCTTGAACTGATCAGTTTACATTTCAGTTAAAGTGCTTTTTAAGCTTCGATTACCCAGTAAAGAAATCAAATACGTTACCAAGTGTTGATGATGAACCTTTATAAAATTCAGTAAAACTATATCGACTGCATGTCACAGCGGTGTACTTTTTATTTTGAACATCAAAAATTCTGGACCAAAAGCCACCCGAAACTCTTATTTCACCGGTATCAAATTCGTTATTATTACACTTAGAGCAAGACCAATTGTTATGTCTCATATTTCAACCTCCATATTATTTATGTACGGTATATTAAACACTTAAGGAACGTGTGTAGCAATTTTTTTAATAAACAAACTATAATTTAGTTCTTATATTGGTTAAGTTGGAATTTTGATAGATGTTTGGATGGCTTTTTAATAATTGCTTTTTATAATAATTAGTATGGGGGTCATACTAATTTCACTCAGAGATTATCTACTTGTTAGCTGTATATTGCGTTAGCAACAAAAATTTTCGTAAGTCTCGTTCTTGTCTCATCACGTGCAAAATATATACTTTATCGTTATCTTTTTTGTAAAATATACGACAAGGATTCACGACCAGTTCAAGAGAATTTAGGTTAGCTAACTCAATTGGTTTTTTACCTGATTCAGGAAAGAGTTCGAGACGTTCAACTTTTTCAAATATTTTGGAAACCAATTTTTTCGCTGACTGCAAATTGCTTAATGCGATATATTCAGCGATATCGTTAAGATCATCCAAAGCTGGATTAGTCCAAATTATTTCAGCCATTTATTCATTTTATCTTTAGCTTCAACATTCGAGATGGTTTCACCACGACTTATTGCCTGCTCTGCTTTTGCAAGAGACTCAAGAATTTGCATACGCTTTTGCATAAATTCATAATCATCAACATCTACTAAGTATGCAGATGGTTGTCCATGTTCAGTTATCAACACAGGTTCTTTAGAGGAATGAAGTTCAGATAATATCTTCGTTGCTTGACGCTTCAATGTTGTTACTAGTTCTACTCTCATAATAATCCCCAAACAAATGTATCACTATAGTAGCACCGAGTAGCCAACTTGGGAAATACAACTAACGAGGCTATAAACCACTAAAATCAATTAAAAAGGGAGCACCTAACGTCAACCCTGATCATTTTTAAACTATTAGGTACCTCTCATTATATGCCTTTGTACAAATTGAAGTACACACCACGTTACGCTATAAAAGCATTGCTTTAGGTTGGATAAATGGTGAAGCCATGCCATCCGACAATTAATTTATGAATATAAATAAGCGTTTATTTCGTTAGTATAGCTCTGCCAGCAAACGCTTCTCTTAAAAACCAAAGCTTTATAAGATCTCTACCACCACATACTCGTGGACTTTACTTGCAATTTTTAACGTAATTTCATCGTCAATTTGTTTATTTAATAACTGCTTACCCATTGGTGCGCCGGGTGTTACAACAGCAATTGCGTGCAGTTTAACGTTTACCGTTAAACCACCAGCTGCAGGGCCTAAATAAAACCATTTTTGGGCTGCGTTATCATCTTCTAAACATACCAGCGAACCGATAGCTATTTTGTCGGTTGGTTTTTCGTTAAAGGCAGGTTCGAACAATTCAATGCTTTTATAGCAATCGTTTACGCGCTGGGCTTGGCCTTGTGCTAAATAAGCGGCTTCGAGCCCGAGGGTATCGTATTTGTTTTCGGCTATGTTTTCTTCATGTGTGGCGGTGTCGTGCGCGGTTTTTGCCGCTATTTTTGCTGTTGTAAGCTGTGCTTCTAACGCAAAGCGAAGATGTTCGATAACGTGGGTTTTATTCATGGGGATTAGTACAATACAGGCTGTAAAAATAAGGCAGCTAGCTTAACATTTTTGCGGGGCTTAAAACCATTGTTTTAAACCCCGCAAGCTTGGTGGGAATACTAGCGGGGCTTGAATTTGCATTAAACAAGCAAAGAGCGGTTGGTTGATGCTACTCTTTGCTTGTGCTTTATTAAAAACCTTATGGCATATCTAATAATGTTTGCGTGTGGGCATCTACTTTAACTTCGTAGTTTTTAGCGCTTAAGCCCAATAGCTCCGGCAAGGTTGCCGCTATACAAATAGACGAGAACGTACCCACTACAATGCCGGTAAATAATGCAATAGCAAAGCCTTGCAGTGGTGCGCCTGCAAGTAACCAAACGCTGGCAACCGTTGCAAGTGTGGTACCCGACGTTATTAAGGTACGTGTTAGTGTACTTTTAATCGCATTATTAATAATAGTCGCTGGGCTAAGTACATTGTTTGATTGAACACGTAAAAGCTCACGTACTCTATCCCCTACTATTATTGAGTCGTTAAGTGAGTAACCAATAATAGCCAGTAAACTTGCCAGTACGGTTAGGTTAAACTCAATTTGTAATAGTGAAAATAACCCAAGTACGAGTATTAAATCGTGCACTAGCGCTACCACAGAGCCAACGGCTAAGCGCCATTCAAAACGCACTGCAAGGTAAATCATTACCGCAATCATTGCAGCAAACATTGCTAAACAGCCTTGATCAAATAACTCATCGCCCACTTGTGAGCCAATATAAGCTGACGATAATACCTGTGCGTTTATATCATCGTTTTGTGTAACAGCGCTTTGCCAATCAAGGCTATTAGCTGTTGTTGATGTAGTTGATGCACTTGGCGCTTCTCTTAATTGAAAATGACTATTACCTTGCGCGGTTAGCTCAAACTCACCGTTGTGATTTTTAGCAATAAACGATTGAAGCTCTTTTAGTTCAACACTTTGACTGGTTGTAAACTCAGTTAAATAACCGCCGGTAAAATCTAGGCCAAAATTTAGACCTTTTTGCGTAAGCGTAAATACCGATAGCAGCACTAAGATGGCGCTTAAAAGCATGCCCATAAAACGTAAACGTGTACCCTTTTCACCTTTCAAAAAATAATTAAGCATGTGCTTTTACTCCTGCTTTTTTACCCATTTTTAAATACAACGTTTGGCTTAATACTTTTGATACGTACACACCTGTAAATACAGATGTTAAAAGCCCCAGTGCGAGTGTAATGGCAAAACCTTTAACTGGCCCATAGCCTATGCCGTATAAAATAAGTGCGGTGATCATGGTGGTTATATTGGCATCAAATATTGTATTTGCGGCTTGTTTATACCCCTCTTGAATAGCTTGGTATGGTGCACGGCCTTGGCGCCGTTCTTCTTTAATACGTTCAAATATTATTACGTTGGTGTCTACCGCCATACCTATGGTTAGCACCAGGCCTGCAATACCCGGCAGCGTTAACACAACCCCTGGTAATAATGACATTAAGCCCACAAGCGACGTTAAATTTAATATAAGTGCTACGTTTGCAATAAGGCCTAAACGGCGATACCAAAGCGCCATAAATGCAAGCGTAATACCCATGCCTAACATAAGCGCGGCTAAGCCATTACTAATATTTTCGCTGCCGAGGCTTGGCCCTATTGTTTGTTCGTGCACAATTGTAACGGGCGCTGTAAGCGAGCCTGCACGTAGTAATAATGCCAGATCGGCTGCAGCTTGTTGGCTTTTCATATTGGTAATACTAAAACGCGAACTTAAATGCTGAGCAATATTGGCAACATTAATAACTTCGCTTTTTTTAACTACTTCGCCTTTAGCGTTTTGAGAATACTCAGAGTAAACTGTCGCCATTGGCTTACCAATGTTGGCTTTTGAAAACGCCGACATTGCATCGCCACCTTGGCCGTCGAGGCTTAGTTGTACTAGTGGTTTACCCCAATCGTCGCGGCCTATGTTTGCATTATTAATATGGTCCCCTGTAAAAATTGGCACAGGATCGAGCTTTATGGTTCCGCCCGATTGCATATTAAATGTTTGCCCGCCAATTTCTTTTAATTGATAAAAACCAAGCGATGCGGTTGCACCAATAATACGCTTGGCTTCGGTTGGATCTTGCACGCCAGGAAGCTCTATACGAATGCGATGTTTGCCTTGTTGCTGTGTTACCGCTTCGGTAATGCCTAACTCTTCAATACGTGAACGAAGGGTTGTAAGTGTTTGCCCCATTACTTCTTTATCAAAGCTGCTGCGGCCTTGCTCTGAATAACTAAATTTGGCAGTTTTAACGCTGCCGTTATTGCTTGTTACAACGGCTAAATTAGCAAATCGGCTTTGTAGCTCTTCAATAACTGGGGTTAACTTGTCGGTTGCATTAGGCAATGCGTTTATTTCAAACCCGTGCTGAGTTTGCTGCGCTTTTACGCCATGTGCTTTTTGCTTAATAATAATTGATTTAGCTTGTTGATATGCACTGACTAACTGCTCATCAACGGCTTTATCTAAATCTACGTCTAGTACAAATAGCACACCGCCATTTAAATCAAGGCCCAGCTTTATTGGTGATAAACCAAAATCTTGTAACCATGAGGGGCTGGTGGCATGCTCAACAATTTTAACTTGCATGTTTGGGTACTGTGCTTTTATAGCCGCTTGCGCCTGAGCGCTTTTAGTTGGCTCGTTTAAAAGTATATTAATAGTGGGTTGCTTATCTAAACCCTGCTCAACCTCTAGCCCTTGTTTATTTAAAAAAGTAACTAGCGTTTTAGTGCTCGGTAAAGATTGCGTTTCGCTGTGCGGAGCAGCACTGATGTGCAACCACGATTTATTTGGGTATAAATTTGGTAATGCGCTGATAGCTAATAAAACCAATACTATCAGCATGGCTATATAGCTTAATTTGAACTTAGCCGTAGACGGCTTTTTATCTTTTTTAAAACTTAACATGTTGAATCCTTATTGCCAGCAAAGCTAGCAACGTACTTTTTAAAAGCACAATTAATCTGCAGGCTAAAACTTTAAAAGTTAAAACCTAATAAAATTAAATAAGGAAAATTAAGCGTGGTAGGTAGTTACAGCTTTGTAGAGTAAATTAACGTCTTTCCAGCCACTTAAGCGCGACTTTTTACTATTAGTTACAAGTGTATACCAAGGCTGTATAGGATTAATCGCTCTTGGTCGTAAGAATATATGCCTAACAAGATTTTGAGCAAAAAATTCAAAAACCACATCGTATTCTGGTTCACTTTGAACAGTGTGCAAAAACAGTGATGAATTATTGGCAGTTAACCGTGGTTGGTGCGCGTCAAAATCGGTTTGATGCGTTTTTTTATGCTGCGCAGTATCTACAGACTTACTAATAGGCTGTATTTTAGTTAAATCGCCAATATCAATAAGCGAAACCTGCGTACTAATATTGATATTTAAATTTTGTGAGGCGCCCATAGCATTGCTCTGCACACTAAAAAGTGCAGCAAGTAGCAAAAAAGCAGTTAAAAACACTCTAAATTTAAACATTCACGTTTTAAAACTAAAATAAGGGATGCACAGTATATTAGGGCTAGTATTTGAAATACAATAGCCTGCTATGTATTTAGTTTAACTTTCCCCATAGCTTTACTTTCGCCTCAGAGCGCTAAAGTTACTTTAGGTCGAGCGAATTATTTAAATTTTCTTTTGAAAATCTAATTTACAAAATATGTTACGTTTAAATCTACTACTTCGGCAACATACCTTCCCCTTACCTAATGAAAACCGAGTAATGATTTAGGCTTGCTAAACTTCTAATATTTGCAGTTTTATTATTCATTTAACATTCATTTAGTGGTTTTTTTTGGTAAAATAACAGATAACCTATGATGCTTCGTACTATTAAATGCGTAAGTTGCAGCGGATATACGAAATTAGTATAATTAAATGTAAACAAATAGCTAAATTTTGATTTTCTTAATTATGTTATGGATAGTAAATAAGGCAGGGAAAGTCATTATGAAAAAAAACATATTTAGTAAAATTGTCGCAAAATTTTACAATAAAAGCTTAAAGCTAATAAATACCCTAAGTAATGACACTGACCTAAAAAAGCTAATAGACAACAGTGAAATAGTCTCTTTCGATATTTTCGATACAGTGATCCTCAGAAAAGTCCTCGAACCAGCTGATATTTTTACAATAGTTGAAAATTTATATAATGATGAACATAAAAAGCTAGACATAGATTTTAAAAGTGTCCGAAGTAAAGCAGAACCAGAAGCGACAAAGATACTAACTGAGCTGAATGGTACTCAATCCATAGGTTTGGATGAAATATATGCACACATACAAAAAACACAAGATCTAGATAGCAAAACAATAAATACATTGAAAGCGCTAGAAATCGAAATAGAATTAAAATTTTGTGTTAAAAATGAATATATGCACTCTTTTTATCAATACTGTATTGATAATGATAAAAAGGTAATTTTCACCTCAGACATGTACTTACCAGAATATGTGATAAAAAAAATTCTTTACGATAATGGTTATACAAAATTCCATCAATTATTTTTATCTTCTGTAATCCGTAAATCAAAGTCTAAAGGTGGATTATATCCACATATACTTAAAGAACTATCCTGTAAACCATCTAAGCTATTACATATTGGCGATTATTACTTCGCCGATGTAATTAATGCGATGAAAGAAGGCATCAAACCTTACTATTACAAAAAAACCAGTGAATATGCGCTTAGCCATCATTCATTTAAAAGGCTAAGGGAGCTATATCCTTCGAAACTCTCTATAGAAGAATCTATTTATTTTGCGACTATCATCAACAAAACGTTTACCCAAAGAAATAATAACAATGAAAATATTTGGTACGACTTCGGTTATGTTTATTGTGGAATAATATATTTTGGCTTAACTCGCTGGCTTACTAGTCAGGTAATACATCAAGAAATAGAACATATATTTTTCCTTGCGCGCGACGGCTATATAATGCATAAAGTGTATAGCCTTATGAATCAAGGAATTAAAACCCCTGTTAGTAAATATATGTATGCATCAAGGCGAGCTATAAACATCCCCACTATATACAATGGCATCGATGAATATTCGATAAAGGTACTTTGTCATTTTGTTCCTAATTTGAGCGTCGTAAACTACCTTGATAGAGTTGATATAGAAGCGGAAAAACATATTGAAAAAATAAAAAAAGTAGGCTTTTCTGATCAAAATCATACAATAGAAACAGATAGCGATAAGGATAAATTAGCAAAACTCTTTCATTTATTAGTTGATGATATATGTAGTAATGCAGCGGTCGAAAGAGAGAACCTATTAACTTACCTAGATCAAATTGGGTTTATGGATACCAAAAAAGTCGCGATTGTTGACATTGGATGGCAAGGGACAATCCAGAATTCACTGAATAAGCTAATGCTATTAGAAAATAATGAAATAGATATTCATGGTTATTACCTAGGCACATTTCAAACTGCAATGAAGTTTTCTGAAAAAGGGTTTCCGATGTCTGGCTATATGTGTAACTTTTCAGAACCTAAAAATAATTTTCAAGTGTTATCGGAAGGTGTGCATATGCTCGAATTTATTTTTTCGGCACCTCACGGCTCTGTAATTAAATTCGATAAAAAAAATGATGACATAGTAGCTATATTCGAACCTAATGACTTTTCTAATGATAAGCTAAATACAATAAACGAATTTCAAAAAGGGGCTATGGACTTTATTTCTGATTTTATGGCTATTGAGAGGGACTATAAAAAAATAAATATCGCTCCTGAAACGGCTATAAAACCTATATCTCGACTATTAAAAACCCCTACTTATAGCGAATCCGTAAACTTTGGTAATCTAAAACACTCTGAGTATGTCGGAGCAAATAACCATGAAAGTTATTTTGCTAAAACGTCCGATCCATTAAAAATGTTTCTTAACCCGATTAAGTTTAAGCAAACCTATAGCAAATCATTATGGAAAGCTGGTTTCAGAAAACGTTATATGCGATATATTCTACCGGAAAATATATACTGCTATTTTAGAAAGCATTAAGTTGGTAACTCCATTTTAACGCTTATAAATTAATATTCAAAAAAACTTAAAAATATCTTCCCTTGTTTCAATTTACTGCGTTTACTTAACTTATAAGTGATTTTATCTACCCACATATCAATTCTGAGATACTGAATGCGCCCCAGACAAAGCACAGAAAAACGACCAGACGCCATGAACCTACGCCAAAGTGTAAAAACGCTTTGGCCCTACCTTACAAAATTTAAAGGCCGTGTTTTTATTGCACTTATGGCTCTTATAGGCGCAAAAGGTGCCACGCTTTTAATGCCTTGGGCACTAAAAGAAATAATAGACTCTGTAGATAAGTCAATTAACCCACTGTTAGTTATTCCAGCTTTATTATTGTTGATGTACGGTGCACTGCGTTTTGCTAGCGTATTTTTTGGTGAAATAAGAGATGCTGTATTTTCTCGTGTAACCGAGCACGCCATGCGTGATATTGGTTTAAAAGTATTTAAGCATTTGCACTCACTTGAGCTGGCTTTTCATTTAGATAGGCAAACCGGTGGCATTAGCCGCGATATAGAACGCGGTACGAGCGGGTTAAGCTTTTTAATGCGCTTTTTAATGTTTAATATTGTGCCTACTTTGTTTGAAATACTGACCGTTGCGATTATTTTTGGCACGTTGTTTTCTGTTTGGTTTGCGCTTATTACATTACTGGCAGTCGCTATTTATATTACCTTTACTGTGGTGGTTACCCAGTGGAGAAACCGCTTTATTAGAGAAGCAAATGCTGCCGACAATCAAAGTAATACCCGCGCAATAGACAGCTTGCTTAATTATGAAACTGTAAAGTATTTTAATAACGAACAGTTTGAAGCAAAAACGTACGACACCTTTTTAGCAAACTGGGAAAAAGCCCGTTTAAAAAATAGAATGTCGCTGCTCGCCCTTAATTCAGGCCAAGCACTTATTATTGCTTGTGCTATTACCGCGTTAATGTGGTTGGGCTCAACCGAGGTAGTTGCAGGTACGCTTTCTATTGGTGAACTTGTGATGATTAATGCTTATATGATTCAGCTATTTTTACCGCTCAATTTTTTAGGTTTTGTGTACCGCGAAATAAGGCGCGCCCTAACCGATCTTGAAAACATGCTTGGGCTACTTAACAAAAAGCCACAAATAACCGATGCACTTAATGCTAAAGAGCTCAATATTAGCCAAGGTGAAATAACATTTAACAATGTAAGTTTTAGTTACGATGCGCACCGCCCGATCCTTAATAACCTTAGCTTTAGTGTTAAAGCTGGCAGCAAAGTAGCCATTGTTGGTGCCAGTGGTGCTGGTAAAAGCTCATTAGCCCGACTGCTTTATCGTTTTTATGATGTAAGCGCTGGTGAAATTAGTATCGATAATCAAGCAATAAACTCAGTAACACTTAATAGTTTACGAAAAGCCATTGCAATAGTCCCGCAAGACACCGTGTTGTTTAACACCACTATTCGTGAAAATATCGCTTACGGTAGACCATCAGCAAGCGATACAGAAATTGATGAAGCCATTGCTATGGCGCATTTAAAAGACTTTATAGCGACACTTGATAAAGGCGATAAAACACTGGTTGGCGAACGCGGTTTAAAAGTATCAGGCGGCGAAAAACAGCGTATTGCCATTGCCCGCGCTATTTTGAAAAAGTCCCCTATTTTAATTTTTGATGAAGCAACTTCTGCACTCGATTCTCATTCTGAGCAAGCAATACTCGCAGCAATGCGTGAAGTTGCCAGTAACCATACGAGTATTGTTATTGCTCATCGCCTTTCTACTATTACCGATGCAGACACCATTATTGTGCTCAAATCCGGACAAATTATTGAGCAAGGTAAGCACGATGAGTTACTCACACTCGCCGGAGAATATGCCCGTATGTGGGAACTACAGCATACAAAATAAAGAGTGTGTAACCCCTCTTAGCTCGGATACTTTTAAGCATTCGAGCTAAATAAAGCTTTTATAGCGCCTATCGACCTTTCTCTTTTCTTCTATATTAGTTTTATCGAGCACTGTGGTGATTCACCTCAAATGGTTTGTTTGTATGATTAATATCAATAACAATCGATAAGTTAAATATTCGTAACAATAAATGATTCACTCCTATTTGAATCAAAAAGCTCCTCAGGGGAACATAATGAAAAAGAGTTTAATTGCAGCAGCTTTAGCTGCCACATTTATTACCGGTTGTTCAGAGCCGCAAACAACAAAAACAGACGAGCAACAACCTAAAATAGCCACTGCAGCAGTGACAAAAAAAGCAGAGTTAGGTAGTTTTGGTGTTGACCTAACAGCGCGTAACGAAGCCGTTAAACCAGGCGATGACTTTTTTATGTATGCCAGTGGCACGTGGTATGACAACTACGTAATGCCTGCAGATAAAACCCGCTACGGTGCATTTTCAGGATTAGCAGAGCGCAGCGAAGACGATGTTAAAGCTATTTTTGAAGAAATAGCCGCACGTAAAGATTTAAACGCAGAAGAAAAACTAGTTGCTGATTTTTACAATGCGTATATGGATACCGAAACACTTAATAAACTAGGTGTAGCGCCTATTAAGCCATTGTTAAGTGAAATTAGTGATATAGCGTCAACTGACGATCTAGCTGAAATGTTTGGTAAGTCTTGGTTAACCGGTAATAAAGCCCCTTTTGGCGGCGGCATGTGGTTTAACCGCTTAGACCCTAACAAATATGAAATGTCCCTCGGTGCTGGTGGTTTAGGCTTACCCGATCGCTCTTACTACCTTGAAGACGCTGAGCGCTTTGTTAAAACACGTACAGCTTATGTTGCTCACATTGCTGAAATGCTTGAGTTTGCAGGCACTGAAAATACCGCTGAGCGCGCTCAAGCTATTCTTGACCTTGAAACCAAAATTGCACAAGGTCACTGGCCACGTGAAAAGCGTCGTAATCGCGATTTAACCCTAAACCAAGTTGAACGTGCCGATTTAAGCACTGCTTACCCTGGCTTTAACTGGGATTTATACTTTGCGCAAACAGGTTATAAAGTACCTCAGTTAAATGTGTCTCAGCCTGAACCAATAAAAGCGATGATTGAGCTAATCAATCAAGAAGATATTGCAGTATGGAAAGACTACCTAACGTATCACGCTATTAGCGGTAACGCAGGTTTACTATCAGAAGACGTATTTAATACTAACTTTGCTTTTTTTGGTAAAGAACTAAACGGACAGCAAGAGCCTCGCCCTCGTTGGAAACGTGCAATAAGTGAAATGTCGGGCACAAGTTCGCTTGGTTTTGCTATTGGTAAAATATACGTAGCGCGTTACTTCCCTGAGTCATCAAAACAACAAATGTCAGAGCTGGTTGAAAACCTTCGAACAGCCCTTGGTGAACGTATTGATAATCTAGAATGGATGGGTGATGCAACTAAAGTAAATGCGCGCGCTAAGCTTGCTGCATTTGTACCTAAAATTGGTTACCCTGATGTATGGCAGTCTTATGATGGTTTGAGCATTACTAAAAACGATTTAATCGGTAATGTGAAAAACATGCGTGAGTTTTTCCACGCAGAAAGTGTTGAAAAAGAGCTACAAAAAACAGACCGTAACCGCTGGGGCATGACGCCACAACGCGTAAACGCTTACTACAATAGCTCGTTTAATGAAATTGTATTTCCGGCTGCGATATTACAACCGCCGTTTTTCGATCCAAATGCCGATCCGGCTGTAAACTATGGCGGTATTGGCGCTGTAATTGGTCATGAAATGGGTCATGGGTTTGACGATCAAGGTTCAAAATCAGACGAAAACGGTGTGCAACGTAATTGGTGGACTGATGCTGACCGCGCTGCATTTGACAAAAAAGCCGATCAACTGGCTGCGCAGTACAGTAAATACGAGCCAATTGAAGGTAATTTTGTTAATGGTCGCAACAGCCTTGGTGAAAACATTGGTGATGTGGGTGGTTTATCAATGGCTTACCACGCTTACAAGCTAAGTTTAAACGGCAAAGAAGCACCTGTTATTGACGGTGTTACTGGCGATCAACGTTTCTTCCTTGCGTGGGCACAAGTATGGAAAGAAAAACGTACTGAGCAAAGCATGCTTAACCAACTTCGTGGTGGCACACATGCCCCAGGTCGCTTTAGAGCACAAGCGCCACGTAACCACGATGCATGGTACAAAGCGTTTGATGTAAAACCAGGCGATGAGTTATACCTTCCTGAAGATGAACGTGTACGTATTTGGTAAGTAATATATGAGGCTATTAGTTTGCCTCGTTTAATTTTATTACTCAATGTAGGCAACTCATTAAATGAGTTGCCTTTTTATTGGGTTTTATTTGCTCTGAAAACCACCTTTAAGCCCCCCTAAAATCCCTTAATAAAATGCACTTTAGATGGCTTTTAAACGCGACAGTTTTAATCTACTCTAATACTTACTAGCCCTTGAATGCATTTACCTTTAGAATACGCATTATAATTTTATTCTATTATTTACATATATTAAGGCGAAACGCAGATGGGAAGAGCTTACCAAAACAAAAAAGATTCAATGGCTAAGACTGCGGGTGCTAAAACTAAAGTTTATTCTAAGTACGGCAAAGAAATATATATTTGCGCTAAAAACGGCGGTGTAGATCCAGATGGTAACTTATCATTACGTCGTTTGATTGAACGCGCTAAAAAAGACCAAGTGCCAGCACACGTTATTGACCGCGCAATAGATAAAGCAAAAGGCGGCGGCGGCGAAGACTACTCAGCAACACGTTATGAAGGTTACGGCCCAGGTAACTGTATGATTATTGTTGATTGTTTAACAGATAACAACAAACGTACCTTTGCTGATGTACGTGTTTGTTTTACTAAAGCAAATGCTAAAATTGGCGCTCAAAACTCTGTTTCACATTTATTTGATCACCTTGCTATTTTTGTATTTGACGGTGATGACGACGAAGCAGTACTTGAAGCACTAATGATGGCTGACGTTGATGTAACTGACGTAGAAGTTGATGACGGTAAAGTCACTGTTTTTGCTCCTCACACAGAGTACAACAACACACGTACAGCGCTTGAAGAAATGGGCGTGACTGAATTTGACGAAGACCTAATTAGCTTTGTGCCACAAATTGAAACGCCTATTGAAGGCGAAGACGTAGAAGTTATGGAACGCTTTTTAGCCATGCTAGAAGATTGCGACGATGTACAAAACGTTTACCATAACGCGCAATTCTAAAATTAGTTAACTAAGTTAGAACGACTTTAAGCCAGCAGCTATGTTGGCTTTTTCATTTTTAGAACGTGGTATAAATATATGAATAATCTTACGGAGCTTAAAAGTGGCAAACTTGTTGGTGCTACTCGCCTGCAATTAGTAGAAGAGCTAAACACATTCCCTGAAGAAATTTTTAGTTTAGCTGACACGCTTGAAGTACTCGATTTATCAAATAATAATTTATCAACACTACCTGATGAATTTGCCTGTTTAACACGCCTTAAGCGTGTATTTTTATCGTTTAATCAGTTTAAGCATATTCCTGCGGTTTTAGCTAAATGCCCTGCTCTGATAATGGTTGCATTTAAAGGCTGTAAAATAACTGAGTTTAGTGATTATTGTTTACCAAAAAATATTGAATGGCTCATACTCACCGACAATAATATTACTGAGCTTCCACAAAGTTTTGGCCAATTTACGAAGCTCAAAAAGCTCGCGCTTGCGGGCAATCAACTTAAGCAGCTGCCAAATAGTATGTCGCAGTGCAAAAGCCTTGAGCTTGTTAGGCTCTCTGCTAATAACTTAACACACGTAGACGACTGGCTGTTTGAATTGCCTAAACTTGCTTGGCTTGCGTTTGCCGGTAACGATTTTAATAAAGCTCAGTGCCTTACAAAATGCAGCCTAGAAAATAAACCTCTCAACGATTACACACTTAGTCATGTTATTGGCCAAGGTGCATCGGGCGTTATTCATTTAGCACAAGCTGCTGACAGCGCTGTAGCGATTAAATTATTTAAAGGTGCAATTACCAGCGACGGCTACCCGCTTGATGAAGTAAATTGCTGCTTACAAGCAGGCGATCACGCTAATTTAATTAAAGTACTTGCCTACATAGAACAAAGTGATCAGTTAGGTTTAGTGATGGAGCTAATAGATAAAAGCTTTGCTAATTTAGGCCTACCTCCAAGCCTTGAAACCTGTACGCGTGATACCTTTAATAATGATTGCCATTACTCAACTGAAGCTATTTTAAAAATTGCACAGCAAATGGTAAGCACCTTACGCCACTTGCATGTTCGTAAAGTAAGTCACGGCGACATTTATGCGCATAACACTATGGTTAACCAAACCCATAACGTTCTGTTTGGTGACTTTGGTGCTGCAACTAATTTAACAATGCTAAGTGAGTATCAGCAAAAGCAACTAGAGTTGATAGAAGTAAGCGCTTTGGGCTGTTTAATTGAAGACTTATTAAGCACGGTAACCGGCGATGATAGACAAAGCGAGCTATTTTTTAAAATGTCCGATATGGCAAAACGTGCTATTCGACCTATATTAAATCAAAGGCCTACATTTATTGAGTTATTAGAAGAGCTAAATGTATAACTCAGTATTAATTAAATAAATTCTAAAAGGGTGCAACGTGTAACACGTTGCTCCCTGTTAGTTTGTATTGTGTATTTATTCGATCATTCGAATTTATTTAGTGCGCTTAAACGGATAAACCTGTTGTTTTAGCATACCTATCGGCATGTAATCCCCGACTACACCATATGCTTCTGGCCACTCTTTTTGGCCTTTAACTGCTGTACCAAACGCATAATCTAAAAACGAAAAATGCGCAGCGTAATTACGGTCAATCGCGGCTTTATCTGACGCATGATGCCAATGGTGAAACTGCGGTGTAACCATAAAATATTTTAGCCAACCAAATCTAACACGTACATTTGCATGATTAAACACAGCCTGCAAACCCACAATTATTACGTATAAACTAATTATTTGCTGTGAAAATCCAAGTACAAATATGGGCGTGAGCACTAAGCTGCGAGTAACCAGTATTTCAAGAATATGTTGGCGAGAGCCCGCTAACCAATCCATTTCTTTAGCGCTGTGATGTACGCCATGAAAACGCCATAACAAAGGAATTTCGTGATAAGCACGATGCACCCAATACTGCATTAAATCGGCCACAAGTATTATTAAAAACAACTGCACTACAAAGGGTGTTTGCTCTATATAACCTTGTACTGTAGATGATACAGCCCAACCAAAACCATAATGTACAAAATGGTTAGTAACAAGTAATACAAAACCAATAATTAAATGATTTACAAAAAAGTGGTTTAAATCACCTCGCCACTCACTACGCAATATTTTTTGCTCTTTCCGATGCGGTAGCAGCTTTTCAATAACAATAAATATGAGTGTTGAGCCGAGTAAGTCTAAAATAAACCAATCGAGCCCTATGTAAGGTGTGTCGCTGGCAAACTCGTTTACTTCAACGTTTGGTCCGCCAAACATAATAGCCAATATAATAAAAAACCACGCTGTAGCTCCTAAGCGCTTATTGGTATTACGTACAAAGTTAAGTAGTCCTAAACTGCCCGAGACCAATAATGATGCGAACATAAGCTGACGTAAAAAGTCGACGCTGTAGCTTTTTCTCAGTTCTGGTGTGGTTAAGTATTCAGGAAAGTGAAACGCTAATACGCCTAAGCAACTCAGTATTGCTAAAAAGCAGGCTATGTAGCCACTTATGTTGCCCTCACCTATCTGAAGGTGGTTTGTGCGAAATACCTTTCGTGATAAAGCTCTGATCATTTTTGTTATCCCTTGCTTCGTTGAGTTAATTAAATACAACGAAATTCCATTGATTTACACACCCACATATTAACAAAATTTAGGGTATAAAAAATACAAATAGTTCCCTCCATAGTCTGAGTTGCAAATATACAGATAAACCAAACGCAAAAAAGCCACGCAATGCGTGGCTTGGTTGGATAAAGCTAAAACTTTACATCATTAGGGCTGTATTATAAAAACGCACCTAATGCTTTAACTTGGTCTAACATGCGGTTTGAGAAACCCCATTCGTTGTCGTACCAAGCCATTACTTTAACTAGATTGCCATCGGCTTTAGTTTGCGTTGCATCAAAGATAGATGACGCTGGGTTATGGTTAAAGTCGATAGAAACAAGCGGAAGCTCATTATATTGTAAAATATCTTTCATTGAACCCGTTGACGCTTCTTTCATGATTGCATTGATTTCTTCTGCAGTCGTATCGCGCTTAGTAATAAACGTAAAATCAACTAAAGATACGTTGATTGTTGGTACACGTACCGACATACCGTCTAATTTACCAGCAAGTTCTGGTAATACTAAACCAACAGCTGCCGCAGCACCTGTTTTAGTTGGGATCATAGATTGAGTTGCACTACGAGCACGGTATAGATCTGGGTGGTATACGTCAGATAGGTTTTGATCATTCGTATAAGAATGAATCGTTGTCATACTACCTTTTTCAATACCTACTGTGTCATTAATTGCTTTTGCAAGTGGTGCTAAACAGTTAGTAGTACACGATGCATTTGAAATAATTTGGCTATCAGCGTTAATTACATCGCTGTTTACACCATGAACCACTGTTGCATCCATATCTTTACCTGGAGCAGAAACGATTACTTTTTTAGCGCCTGCTGTAATGTGCTTAGCAGCGTCATCACGTTTAGTGAAAAAACCAGTACATTCTAAAACGATATCTACGTTTAGTGCTTTCCACGGTAAATTTGCAGGGTCGCGTTCTTGCGTTAACGTAATTACGTCGTCATCAATTAACATGGTGTTATTTTCAAGTGTTACTTTTTTAGAAAATTGACCATGAACTGAGTCATACTGCGTTAAATGTGCATTAACGTTAGCAGGTGCTAAATCGTTAATTGCTACAATTTTAATTTCGCTGTTTTGAGCTGACTCATAAAGTGCACGTAAAACATTTCTACCGATACGGCCGTAACCGTTAATTGCTACATTAATCATTTTAGACTCCTATTTAAGTTCACTTGCTTGGCGAGCAAGCGCTTCAATTGCTTGCCAGTCTTTATTTTCAATTAGTTGTTTATCTAGCATCCACGTACCACCAACACAAATAACATTGTTAAGCGCTAAATAGTTCGGTGCAGTTGCTAGGCTAATGCCGCCAGTTGGGCAAAAAGTAATATGTGGTAATGGGCCACCGATTGATTTAAGCATTGATGTTCCGCCTGCAGCTTCTGCAGGGAAGAATTTTAAATACTTAAAACCATGCGACGCAAGTTGCATAACTTCACTTGCAGTTGCAGCGCCTGGTAAAAATGGTATATCTGATGTTTTAGCCAAAGCAATAAGCTCATCGCTAACACCTGGACTCACCATAAAATCTGCACCTGCGGCAACCGAAAGATCAAAGCTTGCTTTATCTACTACCGTACCAGTACCTACATAGGCTTCAGGTACTTCTGCTTTCATCAGCTTTACAGCTTCTGCAGCAATAGGTGTACGTAGTGTTATTTCTAAGGCTTTTAAGCCACCGTTATATAACGCTCTTGCAAGTGGTGCTGCATCTTCTAATTTTTCGATTACAACCACTGGCACTACGGGTGCCGATGCTAAGATTTTTTCAATACTCATTACTTGTTCCTCATTACCCAGTATGGCTAATATTTATTCAAGTCCAAAAGCACTCGCGCCTAAATCGGCACTGCTTACGATATTTCTAAATCCAGTAAATAATTCACGACCTGTACCAAATGTTGCACTTGGCAGGCTAAGTTCTGCTTCACGTTTAGCAAGTTCTTCGTCACTAACGTGTACTTTTAATATTCCGTTTGGCGCATCAAGTGTCACTAAATCACCTTCTCGGATTTTAGCAATAACGCCGCCTTCGACTGCCTCTGGTGCTAAGTGAATAGCTGCTGGTACTTTACCTGATGCACCCGACATACGACCGTCAGTAACAATGGCTACTTTAAAGCCTTCATCTTGAAGCGTTGCCATTACTGGCGTTAATTTATGTAGCTCTGGCATACCTTTCGCTTTAGGGCCTTGCTCTTTTAGCACGGCAATAAAGTCTTGGTTTAATTCGCCACGCGTGTATGCGTCTTGCAGAGCACTTTGTGAGCTAAATACTTTCGCAGGAGCAGTAACAACCTGATGTTCAATAGCAACAGCTGACACTTTAATAACAGCTTTACCTAGGTTACCCGTTAGGAGTTGCAGACCACCTTGCTTACTAAAAGGGTTACTCACTGGGCGAAGTACTTCTTCATCGTGTGAATTTGCTGGGCAATCTACCCATTTTACTTTAGTTGGGCCGGTTGAGTTGCTCATGATCAGGCTATCGTCTTTATCTAAACGAGGCTCTGTCATGTAAGGTGCTAAACCATCGCCTAGCATTGTTTTAACGTCTGTGTGTAAGTAACCAGCGCTTGCTAGCTCTCGCATTAAGAAACCCATACCGCCAGCTGCTTGGAAGTGGTTTACATCAGCTGAGCCGTTAGGGTAAATACGTGTAAGTAGTGGTACAACTTCTGATAAATCAGACATGTCTTTCCACGTAACCTGAATGCCCGCCGCTTTTGCTATCGCAACAATATGAATAGCATGGTTCGTAGAACCACCAGTAGAAAGCAAGCCGACTAAACCGTTTATGATCGTTTTTTCGCTGATCACATCGGCTAAACACGGGCTTTCTTTATCATCTGTAAGCTGCTTAAGCATGGTTTCTACAGCATTACCTGTAAGACCATCGCGAAGCTCAGTGTAAGGATTAATAAACGAGCTACCAGGAAGGTGTAAGCCCATTATTTCCATTAACATTTGATTTGAGTTTGCAGTACCGTAGAACGTACAAGTACCTGCGCTGTGATAAGACGCGCTTTCAGCCTCTAATAAGTCTTCGCGACTTACTAAACCTTGTGCAAATTTTTGACGAATACGTGCTTTTTCTTTATTAGGAATACCTGACTGCATTGGACCTGCTGGTAAAAAAAACACAGGTAAATGACCAAACGACAAAGCACCAATTAATAAACCCGGGACGATTTTGTCGCAAACGCCTAAACAAAAAACGCCATCAAACACATCGTGCGAAAGGGAAATTGCCGTAGACATAGCAATTACATCACGAGAAAAAAGCGAAAGTTCCATGCCGTCACGCCCTTGCGTAACACCATCACACATTGCAGGAACGCCACCAGCAACTTGTGCTGTAGCATCGTATTTAGTAGCAATGTCTTTAATTAAATCTGGGTAATCTTTGTATGGCACATGAGCCGATAACATATCGTTATATGAGTTGATAATAGCAAGATTTGGCTGCTCATCAGCCTTTAAGCGCGCTTTGTCATCACTGCTACATGCAGCCATAACATGGGCTATATTTCCGCAACCTAAACCGGCACGAACTCTTGTTTGTTTTTTTGCGTGCGAAATACGTTCTAAATAATCTTGACGGGTATTTTTACTGCGTTCGATAACGCGCTGGGTAACTTCTTGAATACGAGGATGTAACATAATTTAACTCATCTCTATTAGTTAGAGGATAAAGGCTCAGTAGCAACTACAGACTCCACGTAAATAACTGTACTGAGCATCTTTGATTTACCCGTTCAAAGGTACGCTACCAGGGAGCCTCTCACAACAGCCCTGACACCGGTGTCACTGTATTAACGCATAGCAATGACACCGGTGTCAACCCCGGGTAACAAAAATAGTTTAATATTTTAACATGACCGAATAATGACCTAATTGATTTTTAGGCACAAAGTATATTTTAGCAAGTTCAGAGCAAAAAAAAGCCCGAATAAGCGTCACTCATATTCGGGCTACTGTGAAAGTGTTTTTAACTCACTATTTTATCGCAGAGGTAGACTCGCGTGTAATCAAGCGTGACTCAAGCGTTACCTGATACGGCTGTTCTTGCGGTTGAGCTATGTGTGAAATAAGTTGAGTTACGGCTTGTTTAGTCATTTCTTCAACAGGCTGTGCAATAGTCGTTAAACCAGGCCAAATATGACGTGCAATGGGTGCATTATCAAAGCCGGCTATTGAAATGTCATCAGGCACTTTTAATTGGCGCTGGGTAGCTAATTTTAATACCGCTGCCGCCATGTAATCGTTTGATGCAAATACAGCTGTTGGCCTAGGAGACAAATCTAAAATACTGCGTGCACTATCTACACCTGAGTGATAACTAAAGTTACCCTCCTCTACTAAGCGCTCATCAAACTCTATTCCATGGCTTGCAAGTGAACGCCTGTAGCCTTTAAAGCGTTGTTGCGTGGCACTGTGATCCGGGTGTCCTTTAATAAACGCTATAGATTTATGCCCAAGGCTAATTAGATGCTCAGTAATTTCAAATGCGCCTTGTTCATCATTACTACGAACTGAAATAGAATCATCTTGAAGTAAAGCTGACGCAACTCTTGCGTAAGGAATTTTTTTAGATTTTAAAAAAGCAACAAGCTCAGCAAAATCACCAAAAGGAGGTGTTAGCACTATGCCATCTAATCGAGAAGTCTGTAGTAATTGCTCAATATTATTTATAAGGGCTTCACCACGAAACTCACAAGGATGTATCAATAAATTATAGTTATTTTCTTTACATGCTTCTAAAGCACCCGTTTGCACGCGAGTAATGTAGCTTTTACTTGGGTTATCGTAAAGACACCCAATAATAAAGCTACGATTTTGTGCGAGGCCTCGTGCAATTGGATTTGGGGTGTAATCGAGTTCTTTAAATACCGCAAGCACCTTTTCTCGGGTTGCAGCACTAACATTAGGCTCGTTATTTAAAACGCGTGATACGGTTTTTTTAGAAACACCAGCATGACTTGCCACACTGTTTATTGTTACTTTTTTCATCACTCTATTTTTCCAAATGCGAACAAGGAAAGCTCCTTATTTGCTGTTGTGCAAACACGCTGCGGCACCAATTAGTGGAATATTATCTTGTGTTACAAGTATTACAGGAATTTGCCCTGCGTACTGCGACATAATACCCTTTTGCGAAAATCGTTCAACAAAACGACTCTCTAGAAGTCTTGCTTGCATACGAGGCAGTATTCCACCGCCAATAAATAGTCCGCCTAAAGCACCGTAAACAACGGCTAGATCGCCAGCTACACTGCCGATCCAATCACAAAATTGATTAAGCGTTGCATCGCACACAGCACATTCACCGCTATTTGCTAGACTACTTATTTGCGCAGCATCTAAATTTTTAGCTGTTACACACTTAACCGCAGACATCGCTTTGTATAAATGCGTTATGCCAGGGCCTGAAAATACAGTTTCAATAGAAACATGGGGATGATCTTTACGTAACTCATTTAATAGTAAAGTATCGAGTTCATTAACTGGTGCAAGCGATATATGCCCCCCTTCTGAACTTAAAACAGCGGTAGATTGCGACGTTCTAACTAAGCACGCGGCACCAAAACCAGTACCTGGACCTATAACACCAATGTTAGCATTGTCATCAGCTTGGCCTGATTTAACAATGACATTTTGTTTAGGATCTAAGTAAGGAGCCGCATATGCAAAGGCAGCAAAATCGTTAATGACTTCTAGTTGCTGTAAATCAAAATGAGTTTTAAATTCACTAACACTAAAATGCCAACCTAAATTGGTTAAATGTACCTGCCCAGCTTTTATTGGACCTGCAACGGCTAAACATGCGCGTTTAGGTGTAATATGCGAGACTGTTTGTAAATATTGCTCAAGCGCACTTTCAAGTGAACCAAAATTAGCACTAGGAAAAATATTAATGTGCTCTATTACAAATTGGTTAGTATGTTCATTAAAAGCAGTTATTAAAGCAAAGCGGGCATTAGTGCCGCCAACATCAGCAACTAAGATGGGATCAAATTGGGCAGAAGAGTTTAGGCTCATAGTATTATCTCTTTTGTTAAGCGACTCGTGCTTATTATTTTACAATGGTATACCATTGTTATTTATACTTTGAGCTATCACCTCAAAGTAGCTATCACAGTAAAAAATGCTGCCTATAAAATATATAAACAGCGAATACGTTTTGACAACAAAATGATAAAACATTTATATTATGACACCGGTGTCAGCCGTTTATCAATAAAAATATACGTTAATTCACAAAAAGCTTGAAATTATTCATTAATAACCGAAAATGGCACAATTATTTATCAAATTAATTAAGTTGTAACAATGAAAGGTAAAGCCACCTCTTTTGATATTGCCCACTATGCAGGGGTATCTCAATCAACTGTATCTCGCGCTTTACGTAACAGCCATCTTGTTAATGAAGAAACACGTAAACGTGTTTTCGATATAGCTAAAAAGCTTAATTATAAAGTTGATAAAAATGCCAGCAACTTGCGTACACAACAAAGCAGCACACTTGCATTACTTCTTTTCGAAGACCCTACCTCTGATGAGTCACAAATTAATCCTTTCTTTTTAGCCATGCTTGGCAGCATTACCCGTGCTTGCGCTAAAGAAGGTTACGATTTATTAGTATCATTTCAATCAGCCAGTGCTGATTGGCAAGCAGACTATGAAGACAGTCACAGAGCCGATGGTATTATTTTACTCGGTTATGGCGATTACATTGATTACCAACCAAAATTTAACACCTTACTTGAACAAAACACTAAGTTTGTTTGTTGGGGTGCAACGGTTGATAATCGCCCAGATTTAACTGTTTGTTGTGATAACTACGGTGGCGGTAAGCTCGCCGCTGAGCACTTTATTGCTCACAGCAGAACTGATTGCGCTTTTATTGGTGATGCATCTGATCATAGCCCTGAATTCTTTAGTCGCTTTCAGGGTTTTAAAGATGAGCTACTGGCTAATAACGTAAAAATAAACGAACGTAAAATGGCTAATGCTATATCAACTGAAGAATCTGGGTATCACGCCACTCGTTCGCTTATCGCTAATAATATTAAATTTAACGCCTTATTTGCTGCAAGCGACTTAATTGCTATTGGCGCTATACGTGCACTTAAAGAAGCAAATATCAACGTACCAAAAGATGTTGCGGTAGTCGGCTTTGATAATATAGCCATTGCAAGTTATGTAAATCCACCACTGACGACTATAGAGCAAAACACCACTGTTGCTGGGCAAATGCTCGTAGAGAACTTATTAAAACTGATACGTGGTGAAGAAGTGCAAAGTACCCTACTTCCACCTGTATTAATTTCTCGAAAAAGTAGCAGTTAAACTTCAAATATCCTGATAGGACTTCAACATAATAAAAACGCTTCTAAATTTATTTAGAAGCCTTTTTTAATAACTACAGCATGCTTTATATTAGTTTTTTAGAGACTCGGCAACTACAGGATAGTAATCCCAAACTTGTTTATCACTGAGTGAGCGTACAAGCTTAATGTATTCTGCGTGTGTCCAAGCTAGAGGTGTTGCTGAGTTTGTACCCTCGCCTAACTCATAACCTGCTTTATTTACGCCTACGCCATCCCATACTTGCTCCGGTAGCATCATGCCGCTATTAGCAAACTGCTCTAAACCTTTTACGTAACTATTTTTAATGTCCGCTTGTTTTGCATCATCAAGCGCATTATTTGCATTTGCAGCTGCTATTTCATAATGCCCGCGCTCACCTGTAAAAAATGGCCATACACGACCACGTTGGCCTGGCGTGTTGCTCCCGCTTTCGGCGTAATTAGTACCTGTGGTTTCATCTTCGCCGTAACCGTCGTTACCATAACGGCGATAGCCTGCAAATGTGCCGCTACCATCGGTAAAGTTAAAGCTGTATTTAACTTGTAAGTTATCTTCAAGCGTTTCGTCGTCATATTCAGGTAAGGTTTTAACTATACTTGCATCCTTGGCACTTCTTACTCCGTAGCGGACTAATTCTAAAAACCCACCGTCTAAAATCTGCTTTTTGTTAAAACCTTCACGGCCATTGTTGGCGTTAATTTTAGTATTAGAGTTAGCGTCGGTGTCTTGACCTATACGAATAAAATACTCGCCATCGGTGCTATCACCTTTTAAATTACCTTGGGTGGTAAACATTTGCGATTCTATATTACTGTTGTACTTTTTAGCCGTTGCTAAATAACGATCAGCATTTTGAGTATCACCACTGAGTGTTGCTATGTCACTGGCTGTTATAAGGCCAGCAACAACGGCAGCCGTTGTAGAGGGAGAATAACCACTTTGCTCTTCCCAGCGCTCTTGTTGTGTTGCAGGTGGAGTGATTTGCATGTCGTTCCATAAAATTTTAGCTCTTCCGCCATTAACTAAAAAGTCAGCTGCCGGTTTTAGCATGCGTGCGTACCAATCTTTAAGTTCGTTATCACTTAGTACGTTTGCTTGATGTAACTTCCACGCGAGCATAATTGGCATAGCCGTTTGATCTAGCTGTACCCCTACCCATTCAAGTTCACCGTCAACATGTGTTTTTTGTAAAAACCAGCCAGTGTCGCCATTGTTACCGGGAGTTTTGCTAGTAACTTGTACTTTTTCAAGGTATTCGAAGGCCGTTTTTGCAGTGGCTGTATCGCCTAAGGCCATAAACGCCATAGCTACTTGATAAAAGTCACGAACCCATACCGCTTTGTAACCTGTAGAACCCTCTTTGGCTGAAACAGTTTCACCCCAAGGATTAGAAAGTGAAGCAATGAGCGCACCCGCATTGGTTTTGTCCTCTTGTGCCTTTAGCACCATTGCACTGGTATAAAGTAGCTTACCGTCATCGGCTGTTTGATTAACCATGGCGTTTAATGGCTCAAGGCTTTGTAAATAATCTTCCCAGCCTAGCGCTTCACCTTTACCGTTGTAGGCATCAAGCACATTTTGATAACCTTTAGATAAGCTCTGTGCACCTTGTTGATGGCTTTGCTGCTGGGTTTTACCAAAGCTTAGTGCTAAATCAAATGTGGTATTACTATCGATATTACCAAGCTCTGCCAGCAGAGTGACGTTACCTGCCTTATCGCCAGTGTTTGAATATTGTTTGCTTAGTGTGTGTTGTTTTTTAAGTGAGGTGATGCCATCGCTCACACCTGTAAAGCCTACACTTTGCATTTTGAATGGCGTAGATGATTGCAACGTTAAAAAGTTATCGTCTTCCCAGGCAACTAAGCCTTGCTCAGTGGTTTTTGCAAAATCACCTAAGCCGTTGTTGTTTATATAAGGGTTAACAGCAACATACGCTCTCACGCCTTTAAGTGATGTATTAAAAATACTGCGTACAAACAATGTTTGTCCGCCTGGATCGGTGAATATGTGTTTTTCGAGGGTAAAACGCCCTTGCTTATCTGTGCTTGTTACTTTGTAAGCAAGCGATAGTGGTCTACCTTTATCGTCTTTATGTAAGTAATCAATTGTAACGTCTAAGTCGTCAGCTTCAGTGACTGTGAAGTCTTTACCGGTTACTACAAACTGCATATCTTTAATTTGTGCTTGGTGAATGAGTCCAAACATAGTTTCGGTGATCATACCTTTAGCAATTGAAAACCATACCTTTGATACTTCACCTGTCGCAGCGTTGTTATTATATTGGCCGTTTTGGTATTGCTCAAAAGAAGTACCAATTCCGGTTTTACCCGCGTAAGCCCAAAATGGTTCAGCACCTGGTGCGCCAGGAGCGCCAGAAGCGGCTGAAACTGTAGCGTCAATATTTTCGTTATTCTTATTTTGTGCACCACAGGCTGTTAAACCCAAAGTTAAAATAGCAGTGGTAATAAGGTTATATTTTTTCATTGTGTGACCCTTAGTTTGAATTTTTAACGCGCATTACAGCAATTGCAGCAACAACGAATGATGCAGCACCAATTAATAATGCGTAAATAGGCTGATTAGAAAATACGTGTCGTAAAATAAGCCCTAAAATACTAGCGGCAAGCAATTGCGGTATAACAATAAAGAAGTTAAAAATACCCATATACACGCCCATTTTGTTACTCGGTAGTGCATTACTTAACATTGCATAAGGAAGCGATAAAATAGAAGCCCATGCAAAGCCAACGCCTATCATTGGAATAAGGAGCATTTTTGGATCTGTTATAAACATAAAGCTCGTAAGGCCCAATGCGCCTAGTAATAAGTTAAAGCAATGCGCGCCTTTTAATCCCATTTTTTTAACTAAAAACGGAATACACATAGCAGCAATAGCCGCAAAGCCATTGTAAGCTGCAAATAAAATGCCGACCCAATCAGCCCCATCGTTAAAGGCTTTACTTGTTGCATCACTGCTGCCGTAATGAAAGCTTGTTACTGCGGCTGTGGTGTATATCCACATAGCAAATAACGTAAACCAGCTAAAAAACTGCACCCAAGCAAGCTGCTTCATTGCCTCTGGCATGGTAAATACATCTTGTACTACTTGGTAAAAACCGCCTTGTATTTTGTTAGCAGCCTTTAATGCGCTTGCTATCCACTGCACAATACCAAACGCTAGTAAGCCACCAGCAAGTAGGTATAACTCTTTTTCAAGCGATAAACCCATTACTAAAGCAAGTGTTGCTAAACCTAACACCACAAAAATAATGGCACCTTTATTGAATTTGATATCTACTAATGCGGTGTTAGTCGGTTTGGCAGTGTGGTTTTCAAAAGCAGCTAATTGCTCAGGGCTATATTCTTTAGTTCGCATAACTGTCCAGAGAACTGCAACTAGCAATACAACCCCACCCCAATAAAATGAATATTTAACAGATTCAGGGATTTGCCCTGGCGCAGCGGTATTACTAACGTCAAACCAATTGGTCATCATCCATGGTAGTGCTGAGGCTAATACCGCACCAATACCAATAAAAAAGCTTTGCAAGCCATAGCCCGTAGCACGTTGTTTTTCTGGCAGGTTATCGCCTACAAGCGCTCTAAAAGGTTCCATAGTGACGTTGATTGATGCATCCATAATCCACAACATACCTGCAGCAATCCAAAGGGTTGGTGAATGCGGCATGATAAAGAGTGAGATAGTAGTAAGTACTGCCCCAATGAAAAAGAATGGACGTCGACGACCAAAACGCCCCCATGTTTTATCACTCCAATAACCAATTATTGGTTGCACTATTAAACCTGTTAGTGGTGCTGCAACCCATAAAATAGGAATATCATCAACTTGTGCGCCTAGGGTTTGAAAAATACGGCTCACATTGCCGTTTTGTAGTGCAAAACCAAATTGAATGCCTAAAAAGCCAAAGCACATATTCCATATTTGCCAAAAACTTAGATTTGGTTTGTTGCTGTCATAATTATTATTTTGATTATTCATGATTAGCCTTATTAGTTAAAACTGCGCTACTAAATGCATCTAGCGAAAGCATAAGCTTTGTAATTTCTTTGTCAGTGATGATCTTTACCGTATTTTGTTCAAGTAAGTCGTGTAGCGGTTTATTTCGCTCAAAGGTCTTTACTTGCTCTGGTGTTAAATTAATTAATACCGTTTGTGGCTCCCCACTAAAATTACTAAAAACATAAATAGATTGCTGTCCCAGCGTGCGTACAAAACCAACAACACGCTCGCTACCACTAACCGAAAGCGCTGTCATGGTTCCACCTACAACAGCGGGTAAACTATTAAGAGCCATTATTGCTTTATAATAATCACGAAGTGATGCTTGTTCGCTCGTTAAGTTAGCGCCGTCGAATTTGCCTTTATTCATCCATGCTTGATGCGCTGGTACACCAATATAATCAAAAATGCTGGTGCGAGTAGGTGTTCCAAAACCTGCTTTTTCAGATCCGTCCTCTCCCACATCTTGCGCAAAATATAATAAAGTGGGTGCGCGACTAATTAAGCTAGAAACTACCATTGCTGGTTTCCCCCAGCGTGCATCACCTGCAAAATCAGGGCTAGCAATGCGTTGTTCGTCGTGATTTTCTAAAAAGTGCAGCATGTGCGCTTCAATATCAGTAACTTGGCTTTGGGCTGCAAAAATAGTATTGGCAGCTTGCTTATTCTGCATAATGGCTTTTAATGTGTCGTAAAAGCCGACTTTGTCATACAAGTAATTCATTTTTCCTTGCTGAATATACGCTCTGTACATTTGTGGGTTGTAAACTTCAGCCAATAAGAACGCATCGGGCTTTTGCATTTTTATTGATGAATTTAAAAAGCTCCAAAATTCAACCGGTACCATCTCGGCCATATCGTACCTAAAGCCATCAACGCCTTTATCGAGCCAGTACAAAGTGATGTCTCTAAATTTATACCAACTATTAGGAAGCTCTTTATTTTGCCAAAACGCATAATGAGCTCGATAATCTTGGTTTTCTAGCTCTTTAGGTAATGCAGGAAAGTCATAGCTGCCATCAGGCTTAACACCATAATTCACTCTTACGGTTTCGTACCAATCGTTAATATCTGGCTTTGGTGCACGCGCACCATTACCCGTCCATTTTGCTGGGGTTTCATCAAAAAAACCGTCAGCTAAAGGGTGAGTATTACCCCCTAAAACTATATAGCTTTGTGATGTTGGAACCTGAAAAGACTGACCTGGTACATAATAAAAGTTATTATTTTTATCGTACTCTTTGCTGGTGTCGTCTTGTTCACCAAAGTCTTTTATTCCCTTGGGTTTTGCTACTGATTTATAATTACGAGCCACATGGTTAGGTACAATATCTATAACCACTTTCATGCCATGCTTATGAGTGCGTTCAATCAGGTCACTAAACTCACCCATTCTATTGGTCACATTTATGGCTAAATCTGGGTTTACGTCGTAGTAATCTTTTATTGCATAAGGTGAACCTGCACGGCCTTTAACTACATCAGGGTCGTCTTGCGTAATTCCATACTCGGTATAATCGCCCACTAGCGCATGATGTAAAACACCGGTATACCAAACATGGGTCGTACCCAATTCTTTAATACCTTTAAGTGCAGCATCGTTAAAGTCGGAAAATTTACCTACGCCATTTTGCTCTTTTGTACCCCAAGGCACATTCGCGGTCTGTGTGTTGCCAAATAAGCGTGTAAATACTTGGTATACAACGGGCTTTGTTAACTCATTTTGCGCCTGTTTAGGTGCTTGCTGTTGTTCGGTTTCATTATTGTCTGAGCACGCACTTGTTATAAGTGCGCTACACAGTAATGCAGGTACATAAACTGATTTTTTCATTGTGTGTCTTTTTGTCAGTAGTGTTATAGCTTTATACTAAAGATATCTGCAGCAAGCATACAGTTGCTGCATACGTATTCACTTAAACATTCACGGTGTATTAATCACTAATACCGCTGCAGCCATTGGCTTTAAGTTAATACTGTTAGTTAGTTTAAAAGTGTGTTGTGTGAATAATGCCTGCGCATTGGCATTTTTTGGTATAACTTCTTGCATGTAATCAAGATTATGCTTTTGTGTTACTTTGTTTTTATTCATAAAAACTAATACTGTTTGCGTATCACTAACACGAGCATAACTATACACACCATTGTTCGGACTAAAATGAACGAGCTTACCCTTTGTAAGTGCCGGGCTCTGCTTTCTAAAGTTAAGTAGCGTGCTTATAGTCTTGTGCATATCGCGCTGCTCTTTACTTAAACCTATTCCAGTAAACGCATTGGCGTTTTGATTTTTAAACCCGCCTGGAAAATCAATACGTATATCACCATGATCTTTACTCGGCGTGTTATCCAATAATATTTCGGTTCCATAATATATTTGTGCAATGCCGCGCGTTGTTAAAAACAAAGTCATCGCCATTTTAGTTTTAGCTAAGTCTTGCCCAAGCTCCGTATATACACGGCTCATATCGTGGTTATCAGCAAACACCATAATGTTATTGGTGTCTGGGTATAAAAAATCGTTAGCTAATGACTGATATACTTTAACCCAGCCTGTGCTCCAACTTTCATCTTCATTTAAAGCTCGAATTACCGCCTCTTGCAACGAAAAGTCCATCACACTGGGTAAGCTTGACACATACCCATCTTGATTAACTTTACCGCGCTGCCAATACGACGCTATTGCAGGGTTTGAAGTCCACTCTTCGCCAACAATATTAAAGTGTGGATATTCATCCATAATGGCCTTGGTCCAATCACTTAAAAACGCTTTATCTGAATAAGAATAGGTATCTACACGAATACCGCTTAAATCTGCGTATTCAACCCACCAAATTGCATTTTGAATTAAATACTCATTTAATAATGGTTGACGCTGATTTAAATCGGGCATGCTAGCGACAAACCAACCATCGCTAAATTGGCGTTTATCGTAGTTACTTGCGTGTGGATCTTGAATTGTTTGGCGCGCATGGCTTGTGGCATTTTTGCCATTTTCAAACTGCCCATTAAAGTTAATCCAATCTTGAGTTGGTTTATCCTTCATCCACAGGTGCTCAGAACCAAAATGATTAAGCACCATGTCCATAACAAGCCCAATGCCCTGCTCTTTAGCCTTTGTTGACAACGTTTTATACAACTGGTTTGAACCCATACGTGCATCAACGTTGTAAAAGTCTGTGATCGCGTAACCATGATAAGAGTAATCAGGCATGTTGTTTTCAAGCACAGGTGTTAGCCAAAGCTGTGTCACGCCTAGATTATTTAAATACGGCAGCGCATTAATTACACCTTGAATATCACCGCCATGTCGCCCGCCTTTAAAGCTTGTATTTACACTCTCTAACATACCTCTAACTGTATCGTTTTTTTCATCACCATTTACAAAGCGATCTGGGTTAATTAAATATAAAGCATCTGCATTTGTGAAACCTTGGCGTTGCGCGCTATGTTTATCTCGGGTAAGTAAAGGAAATTCAAAGCTATGTACTGGATCGCTACTCTTAAATTGAAGCGTTCCTGCTTTGGCGTTATCGCTAATATTTAAATGTAGAAAAGCATAATTAGGGTTGTCAGTGCGGGTTACGTTATTAAGATTAACCCCTTTATACTTATCTAATTTAAATTCTTCGTTCGCTATATTTTGCTCATGTACGAGTACTGTAATGTTATTTTTATTCATGCCTACCCACCAATTGGCAGGCTCTACATTAAGTGCATAACTAAAGCTTGGTAAGCTACATGCGCTTACTAGTAAAAGTGTGTTTAAAAATCGCATTGTTATACCTTTTTAATGCTGGCTAAAAAATTCTGGTGAGTTGGTAGCTGCGCAACTGTTGAGTTTATCAATGTTTTTAAGGTAGTGAATAAATCACTCAGTTGATCATCACTTAGCGAATCAACAATATTGTTATAGTCATCAGGGATAAGCCCTTGCCCTATCATGACTTGCTGCCAAGCAACTTCAGCGAATAGTTCATCATCTTCCCGCACTACTTTGCCTGTTTGTTTAAATAAACTCAGTTTATGGGTAAGGGAATTTGGTATATCCATTTGCATGCATTGACGCCAAAACGGGGTATCTTCTCGCTCGGTGAGTTTATAATGCAAAATAATAAAATCGCGTATATGCTCTATTTCAATAACGCTTTGTTTATTAAACTGCGTTACTAACGCATCGCTAATGCCATTATGTGGAAATAGTTTAATTAAGCGTGTAACCGCAGTTTGAATTAAATGAATACTGGTTGACTCAAGCGGCTCTAAAAATCCACTTGATAAACCAACCGCGACCACGTTTTTATGCCACTGCTTTAAGCGCCGACCTGTTTTGAATTTTATAATACGGGGCTCTGTAATTGACTCAGCGGGTAAGCTTTTTAGCAGTAACTGCTTAGCATCATCATCTGACAAGTATCTACTGCAATAAACAAGGCCATTGCCAATACGATTTTGCAGTGGTATTTGCCATTGCCAACCAGCACTATGTGCAATAGATCGCGTATAAGGTTTTAGCTCATTGGTACTTTGCGTTTGAACAGCCACTGCACTATCACATGGTAAGTAATGAGACCAATCAATAAACCCTGTATTAAGTGTTTGCTCAATTAACAAGGCACGCAGCCCGGTGCAATCTATAAATAAATCACCACTAATTTGACTATCGTTATTAAGTGTTAGGCTTTTAATATTGCCTGTATCGCATTGTTCAACATGGTCTATTTTTGCATCTATATGTTTAACACCGCGCGATATAGCCAACTTTTTTAGATATTCAGCGTAAAGCGTCGCATCAAAATGATATGCGTAACTCAGCCCAGGTAGTTGAGTATTTGGGATGGTATTTAAAGGGGCAAACCTATGCTGTTTAGCCGCTTGGTAATTGAGCGAAAAATCCCATAGTTCGTCTTCGCAGCCCGTAACTTGGCCTTTTAACCAAAAATTATAAAAATCACAAAAGGGAAAATCTTTACCAAACGAGCCAAACGCATGCATGTAGCTATGCGATTGGGTTTTCCAGTTTTCGAACTCTATACCTAATTTTATTGAAGCATTAGTGGCATTAATAAAATCTTGCTCGTTTATACCCAGCGCGTTATTAAGTTGAATAATAGGCGGTATTGTTGCTTCACCCACTCCTACCGTACCAATAGCTGATGATTCTATTAGTGTGATATTAATTACTTTACCTAACACTTTATTAAGCAGTGCTGCTGTTATCCAGCCTGCGGTACCACCGCCTGCAATTACCACGTGTTTTATTGGTTTCATATTATTATCCACGTTTTATTAAATTTAAGTACGGTTAAAAAGTTAGGTAAACTAGCTATAAAAAAGCCCCTGTAACACAAATTACAAGGGCTTCTACACACAGCTTTTATTATAGCTTGTAGCTAAAGCCTAACAAGTAAGTGCGACCGTAATCTTGGTAATCACGTACTTGTAAAGCATTGTCGCCTGAAAGCGACGTAAACGGTTCTTCGGTTAGGTTTTGTACTTGGAACTGAATTGATAAACCTTCAAGGCTCTCTATACCTGCTTCACTAAAGTCGTAACCCGCTTGAACATCCCAAATAGTTTCACCTAAAATATCAACTTGTTCCGTATCAAAGCCTAAACCATATACATCGCCTTTAAAGGCACTGCGTTTGCGCATACTGGTACGTAACTGCATACCATGCATTTCGTAGTAAACCGTTAAGCTTTGAATTTTATCTGAAAGACCAGGTAGTTCGTAATCGTTACCGTTTTGGTCCTCAATATCAGACTCAATACCAGTATGGCTGGCAATTAAACCAAAACCTTCAAGAGACGGATGGAAAATTTTAAATGGTAATGCCAGTGACAGCTCATAACCATATAAATCGCCACCGCCGCCATTTATTTTACCACTGCCAGTACCCGATGATGTTGCTGGTAATTCTCCGGTAGATGGATCTGCAACACCCGACATATCAATTGCGTAAGTACCGTCAAAAATCCACTGAGTTAAATCTTTATAGAAAAACGCTGCAGAGAAGTAACCCTCATCACTAAAGTAATTCTCGTAAGTAAAATCGTAGCCTGTTGCTTCTTTAGGCTCTAAATTTGGATTACCACCCGATACAGACCAATAGTTACCATTTTCATCTGGCGTTTGATTATATGACGCATTAACTGATGAATTCATTTCATCTAAGCGTGCACGAGAAATTGTTTTAGCAGCACCAAAACGTATCGTTTGTTGCTCATCAATCGCAAGTGACAGGTTTAAGCTAGGTAATACGTGTGAGTAATCATGACTTATGTTTGTAGGTGATGTAACCACCACACCATCAACAGTACTAAATGCATTACCTTGTGATGATTGATCAGTTTGTACATAACGCACGCCCACGTTACCCGTTAATGCAAGACCGCTTACTTCAGCATTAATATTTGCTTGAACAAATGCAGAAGTAATTTCTTCTTTTACAGTCCACGATTTCGTCGCATGACTTGTATTTGTTAAGCTCTCTGCAAGTAAGTCGTAATAACCATCGTTAACTAAGCCATTTACGTCATAAGCAATCATATCGCCCATGCCTATAAAGCCTAGGTCAACACTTCCGTTACGGTACTGTTCTGGCACGCTAAGCATGCCTGGGTTATCAAGCGAAAAGCTAGATAACGTCATAAAGTAACCTTCTGAAACTTTTGTTTTCTCACGTTCTTTGTAAGACATACCAAATTCAATAGAGCTTATGTACTCGTTTTCTAATACCTTTGAAGCCGCTATTTTTAATGTTGATAATTCATCTTCAATGGTCGGTGCATTAATAAAACCATCTTGCGCTTGGTTTTCATACTCAGTGCCAGTCAAACCATATTTATCGTTAAGTGCAGAGCTTGCACCCCACGATAGTGGGCCACCTAATTGTATTAAACCATAATCGCTATAATCTAAATCATGTGAAAAAGTAGCTCCAGTGTTACCACCATTAAATGTGTAACCCAAGTTATCTGCTACACCGCGAGCATCACCACGACCAGTGCCTGAATAGCTTTCAACACTCCATATTTTGCGCTCTACTTGTGAGTAACTTGCATCAAACTCAACTGACCATGAATCGTCAATATCGTATTTAGTATTAAAACCAAAGGCTGTAAGTTCGGCTTCGCGTTCTTCATAATCGTTACGAACTACAACACGCTGACCTTGTGTTACTGCACTTGTTATAAAGCCAGATGCTTCATCAACTACAACACTATTTGGATCAATACTACCTTGTCCCCATGCAAATGGAACTTCAATACCGCGTAGAATTTTTTCATCTGTAAAATCTACATATAACGCATCAAACGTCATATTTAATTTATCTGTGGGCGCCGCTTCTAAAACAAGCATTGCCGAATCACGCTCAAGCGTTGATGAACGTACGTAAGGTTTAGCACCACCTAAAATTGAATAATCGTTACCATTTTCAGTGAATTCTGGATAACCCCATGAGTTCCAACGTTTTTCTTGATTTGGTGAACTCATGGTGTTTAGTGCAAATGCAACACCAATGGTATCGTCTGCAAATTGATCAATGTATGAAATAGTGCCTCGGTAACCGTCGTCGTTGCCGTCAGGGTTTAATTTACTAAAGCTGGTTTGCTCATACTGTCCATTTACTTGTACAACACGTTCGCCTTTGCTTAAAGGACGAACTGTTTGCATATTAATAACACCAGCAATACCCTCAGCATCAATACTTGCATTTGGCGTTTTATAAACAGTTACACCGCTCATTATTTCTGATGGGTAAAGGTCAAACTCTACACCACGGTTATCACCAATCGATACTTGTTCACGACCATTAAACGTTGTGCCACTTTCATTCTCGCCAAAACCACGAATAGAGACACGACTTGCTCGGCCGTCTAAGCGCTGAGCTGTTAAACCGGGTAAACGCGCAATCGATTCAGCAATTGAAGAATCTGGCAATTTGCCAATATCTTCAGCCGATATAGATTCTACAACCTGTGTAGAGAAGCGTTTTGTGTTAATAGACTCAACCACACTGCCACGAAAGCCTTTAACTTCGATAACTTCTACATCATCTTTTTTTATTGTATCTTCTTGAGCAGCCTGTGTAGCAAAGCTCGATAAGCCTGCAGCTGTTAATGCCAAAGTTAATATACTTGGTTTGAACATAGACATAATGTTTTCCCGTTACCCATATTGTGATACCCGCGTTCAATGTTTAAGTGATAGTTAAACAAGGCGAGCTAATTTTGTTGTCAGGATGAATATTAACGCCAGATTTATTTTATTAACAACTTTATGCATACGTATTCAACAATTTCAATGTAGCCTAACATTAACACACATTACACACGTTCACTTTTAACCAATTGATTTTATTCGGAATAATGTAGATAAAAAACACAAGACAAACATCAATAGTCAAATCAATTCTATTGAAACTTAATGGCACTTTTACTTAAATGTAAACAAGGTGAAATTAATTATCACTGTCAAATAACGTTTAAATTATTCCACATTTACCAAGCGTTAAATTGGTCAGACCATTTCATGTAGATCCTGGGATATATTTCCCTTACAGTACAATCTGTTAGATTCAATTTAACTAATAAATCAATGACTGACGTAATTGGTAAACAATAGATACGCAAAATGAACGCTACTAAAGCCACTCTAACCACTTATTTTTAATAAATTTATTGCATTATTTTTAGTGCATACGTATGCAGACTTTTTACAGGATTAAAGGCTTCACGTATGCTTTTTGCAAATAACGTGATTAATCGTAATCACAATAAAGAATAGTCTAAATACTGTGTGGAATGACGGAGAAAAGCATGACCCAAAAGCAGTGGTATAAAGGTGCGGTTATTTATCAAGTTTATCCGCGTAGCTTTCAAGATAGCAACAGCGATGGTATTGGTGATTTAAAAGGGATTATTAATCGTATTGATTACATTAAAAGCTTAGGCGTTGATGCAATTTGGATTTCACCTTTTTTCAAATCGCCAATGAAAGACTTTGGCTACGATATTAGTGACTACCGTGACATTGACCCGCTTTTTGGTGATTTAAACGATTTTGATGAACTTATTAGCCAAGCCCATGATCGCAATATTAAAATTATAATTGACCAAGTACTAAGCCATACATCAGATCAACACCAATGGTTTACAGATAGCCGCGAAAATCAAAATAACGATAAAGCGGATTGGTATGTTTGGGCTGAAGCCAAAGATGACGGCACAGCACCTAATAATTGGCTGTCTATTTTTGGTGGTAGCGCATGGCAGTGGGAACCTCGCCGTGGGCAATATTATTTGCATAACTTTTTAACCGAACAACCCGATTTAAACTTTCATAATCCTGACGTAAGACAAGCTGTACTTGATAACGTAGAGTTTTGGCTTAAAAAAGGCGTAGATGGCTTTAGATTAGATGCTATTAACTTTTGCTATCACGATGCACAACTTCGCGATAACCCAGCTAAACCAAAAGATAAGCGCCAGGGTCGTGGTTTTAGTGAGGATAACCCATACGCATTTCAGTATCATTACTACAACAACACTCAGCCAGAAAATATTGAGTTTATGCAAGACATTCGCACATTACTTAATAAATACCCAGGTACTGTATCGCTTGGCGAAATCTCATCAGAGGATTCATTAGCGACAATGGCGCAGTACACCCAAGGTGGCGATAAGCTGCACATGGGATATAGCTTTGAGCTCTTAACAAATGATTATTCAAGTGAATATATTAGAACTACGGTTCAAACTCTTGAACAACGTATGACTGAGGGTTGGCCGTGTTGGGCATTTAGCAACCATGATGTAGAGCGCGTAGCGAGTCGCTGGAGCGAAAATGGCATAATAAACCCTCAGCAATGTAAAATGCTAACCGCCCTACTTGCTTCCCTTCGTGGCAGTGTATGTATGTACCAAGGTGAAGAACTTGGTTTAGGCGAAGCATCTGTTGCCTTTGAAGACTTACAAGACCCATATGGCATTACATTCTGGCCTAATTTTAAAGGGCGTGATGGCTGTCGAACGCCAATGCCTTGGGAGCAAATTGATTCATCTCATGCTGGTTTTAGTGATGTGAAACCTTGGCTACCCGTTGATGATGCACACAAACAACAATCAGTTGCGATGCAAACAAATGATAGTCACTCAATTTTAAACGCCTACCGTGAATTTATGGCGTGGCGAAAAAAGCAAACAGTTTTACTTGAGGGTGATATTGAGTTTATTGAAACGCCTGAGCCTGTGCTTGCTTTTTATAGAACGCTTGGAACGCAAAAGATGCTTTGCCTATTTAATCTAAGCTCTCAACAAACAAATATTGATATGCCGACATCAATCGTTAAAGAATATAATGAGCTTAGCCACCACAGCGCAAAATTAAGCCAAGACAGACTAACGCTTGAGCCTTTCGCTTGCTTTTATGCAGAGTGTTAATGACATCAATAATTACACTTAATGTTACAGCTAAGCTCTAAACATAAAAAGCCCAAGTAAATTACTTGGGCTTTTTTGTGCATTTAATTGTCTTGTCCTGAAATGTGTTTACACATTTAGGACTTATTTTATGAAAACCACTAAAACTAAAGACGTCAAGCGTACTCAACGAGATTATACATTGGGCTTTAAATTATCCATTGTTGAGCAGGTAGAAAAAGGCGACTTCACGTATAAACAAGCGCAAAGTCATTACGGCATTCAAGGTCGTAGTACCGTTCTGGTATGGCTGCGAAAACATGGTAAATTAGATTGGTCTAAACCAACTTATATAGCCAACATGCCTAAATCGAAAGAAACCCCTGCACAAAAAATTAAACGTTTAGAGCGTGAGATAGAAGACTTACGCCTAAAGGATTTAATCAAAGATGAAATGATTAATATAATGGATGAAGAATACGGAGCGGGCTTGCGAAAAAAGTACATATCCGAGCTATCACGCGCGCAAAAGAAAAACAGCAAGTAAAGCTTACTTCGTTATGCCGTGCATATGGCATAACGCGACAAGGTTACTATCAAGCTATGCGCAGAATAGATGCTCGGAATAAAGCGTTAGAGCCTGTCAAGGAATTAGTGATGTATTGGAGGCAATTCATGCCTCGTATTGGTGGGAAGAAACTTTATCTGATGATCAAACCAGAGCTGCAAGAGCGTGGTATTAAACTAGGCCGTGATTGTTTTTTTAATTATTTGAGAGAGCATGACTTTCTTGTAAAACCAAAGAAAAATTACACTAAAACAACAAACAGTAACCATTGGATGCGCAAGCATCCTAATTTACTAAAAGAGTACAAACCTACTGCGGCCGAGGAAGTCTTCGTTAGTGACATTACCTACGTTAAGTCAGCGCAAGGCGTGCATTACCTGTCGTTAGTCACTGATGCTTATAGTCGAAAAATAATGGGTTATGAGCTCAGTGATGAAATGAAAGCAACCGATGTAGTCAAAGCGTTAGAGATGACGATTAAGCAACGCGTGTATAAACGTGATGCCATTCATCATTCAGATAGAGGTTTACAATATTGCTCTGAAGTATATCAAAATGCGCTATTAAAAGAGGGAATTAGGCCATCTATGACCGATGGATATGACTGCTATCAAAACGCATTAGCTGAGCGTATTAACGGGATATTAAAACAAGAGTTTCTACTGTATAAATGTCGCAATATGGCAGAATTAAAAACAGCTCGTTGAAGAATCGATATTTATATACAATGAAATGCGACCGCACTTGAGTTTGGATATGAAACACCAAATCAAGTGCATAAAAAAGACCTGGCGCTTTCGCACCAAGTCTTTCATTAAAACCGTCAACCTATTTCAGGATGGGACAAATTTTTCTAATGACTTTGGGTTTTACTGTTTAAGTAATCAGTTAAAGCAAATAAAACGCCTGACATTACAAACGTGACATGAATAGTCACTTTCCAAAGTAGCTCATCACTTGGATATGCACCTGAGTTAATAAAAACTTTTAATAACTCAACAGCAGAAATAGCCACTATCGCACTTATTAATTTCATCTTTAGACCTGAAAAACCAACTTTTCCCATCCAAGATGGTCTGTCTTCATGATTATCAATATTAAGCTTAGAAACAAAGTTCTCGTAACCGCTAAATGTAATGATCAGCAATAACCCCGCTAATAATGCCGTATCAACTAAAGTTAGAATACCGACAAGTAACTCTTGATTTGTTGCTGTAAATGTCGCAATACCCATTAAATAAAGCTGCTTAAAAAACTTTATTAACAACAGTACAACTGCAAATAGTAAACCCACAAAAAATGGGGCTAGTAGCCAACGCCCTTTAAAAATAAAAGATTCTAATGCATGCTCTACTTTATTAGCTTGGCGTGGTTTTTTATTAGGGGTGTGTGATGACATTGATTTGTCTTTTAATTAAAAAAGCGACCTTAGCTTATAAACCACTGCAACACAATGCTGCGAAATCCTGACAAGTAAATTACTCATCCTCACGATAAAAAAATTTCGTTATCTTTTATTTCGTTTTCGTTTAAAAATCAGTATACCAACAGAGTTGTTCTGGATTGGGCACTACTGATTTAAACCTAATCTTAAACTGGGTAAATCAGTCATCACACCATTTTTTTAGGAATAAACGAATGAAAAAAGCATTGCTAGCATTAATCGTAGCTCCACTATTTGCAGTATCTGCGACTTACGCGGTAGCAGACGATGCGCCAACAGCTTCAGCCGAAATGGTAAAAGAATACACAGAAATGTGTGTTAACTGGGCTAAAGATGATGACGTAAGCAATGAAGAGCTAAATGCCTACGTATTAAAATGCGTAAATGATGAGCTTGAATCTGAAGGCTATAAAAAAGTATCTTCTGTTAAGATTTAATCATACCAATTGCATTAAATTAGTGATCTATTTTAGCGCTAAGAAAATAGCTCAATAGCAAGTGAAATAGCATGACATATAGTTGTTTTATATGAATGTTTTTTAACGCAGTGAGTGGGTTATTTAGTGCAATATAATGACCATTTTTTAATAAAATTGGTATCTCCAATACGCTTAGTTGAATGTACTGCTAATAAAGCCGTTGCGAAAACATTTAACTAGGCACAAAAAAACCGGAATAGACACAAGCTGTGCATTCCGGTTTTTTTATGGTTTTTTAAAACCTATAAAAAGTTATGAATAAGCGATAACGTGCTTATTCATCTTCTTTTTTAGCTTTCGCTTTAGGTTTTGCTTTAGCTGGTGCCTTTTTTGCAGCAGCTTTCTTTTTAGGTGCTGCCTTTTTCTTCGCTTCTTCTGTCCATTTACCTGCTTCATAATGAGCAGTCCAGCCAGTAGCTTTACCGTCAACTTCAGTCATAACATACTGGGCTTTATTTTTACGGCTGTAGCGTACAACAGCAAGATTACCATCAGGATCTTTAGCAGGTGCATCTGCTAAGTAATAAAACTTAGGCGAGATACGGTCTCTAAAGCGTTTTAACTCTTCTACCTTAGGTGCACGTGTTTCACGAGACTTAGGAAAAGTATTTGCAGCTAAGAATATACCAGCGGCGCCATCACGTAATACGAAATACGCATCTGACTTTTCACACTCTAACTCAGTAATGTGAACAGGATCTTCTTTTGGTGGAGCAGCTTCGCCACTTTTAAGTAGTTTACGTGTGTTTTTACACTCGTCATTATTACAGCCAAAGTACTTACCAAAACGACCCGATTTAAGTTCCATGTCAGAGCCACATTTATCACATTCGATAATTGGTCCGTCATAGCCTTTAATTTTAAAGGTGCCTTCTTCAACAATATGCCCTTTACATGCGGGGTTATTACCACACACATGTAATTTACGGGTTTCGTCGATTAGGTATGAATCCATTGCAGTTTCACAAATAGGACAACGCTTCATCTGCATTAACTTTTCAGTTTCGACATCTTCTACATCAGCTGCAACTGCTTCATCACCCGACACCAAGTTCATTGTTGTAGTACAACGCTCTTTTGGCGGAAGGCTGTAACCAGTACACCCTAGGAAAACACCAGTTGATGCCGTTCGTATACCCATTTTTCGGCTACACGTAGGACACTCAATATCAGTTTCAACCATCTCGTTAAGACGCATACCACCGTTCTCTGGCTCGTCTTTAGCAACAGTTAATTGCGTTGAAAAATCAGCATAAAACTTATCTAGAACTTGAGTCCATACACGCTCGCCTTCAGCGATATCATCTAAACGGCCTTCCATTTTAGCTGTAAAATCAAAGTTCATTAAATCAGTGAAGTTTTCAACCAAGCGATCGGTAACTATTTCACCCATTTTTTCAGCAAAGAAACGGCGGTTTTCTACACGTACATAACCACGATCTTGAATCGTTGATATAATTGACGCATAAGTAGATGGACGACCAATACCGCGTTTTTCAAGCTCTTTTACTAAACTTGCTTCACTAAAGCGCGCTGGCGGTTTAGTAAAATGTTGCTTAGGATCAAGTTCGATTAAAGTAAGGACTTCACCTTCTTTAACAGCCGGTAGTGATTGATCTTCTTCGTTTTTCTTACGTATTGCAGGTTGTACTTTTGTCCAACCATCAAAACGGAGCACACGGCCTTTCGCTTTAAGCTGGAAGTCGTTAGCTGCAACAGTTAGTGTTGTTAAATCGTATTCAGCAGGTACCATTTGGCACGCTACAAACTGACGCCAAATTAGCTCGTACAGCTTTTTAGCATCGGCGTCTACACCTTCAATATGACCAGATAACACGGTAACGCTTGAAGGACGTATTGCCTCATGCGCTTCTTGTGCATTGCCTTTAGAGCTGTAGCTAATTGGATCTTTTGGTAAGTATTTAGCACCAAACTCGTTTGTTAAATACTCACGACACATTTCAACGGCATCTTTCGAAAGATTAGTTGAATCGGTACGCATATACGTAATATAACCGCCTTCATACAAACGCTGAGCAAGCATCATGGTCTTTTTAACGCCATAACCTAAACGTGTACTTGCCGCTTGCTGCATGGTTGAAGTAATTAATGGCGCACTTGGGCGACTTTTACTTGGTTTTTCTTCAACACTAATTACTTTGTATTCTGCATTCTCAAGGCTTTTAACCGCTGCGCTAGCCTGAGCTTCATTTACAGGCTTAAAAGGCTTTCCTGCCTGTTTGGCTACTTCTAAACGTAACTCAGACTCAGTATTTTTAACGTCAGCGTGAATATCCCAAAATTCTTCAGGGATAAACGCCTTAATTTCACGCTCACGCTCTACTAATAAACGTACCGCAACAGACTGAACTCGTCCTGCAGAAAGTCCGCGGGCCACTTTAGCCCACAATAGAGGTGAAACCATAAAGCCAACAACACGGTCTAAAAAGCGACGTGTTTGCTGAGCATAAACCATATCAGTATTAAGCTCGCCAGGTGTTTCAAACGCTTGCTGTATTGCGTTTTTAGTAATTTCGTTAAAAACTACGCGCTTATACTTTGAAGGTTCTCCACCAATGATTTCTTGAAGGTGCCAAGCAATTGCTTCCCCTTCTCTATCCAAATCCGTTGCGAGATATATTTGGTCTGCATTTTCAGCCAGCTTTTGTAATTCTTGAACAACTTTTTCTTTACCAGGCAGTATTTCGTAATGCGGATCCCAGCCTTGGTTTGGGTCAATACCCATACGCGCGACTAAGTTTGTATAATCTCGTTGCTTTTTATACGCTGCTTTCTCTTCAGGTTCCATTTTACGAACTTCTGCTGGCGTTTTAGTTGCCGGCACTTTAGCTTTGCTCGAACCTGAAGTAGGTAAATCTCGTACATGTCCAATACTGGACTTTACGATGAAGTCATTACCTAAATATTTATTAATTGTTTTAGCCTTAGCAGGAGACTCTACAATTACTAGCGATTTGCCCATAGTTGCCTATTTCTAACCAAATATTAAAAATGTGTTTTGCCGACATAAGCGGCGCGAATATTTATAGGTATATCTACAAACACTAGTTGTTACAAGCTTTTAATACAAACTTTTCAGTATTTACTGAATAAACGAACAATTTTTGTCGTTAAATTAAACAAACAGGTGTTTTTAGATTAATTGATGTGGAATATATAGAACAGAAACAAAAATGCCAACCTAAAGGTTGGCATTTTTTAAAACATCATAAAATTATAGCTTAGCGTCATCAGTAACTACAATTGAAGTTGACGTAATAAGACCCGATGTAGCTTCAACACTAATTGTTAAAAAACCATCAGTTATATCATTTCTTCCATCGGCTGGCTCTCTTGTTATACCAAACGAAATACCTACAGGCACAAAACTTGTTGTATTAGGAAAGATATAACTGTTAGTGCCCGTTAGAATACCATTTTCTGAGGCAATAGTTACCTCACTCCCAACGGGTAAAGGGTTATTATAGACATCAGCTATGAATACTGTTAAACCAACACTATTAGTTCCTGTTGCTTCTGTTAAGTCTATTGAATTAACTCCACACATTCGTTGGCCTGTTGAACTAAGCACTAAAGGGCTTGTGGGGTCACTATTTACACGTACCTCAGTCGCTGTTACGCCTGTAATAGCAGAGCAATCATCAGCATAGGTTACTAACCTAAAGAAAGCTGCATCACCCGACATAACAATCTCTTGGTTTTGAAATACATTAACCAATTGACGGCTACATAGTCCTGCGGTTTCGTCTTCTTCACGACACAATAAGCCATTATATAAACTGTTTTGTTCAGTCCAAGTGCCATTACCATCAAAATCTACGAACTCTTCAAACTCATCACCAGTTGAATTGTCACGAGAACATGGGGCTGTTCCATCACTACAATCTTTACCGCCAAAAGTGCCATCTTCATTGTTATCAATAAAAGCTTCTGGGATATCAAATAAATCATCAAAGAAGTCTTCGCTATCAAAGTAACCATTACCATTTAAGTCTGAAAAAGTCTCTTCACCAATTGCATATGCATGAACGGTTGCTCGTCCACCTAATGGACGGTCAACAACTAAATTGTCCAGAGTATCCCCTTCAACAATACCTAATGGACAAGGTAACCCACCATCACATTTTTGTGTAATTGTATTTTCGTACATTGAATCAGTAAAAGGACGCGGGTTACTGCTTGTCCATGTAACACTACATGCTCCATTTGTTGTAGTACAACTTGGCTCAATAACACCACCTTCCGTAATAAAAGTAACGGCCGTACCATCTGGAACGGGGTTATTAAAGTGATCAGCTAAACGCACATTTACTGATACCTCTGTACTATCAACATTCAAACCATGTGCGTTAAATTCAGAGCGTGATAAAGAAAAGCTATTTTGATCAGCTATACCCGTACTAACAACAAGAATATCTGAGGGAGCCGTAACAATGACTGTATTACCTTCAACCTCTTCCTCACTTGATGCAATAACACGTACAGGTGTTGCAATCGAACCAGATAGTACTGATGTTTTCACTTCGCCACTGGCATTAGTAATAGCGCTTGCTGTGCCTAATGTAATGCCACCTACAGCAGTTGAAAGTTCAAAGTTAACCGTTCTTGACGCTAAATCGTTCCCGTTTGAATCGACAAGTTTGAAAGTCACTTCTGAAATTTCAGTGCGGTTAGCACCACCAGTACCTTTTAGTGCAATTACAGGCTCTGTAACATCTATAAACTGTAAAAAACCAATATTTGCAGGTGATACATTAATTGTAGTATTTGCAGAAACCGTATCTCCACCAGTAATAACCGTTGCTGTAATAATATCACCACCCACACAAGTTAAAGGGCGATATGTAGAACGTGCAAATCCACCAATACTAGTCACAGTTTCATCAATTGATGCCTGCCCCGAACTTACACAGCCCGATGTAAATTCAACCGTTAATGGAGTTGTATATAACTCACCATCTTTAGTAATTTCAATAGAAACTAGAGCCGTAGCCCCTGCCGCTAATAGCTCATCATCAGCAATAGAGCTCGAAATAGAAATTTCAATATCTACCGCAGCAATCTGAAATGCCTTAGTCAAGTTACTATCAAGTACAGACACGGTGATTTCACCTGCCCCTACATCCTGCCCAGGAACAATATCGAGTAGTGCGATACCATTTGCATCTGTAATTGCAGTGCCTGTTGAAGGAGTAATAGATCCAATAGTAGTAGTAGCGGTTACTAAAGCTTGAGTTAGTGGTGTTGTAGAGTCTTCATTAGTCACTTCAATAAATAAAATAGCTGAAGAATCACCTGAAATACTTGTTATTTCTTCACATACACTTGCATCTCTAGTTGTTTTAAAATCAGCCGGACAGTTTTGTAAAATTTTAAAATTGATATCCGCAGTGCTTTGATTAGGGTCGATAGCGTCACCACGAGTATAAAACCCTACTGTTTCTGTAATAGCTTCGTACTGTGCTGTAACATTACCGGCTCCTTCAATTGTACCTGGTGTCAAATTTAGAGCGGCAATACCATTAGTATTTGTTAGTGCAGTACCCGAACTCGGTAAAAGGCTGCCTAAAGTAGAGCTAAAAGAAACCACTCCTCCCACTACTGGGTCACCATTTGAATCTAGGACTATAGCTTGCACTAGGCCATTATCGTTAGCACTAATCTCACTTATTTGGTTTCGTGTGGTTGACGATATTAGGCTCAAATCAATTGTGAAATTATCGTCATCACCTTGGGGAGGGTAATCCCCGGCAGTTGTATATGTAAAAGCTTCAGCTGTGTAACTCGTGTTATCGCTATCAATATATTCGGCCGTTATTGAGCCTGCCCCGGCTTCTGTTCCTGCTAATAAATCAACCTTCGCAATCCCCTCCTCATTCGTCAGTGCAGTACCATTAGAAGGATTAATAGTCCCTAAGCCTGATAAATTAAATGCTACTAACTTAAAGGCAGCTGGTTCACCGTTTAATAAGAGTTGCGCCTGGGCAACAGCAGGGTTTAAAAAATCTACATTACGAGTGGTCGAACCATCATTTGCTATTAAGCTCACCGTAATTTCAGCCTTTTCAACAATGATAGATTCAAAGTCAAAGGCTTCCGATGAGTATGTAACCCCATTATTTACGTAAGTTACAGATAATTCTGAAGCACCTTCAATATTTCCAGCTAAAAGCTCAATAGCAGCTATACCATTGCTATTGGTTAAAACACTTCCAGAACTAGGGTTTAAAACACCTATATTACTAGCTAACGAAAAGTTAACACTTTGTGAGCTAACTGGAGTACCGTCATTAAGTAACGTTGCTCTTAATTCAAGTGGCACTAATGAAGTAACCATGTTTGATTGAACTTCCGTTCCATTTGAATACCCTTGCAAAGTTAAACTATAAGCAGGTTGGTTACCTTCTTTACCGTCGGATTGAAACGAGAAACTTGAGGTGTAAGTAACACTATCAATGTTGAAACTTGCTACAACTTGACCAGCGCCTTCAATTGTTCCTGATGTTAATTCTACTTTCGCTTGTCCATTAGTTTGTGTAAGTGCCGAACTTGCATTTAAAGAACCCACATTACCCGATAGAGAAAATGTTATTACCTCACCAGATACTTGACTACCATTATTAGTAAGAGTAGCGATTAAATCGATTGGAGTATCCCCTGAAACTGAATTAGTTTCAGACCCATCCCCTTGAGTAAAGCCTTGTAATTGGATCACGTATTCATTATTTGGATTTAGTCCAGCATCACCTGTTGAGCTAAACGAAAAGCTATCTGTATAGGTTGTGCCATCAACTGTATATGTGGCAGTTACTTCTCCAGCACCTTCGACAGTACCAGCCATTAGTTCAACTTCGGCTTCTCCATCTGCATTTGTAAGTGCAGATGTTTGGCTTAAAGCCCCAACCGTATCAGTTAAAGAAAATGTAATTCGCTGACTACCAACAAAATCACCATCGTTATCAGTGAGTATTGCTCGTAGGTTTAAAGGAGAATCTGCCGCAACAGCGTTTGACTCTGTTGCGTCTGTTTGAGAATATCCCTTCAATGAAACCGAGTATGTAGCAGCCTCTGTAGTGGAATCACCATCACTTATAGAGCCGTCTTTTTCAAGTGACCCACCGCCACCACAGGCTGTGAGTAAAAAACTTAGCAATGAAATGCCGAGCAGTCGCATTAAAGGCATGAACCTCTCCCTAGCGTTGTTATTATAATTAAAATTAATTTACACTTAATATTAACCTATAACTTAGTCTAAAATCACAGTTTTTTATTACTTTTTTGTGCAAAATATTTTTAAATAAATACTAACTTTTTCTGTAGTAAATATTTCCTTGCTGGTAGTCTATGGCAAATTTATAAAATGTAGATCAGGAAATATGTCAAAAATCCGTTCAATGAGTTTAACCACTCGCATCATGATTGGTATGGCGCTTGGGGTTACTGTAGGTTTTATATTTCAGGCTATATTAGCTGGTGAAGACGATTATCTAATACCACTTGGGTTATTCTCTTTGCCAATTAAAGCCTTTTTTGTTGATGGTATTTTCCATGTTGGTGGTCAAATATTCATTGCCAGCTTGAAAATGTTAGTTGTGCCTCTTGTTTTTGTATCGCTTGTTTGTGGTACCTGTAGCTTAAGCGACCCTAAAAAACTAGGCCGCCTAGGTGGTAAATCTATTGGTTTATATTTATTAACTACAGCTATTGCTATAACAGTAGCAATTACGCTTGCCTTATTATTTAGCCCTGGTGAGGGCATCAGCTTGCCATCTAATGCAACTTATGATGCTAAAGAAGCGCCTACTCTTGCCCGTGTAATTATAGATATGTTTCCTACAAACCCTTTTGAAGCAATGGCCAAAGGCAATATGCTTCAAGTTATTGTGTTTGCACTTTTATTTGGTGTAGCAATGGCATTAAGTGGTAAAGCAGGAAAACGTGTTGCTACCGTATTTGAAGATTTAAACACTGTGATTTTAAAACTAGTTACGCTTTTAATGAATATTGCCCCTTATGGCGTGTTCTTTTTAATGGCAAAACTGTTTACAACAATTGAGCTTAACTTAATTGTGAGCTTAGCGAAGTACTTTGGCGTTGTAGTGCTTGCACTGTTATTACATGCTTTTGTAAACTACACATTGCTTTTAAAAATATTAACGGGCTTAAACCCGCTTATTTTCTTAGCAAAAATGAAGCACACATGCTTATTTGCATTTAGTACCTCGAGCTCAAGCGCAACTATGCCTATTACACTTGAAACTGCTACTAAAAAGTTAGGTGCTAATAACTCGGTTGCCTCATTTACTATCCCACTGGGTGCTACCATTAACATGGATGGCACCGCTATCATGCAAGGTGTGGCTACCGTGTTTATTGCACAAGTGTTTAGTGTTGATTTAACAATATCTGATTACCTAATGGTTATATTAACAGCAACACTTGCCTCTGTAGGTACAGCAGGTGTACCTGGTGTTGGTTTAATAATGCTGGCAATGGTACTTAACCAAGTTGGCTTACCTGTAGAAGGGATTGCAATTATTATCGGTGTAGATAGGTTACTTGATATGACACGTACAGCAGTTAACGTAACCGGCGATTGTATGGTTACCTGTGTTGTTGCCAAGTCTGAAGGTGAGCTAGATGAGAGCATCTTTAACGACCCTAATGCAGCCAAAGACTTAGAAGATTATCATAAATCTATTGATTCATAAGCTACATTTATACAGCTATAAAAAAACCTTGATGCAATCCATCAAGGTTTTTTTTTCGAGTAAAAATAATTAAACAGAATCCTGAAAAAGATTCTAATCTAAGGATTTAACGACTTAAACTTAGAAAGTAAGTTTATTCCCACTTTATTTACACCACTACTCAAGCCAAGAGCTAGCTTATCGCTCAACCCTTTTTTAACTTTGTATTTAATCTTATAAATTTGGCGCTCATGTTGCTGCTCTAGCAATGCATCATCACTTGTTTTTATAACATCTACCAAGCCTTTATCAATCGCTTGAGTTGCAAACCAATGCTCACCTGTCGCAACTAAGCTTATATCTAAGCTTGGACGTTGAGTGCTTACAAACGTTTTAAATAAATCATGTGTTTGTTCAATTTCTTCACGAAATTTTTCACGGGCCTTATCTGTGTTTTCACCAAATAAAGTAAGTGTGCGTTTAAATTCACCTGCTGTTATTTGCTCAAATTCAACATCATTTTTCTTTAATATTTTATTAAAGTTAGGTATTTGAGCTATCACACCAATAGATCCAACTATTGCAAAAGGCGCTGCAAGTATCTCGTCCGCGACACACGCCATCATGTAACCACCACTTGCTGCCACTTTATCAATTACAACACTCAGGGGAATACCAGCATTTTTAATACGCTGTAACTGAGATGCAGCAAGTCCATAGCCATGTACAACTCCACCACCACTTTCTAAACGAATAAGTACTTTGTCTTTACTTGGATCGGCAATAGAGATAATGGCCGTTATTTCTTCTCGTAAACTTTCTACTTCGTGAGCATCCATACTACCCACAAAGTCAATTACATATAAACGAGGTTTAGGCTCATCTTTATCTGCTTTTTTACTTTTTGATTTAAGTTGTTTTTGATGCGCTTTAAGCTCTTTTTTGCCCAACGTATTTTGTAAAAAACTCTCTTTAAGTTCAACTAACTGCTCTGATATATCGTCAATTTGTATTTCACCTTTTTTGGCCTTTGGCTTAACCGCAGCGCCAACTATTAGCATTAAAATAACTGCTATAGCGATAACAAAAGTAACTGTTTTGGCAAAAAACAAACCGTATTCGTATAAAAATTCCAACTGGTTTCTCCATTTATAAATTTCAGCTAATTTAGCATGCTTTAAAGCAAAAAAAGCCACTTTTCAGTGGCTTTTAAAGGTTAATTATTTTACTGGTTATTAATCAGTCACAACCTCAGGGTTGGAAACTAATAACATCCGTCCGCGAGCAGCTAAGTAAGTAGCTACTTGCAACTGCATTTCTGCATTAGCGGCAGCACTGCCTTCAACAGTTGCAGCCTGTGCAGCATCTTGAGCTGGTGTTAATATAGAACCATGATGCCCTTTAGTAAATTTAACTAAGTAGCTTGCTGGTGTTTCACTCAATGCTTGCGAAGAACTTACTGTCTCAAGACCCATCAAGTTAGCTAATGGAATTGTGCCAGAAATAGGATTATTAGCTGCCATTGGTGGTATCACTTGGTCAGGCTTGTTATCAACACCATCACCCACAACAACATTAGTATAAACAGGAGTACCTAATGCTTTCACAGTGGCTGCGTAGTTAGTTGGATCACCACTATCTAGCGCTGTTTGCGCCGCAAAAGCAAACTGTGTAAATACACCTTGAATGTTAGTAAGTTTAGTCGTTTCACCCGCAGTGGTAAGTGATGCAATATATTCGTTGTAACCACACGTCAAGTAAGCTTCCATGTCTGGTATTAATGAGCCACAGTTAGAAACTGCATCTCCTTGTAAGTATGCAGTAAATTCATCAGCTTCTGTTGTACCCGCTTGTGAAAGTACTGAACCTTGAATAAATGGACCAAACGCAGCAGATTCAAGTAAGAAGCTTGCTATACCGCCACCACCACTTGCAAGAGCTACCGTGTTTACATTAAATAGCGGATCAAGCGTTTCTGCCATTGGCGTATTAGCTTGAGCAATAAATGCTGGAGCAACAATAGAACCTAGCGAATGCCCAATGTAGGTAACGTCTTTACTATTAATAGTTGTATCGTTAATAAAATTTAAGCCTAAACGAAGGCCTAATAAATCAGCAGCCGATTGACGTAAGCTATCACGTGCAACAAGTAATGAACTTAAGTTCATGTAACTAAGCACAGAACCCGTTGTTGCATTAAAGTCGTCTGTTCCATCACCATCAACATCTATTCCGCGCTCACCATGTCTTGGATGGTCAATAGCAACCGTTGCAAAGCCTTGAATAGAAAGCTGCGCAGTTAAAGCAAGCATACTTTCTTTTTGTGTTGTAATACCGTGCTGCATAATCACAACAGGCCATCCACCTTCAGGCATTGCGATAGGATCTAATTGTAACTGTGCACGGACACCATTAATTATCGGTAAAATAGGTTTAGTAACTTGCACTGGCACATTTGCCATGCTTTGTACTTTTGGAATTGAGTTGTATTTTGTCAAATGACGTGTGCTGTCTAGTCCTAAGTCACGTAATTGTCCGTCACTTAATGCAGAACATAAACCATCATTTTCACTAATAGGATCTGTCGGAAATGCATCGCCTGCAACGGCCTTATAACCAATTATTGCCACCGCGTTATCACACATACCTTGCCAATATGTATCACTTAAATCACTAATATCAGTACCCGTTGGCGTACCTAAATACATCGGTAACATAATGCTACCTTTTTGATATTGCACACCAGAGAAAGCAGCAGAGGCTTCTACACCCTGAGAAGCAAATACTTGTTGTACATTTACCATAGGCTGTTCAGGAACTTGAAGCGCAGGCGTTGGTAACGCAGGCTGTTGCAAGCTTGCAGCTAGCAATTTTTTAATTGTCCCGAGTACCGGGCCTGCTGATTGAATAGTCATCGCACTAGAAAAAATAATATCTTCTTTTGCGATATCTCCTGAACTTACAACTACATTTTCGTAACTGTTAACAGCACCCTGCAAACCAAGTTGAGCTTCTGTAATTAATGGCGCTTCTTGTTTAACCAGCCCATAAGTAGAAGAAGGCTCAATAGAACGCCCTAATGAATCTTTAAGATCAGTAGTTAATACATTGATGTATGAGCTACCTGCCGTAAATGGTTTTAAAGGAATAATTGCAACGCCATCACCTGAAGCTTGAGTTACAAAGTCAACACCAAAAGTAAGCTCACCGATCAATTTACAAGCAGTACCGGCAGCTACAACTGAACATTCTGCATCAGTTAAACTTGCACCCATTACAACTTCAAAAATTCTTACTGTACCAGGGGTCCCAGCAGACGCTTCATCTAAACTCACATTTGGTGGGAATGTTAAATCGATTTTATAAGGAACCTGCGAAGACCAACCATCAAGTGCACCTAGTGCAAGTTGGGGGTTTGCATAAGCTGCGCGCGAAATAGACACATTGTTGTCATCTAATTCACCAGGAATATTAAGTGTACCGTCTTGAGTTCCACTCATTAATAAATCATTAGGTACCGATAAGATACCTGCTGCTGGATCAAATGTAACTGTTGCTGTTGGGATAACTGGTGCTGTGTCGTTTTTGACATCTGTTAACGTTTCTCCACCGCCACAACCTGCTAAAGCAGCTGTAACCGAGAGTGAAAGTAGCATTTTTTTCATATTGTTGGCTCCGCACGTATTTTATTTTTATAGTGTGTTTAATCAGTGTATTAAGTTAAAACAATGTAATCAGGTTATTAATGAGACATTAGACCAGTTAAACTTAACGTAAAGTTTCTATTTTCGCCACCTAATTTTACAATAAATTCGATTACTTCACGTTTCGCTATGTTAAAATCAAAAAAATTATATGAATTGGTACTTTTATGCACACATATCAAGCAGCTGAAAACGCACTTAAAGATAAAGTTATTTTAATAACAGGCGCCGGTGATGGTATTGGCCGAGTTGCAGCAATTACGTATGCAAAATACGGCGCTACAGTTATCTTATTAGGAAAAACAACTAATAAACTTGAATGTGTTTACGATGAAATTGTTAATGCTGGCTACCCTAAACCTGCAATAGTCCCTATGGATTTAAAAGGCGCAACGAAGCAAAACTACCGTGACCTTGCTGCAACAATCGAATATCAGTTTGGACGCCTTGATGGGTTGCTTAATAATGCAGGTATTTTAGGGTCACTCGGTCCGCTTGAACATTTTTGCTCATCTACGTTCGAAAACATAATGAAAGTAAACGTGACTGCACAAGCAATGATCACTAAAGCACTTTTTCCTGTTCTTCGTAAGTCTGATAATGCATCGATAGTATTTACGTCATCAGGTGTAGGCCGCAAAGGTCGTGAATTTTGGGGGCCTTATGCCATCTCAAAATTTGCAGTAGAAGGTATGATGCAAACATGGGCATGTGAAGTAGGTAAAACGAATATTCGTGTAAACTGTATTAACCCAGGCGCTACTCGCACTTCAATGCGAGCTGCTGCATATCCAGGTGAAGATAGAGACGCACTTGCTACACCAGAGGATTTAATGCCTACATATTTATATTTAATGAGTGACGATTCAAGTGAAGTGAATGGCGAATCGTTAGATGCTCAAGTAAAAAAGTAATTTAGAGTTTAAATAGTTTAAACAACACACATTAAAAAAGCCGCAATTAGCGGCTTTTTTGTGTTCAATAAATAACTAATTAATTATTTACGTTTAGTCGGCTTAACACGCTGATTGTGTTTTTTAACTGCTTTACGGATTTGGTTGATTTTAGCGCGTTTATCTTTGCGTTTTTCAGGCATAACAGAAAGCTTAGTTTGTGTTTCGCGGCCTAATTTAACGGTTTTACGCAAGTAGTTAACTGTTTCTAAATCATACTCCATCCAACCACCTTGTGGCACGCGCTTATCAAGCTCTAGTTTACCGTAACGAATACGAATAAGACGAGATACTTCCGCATCTTGAGACTGCCATAAACGACGAACTTCACGGTTACGTCCTTCATTTAACGTTACGTTAAACCATCGGTTAACGCCTTCACCACCCATAGGGGTAACAGTCGTGAATTTAGCTGGACCATCTTCAAGCTCAACACCGCGTAGTAAGTTTTTAACCGTTTCATTGGTTACTTCACCAAATACACGCGCAGAGTATTCACGCTCTACTTCATAGCTTGGGTGCATTAAACGGTTTGCCAGTTCACCATCGTTTGTAAAGAGCATCAAACCTGATGTATTAACGTCTAGTCGACCAACCGCAATCCAGCGATCGCCATCAATACGCGGAAGTCGATCAAATACAGTACGACGTCCTTCAGGATCTTTACGTGTGCTTAACTCACCTTCTGGTTTGTTATACATAATCACACGACAGATTCGGTCTGCTTTTTCTTCAATTTTTACACTGTGTCCGTCAACACGAATCAAATCGGTTTCTTCAACACGGTCACCTAACTTTGCCACTTTACCGTTTACACTAACGCGGTTTGCGTCAATGTATTTTTCCATTTCACGGCGTGAGCCTACGCCTGCACGGGCTAAGACTTTTTGTAACTTTTCACCTTGTATAATACTCATTCGGATGGTTCTCTCACAGAAGGATCGCTCAATAACTGGTTAATTTTACTTTGCTGCTCTGTTGGCAACGCAGGTAAATTTTCAAGCCCAGTTAACGAAAAATAATCTAAAAATTGCTTAGTAGTTGCATATAAAGCCGGCTTACCCGGAACCTCTTTATGCCCTACCACTTTAACCCACTCTCTTTCGAGTAAGGTTTTAATAATATTCGAACCCGTAGTAACACCTCTTACTTGCTCAATTTCGCCGCGTGTAATGGGCTGCCTGTATGCAATAAGTGATAATGTTTCCAGTAAAGCACGCGAGTATTTTGGTGCACGTTCTTGCCACAAGTTATTTAACCAAGGGCTTAAACTACTGCATGCCTGAAACCGATACCCACTACCAACCTCAACTAAGCGAATACCACGAGTTTGAAAATGTTCTTGTATTGTATCTATTGCGTCATTTATTCGTGCCATAGAAATAGCTAAATCTATTAATACGATGTCTTTAAGGTGGCGTTTACTAACAGGCTTATCTGCAACAAAAATAGCTGCTTCAATGATCTCAACTAGTTGTTCATCACTAATTCGTCGACCCGCCATACACACTCTTAACAAATAAAAATACACAGCCATCTATTATGACAGAACAACACCAAACTAGGAAAATATATCTATCAAATAACTAAATTTAAAACACAAAAAAGCCAGTGACTAGCACTGGCTTCTTTGTTGCTTATTAAAATGACAACTATTAGCTGTGTTTAATGGCTTCTAATGCATCATCTTCAGCTACTGCGTTACCGTATTTTTTAATGTAACCCATAAACTCGCTTTTACTGATCCGCTTATCTTGGTTTTTATCCATATAACCAAAATGATTTGAAATATCATCATCGTTACCTTCAACTACCGAGATATAGCCATTACTGTCGTTATCTAGACTTGCAAAGCTGCTTTCAATTTTATCGAATTTAGCAATTTCAGCTTTAAATGCCGACTCACTTACTTCAGAATCAGTAGCTACTTTACCATTGTTTAACTTCATGTAAGTGTTAAATTCTTTGCGGCTAATTTCGTTATCCATATTGGTATCAATATTTGAAAAGTGACTCCAAATGCTATCGTCATCAGCTTCAACTTTTGAGATGTAGCCATCGCTATCATTATCTAAACTTGCAAAGTCACTGTCTATTCTTTCAAGACCTTGATTAGATGAACAAGCCGCTAGGCTTAATGATGCTAAAATAGTGGCTGCTAATGTTAACTTTTTCATAAGACGTATCCTTCGTAATCAATTAAATGTCACTTTAACTAATACAAATCCAATGCCAACAATAGTTAACTTATAATAATCAATAACTTAATCTCAATCGGTATATTTATTAAGCAGTTTCAATAAATTAAGCTTGCAAGCTTTGCAAACTACCTTGTAATTTTTGCAAAAAAATACCCGGTAAAAACCAGGTATTTCAATTTTACTTATATAGTTAAGCTAACAATTAGATTGCTGCGTTTTGGTAGCGCTTAACAAACTCAGTAACGTTTTGACCATTACATTTTAATGAGTTCAGGTTACCAATTTTTTGACGAACAGGTGCTAAACCTTGTTTTAAAGCCGTCATACATAGTTGAGTTTCTTGTTGAGCGTCTTTTGCAAATACTTCTACTTTCTCAACTGATGCGTTGCTTAATGTCGTTTTTTTAGCAATATCACGAATATCTTCGCCATTACATAAAATGCTTTTAGAAAAACGAGATAGGTAAACACCGTGCTGGGCAGCTTCTTTACGAGCAACGCTAAAGCCTTCGTTTGCACTTAGTACGCATAACTTAGACTCAATTTTGTTATCTTGGCTAAAGTAAGTATTGCTTTGTGCTGACGCAGTTGCAGATGCTAGTAAAGCAGTGGCTAAAAGTAGTTGTGTTTTCATGAGAGATCCTATTTGAACGAGCTAAACAAGTGAATTTCGCGCATTATATATTCAATAAAGTTAAGTTCAATTGAATTTTTTATTTATTTAAATAATTAATATTGTATTCACAATCTTCAAACTTTACCCATCATTTGATCAACATTTACGCAGCTATTATCTCAATTCAGTCATGTTATGTACGCGTATTTACTGATACAATTTAAGCTATTAAATAGAACCAATTTTAAGGTAAATTTTATGAAAGTGATTTCTTTCAATATCAATGGTCTGCGTGCTCGTCTTCACCAATTACAAGCAATTATCGACAAACATCAACCAGACGTTATTGGCTTGCAAGAGATTAAAGTTCACGACGAAGCATTCCCATTAGAAGATGTACAAAAAATGGGATATCACGTCTACTTTCATGGTCAAAAAGCGCATTATGGCGTAGCTATGTTATGCAAAAAAGAGCCTAAATCGGTCTTAAAAGGTTTTGCCACCGATACAGATGAATCGCAAAAACGCATGATAAGCGTCACTATTGAACAAAAAAACGGTCGCGATCTTACTGTCATGAATGGCTATTTCCCACAAGGTGATAATATTAATCACGAAACTAAATTCCCTTATAAACGTCAATTTTATAAAGATTTAATGACACACCTTGAAACCAACCACACACCCGATCAAGATGTAATTGTCATGGGTGATATCAACATATCACCCACCGATTTAGATATTGGTATTGGCGAAGTAAATGCTAAACGTTGGTTAAAAACAGGTAAATGTTCTTTCCAACCGGTAGAGCGTGAATGGCTTGCAACATTACTTAATTGGGGTTTTAAAGACACATTTAGAGAGCAAAACCCCGAAACAGACGATCAATACTCGTGGTTTGACTATCGCTCTAAAGGGTTTGTAGATAATCGAGGACTTCGTATAGATGTCGTCCTTGCAACCAATGAGCTTGCAGCACGCTGCATAGATACCGGTATTGATTACGAACTCCGCGGTATTGAAAAACCGTCAGACCATGCCCCTATATGGTCAACATTTAAGTAATTATTATGCTCAGCCTAACAATGCAGGGACTGCTTTGGTCCCTTGTAATTATCATTGCTATTTTAAGCTTTGATAAAAAAACATATAAAACATTACTTAATACGCCAGTCCGTCAAACTGGCGTGCTTGCGTGTGCGTTAGTGTTTGCAATGCTTTGGCGAATAAAGGCAGGAATTTTAACGGGCCTTGATTTGCACATACTAGGTGTTACGGCCGCGACATTAATTTTAGGCTGGCGATTGACTATTTTAAGTAGCCTACTTGCCACAGCACTGCTCGCTGCCTTTGGTCAAATTGAACTTGAGCTGTTACCAGTACAACTGCTTATTGGTGCGTTTATTCCTATTTTATTGAGCTATCTTGGCTTTATAATTAGTTACCAATATTTACCTCGTCATTTTTTTGTTTATATATTTGTTTGTGCGTTTATAACCGCGGGATTTATAGCCTGTATAAAAATAAGCCTAGGTGCTTTATTTTACTTAGCTATAGGGCAATACAATTGGCAAGAACTTGCAGATAACTACGTTTATCTAAGTGCCATAATCTGGTTTCCTGAAGCAATGCTCAACGGCATGGCTATAACGATTATGATCACCTATCGCCCGCATTGGGTAAAAACTTTTTACGATAAGGACTACCTAGGCTCATGAGTCTACAATATCAATGCCCGCTGTGTACCCTAGCACTTTTAAAAGCTGATTCAACACTTCGTTGTGCTAATAACCATAGCTTTGATTTTGCCAAAGAAGGTTATGTTAATTTACTGCCTGTGCAACAAAAAAACTCAAAACAACCGGGTGACTCACTTGAAATGGTACAAGCCAGACGCGCATTTTTAGAGCGTGGTTATTATGGCTTCTTGCAACGAAATCTTAGCGACATAGTTAGTAATATAAGTGCAAATACAGTAATTGACTTAGGATGCGGCGAAGGATTTTATACCCAAGCAATAGCAAGTAAAACAAATGCTATAGTATATGGTGTCGATATTTCAAAATCAGCGGTTAAATATGCAGCAAAGCGCTACCTTAATTGCCATTTTAGTGTGGCATCAATCAGCCAAGCGCCCTTTAAAAGCCAATTTGCCGATGTACTTGTTAGCGTATTTGCACCTTTGTTTGAGCAAGAGCTCGAACGCCTTGCAAATCAAAACGCAACATTAGTGGTTGCAAGCCCAGGCCCTTGTCATTTAAAAGAGCTAAAATCGTATATATATTCAGAAGTAAACGAACATACTGAAATATCCACTCCAAAAGGGTTTCAAAAATCGGAACAGATCCTTTTAACAGAGCATGTAGCACTTAGCTTTACTGATATTAAAAACTTAATAATGATGACACCATTTGCATGGAAATTTAGACCCGAGCACTGGACTGCACTCGAAGAAAAAGGTGAACACACTGTCACCTTATCATTTTATATTACTCAGTTTACCAAAATAGATAATGGTATAACTCTCTAAAACTGCTCTTTAGTAAATGCCCTGTCCATTTTTTCAAACATATCTTTAAGTAAATTGGCAAGCTCCATATAACGGGGCTTGTTTTCACTTAACTGCGCTTGATATCCATTAGCTGCCATTTTAGTGTACAGCTCGTTATACCATTTTTGCATCGCAGGCTCTAAAGGCGTTTGCGCTCGCTTACCTAACCAAAATAGACCTTGTAATGGTAGAGATATAAAAAATAACGCACTCGCAATGGCTTGTGGTAAAAAATCAGAGCCTAAGTAATTTAGCTGAAAAAACAATGTTAGCATGGCTAAGATTGGCATTACTGTAATGGCAAGCTCAGTCGCTCTGATCACTCTAAACTCTAAAAACAAAGGCGCAAGCTCTTTGCGCATTGGCCATTTTTTACCATACAAACGGCCAGTTTGTAGTTGTGACATCACACTTTTTTGCATCATGACTCCTCACAGATACTGCTTTTAAATACAATGGAAAAACGAGCTATACACAAAGTGTAACACAAAATGAAGGAGTTACACTTTCTCAGTAAAACAGCTTAAATTTACCTTTTAATGGCGAACAATCCTAACTTAAACATCTTAATTAAGGTAAAGTATTTAACATTGCGTTAACCACTTTGCAGTTGAACACTCAACTGTCTTAGCTTTATTTAATACCGTAAGTGTAACGATTACGTACTAACGTTTACTTACTAAATTTGTTTATGGAAATTGAATCTATGCCAGCAACCTCTCCTGAATCACAACACGTTTTAGTTTTAAATTGTGGTAGCTCTAGCTTAAAGTTTGCCATTATTGATGCGAACGATGGTCACGAAATTATTTCAGGCCTTGCTGAACGCTTAGGCGCTAAAACACCCTCTATTAAATACAAATTTAATGGTACTAAAACAGTTATCGACTTAGCGGCTAATCAAGCACATGCTGAGGCTATAAATACGCTTGTAAGCTTAATAAAAGATCACAACTTAGACGAGCAACTTATCGCAGTGGGCCATCGTGTTGTACATGGCGGCGAGCACTTTACGCAATCCGTATTGATTGACGAAAAAGTAATTGCAGGCATTACACAGTCTGCAACGCTTGCGCCGCTTCATGGGCACGCTAATTTACTAGGTATATCATCGGCGCAGGCATCGTTTGAAGGTTTGCCACAAGTCGCGGTGTTTGATACTGCATTTCACCAAACTATGAATGAAGTTGCCTTTCTTTACGCTCTTCCATATAAGTTGTACACCGAGTTTGGTGTTAGGCGTTATGGTTTTCATGGCACAAGTCATTTTTATGTTGCAGGGCAAACAGCAAAGTTACTTCAGCAACCTATCGAGCAAAGCAATTTTATTAGTGCCCACTTAGGCAACGGTTGTTCTGTATGCGCTATTAAAAATGGTAAGAGTGTTGATACCAGCATGGGACTAACGCCTCTAGAGGGGCTGATAATGGGCACTCGTAGCGGCGATATTGACCCTGGTTTATTTAATTTTTTAACCACTCAACTTGATTACACAGCCCAGCAAATTGATAACCTACTAAATCAAAAAAGTGGCTTGTTAGGTATTAGCGAGCTTTCTAACGATTGCCGTACCATTGAAGAAGCCGCTATGGTCGGTAATAAAAAAGCGATACTCGCAATTGAAATGTTTTGCTACCGCCTTTCAAAACAAATTGCAGCGTATATGGTGCCATTACAGCGCCTTGATGCTGTTATATTTACTGGTGGTATTGGTGAAAACTCAGATATTATTCGTGAAAAAGTAATTACACAACTTGCCTTTTTAGGCATTAATTGTAATCCGCAAGCCAACCTCAATGCGCGCTTTGGTCAAGAAGGCGTTATTAGCTGTAAAAATTCACACATCAAAGCAGTTGTAATGCCAACTAATGAAGAATGGGTTATTGCCCTTGATGCTGCAAATATTGTAAAGGAGCTTTAATATGGCACGTCGTATTATGTTAATTCCTGTTTCTACCGGTGTGGGTTTGACGTCGGTATCAGTTGGTTTAGTGCGTGCACTTGAACAAAAAACAGTTAAAGTTAACTTTTTCAAACCAATAGCTCAGCCACGTTCTGGTGAAACAGGCCCTGAAAAATCAACGCAAATAGTTACTCAAGGCTCACCTATTAACCCACCAATGCCTTTTGCACTTGATTATGCTGAGCAAATGATTGGCGACGGTAAAGGTGATGACCTACTAGAGGAAATTGTTGAACGCTTTGAAAGTAAAATAAACGACGACGAAGTCGCTATTATTGAAGGTATGGTACCTACTCGTCGCCAACCTTATGCTGGGCGTGTAAACCGCGAAATTGCGCAAACACTCGGCGCCGAAATTGTATTTGTACTTACCCCTGGTAATTACACCATTACTCAAATAGAAGACCGCCTTGAAATCGCAGCAGGTAACTATGGTGGTATCGATCACCCTCGCGTACTGGGCTGTATTTTTAATAAAGTAAATGCGCCACTTGATGAAGAAGGTCGTGCACGCGCCGATTTAGTCGATGCCTATAAACCTGAAGAGCTTGAAAACGAGTTAAATCGTTTAGCCTCCCTGCCTATTTTTAAAAATAATCCGTTCATGTTACTTGGCGCAATCCCGTGGGATTTTGACTTAGTAGCGCCGCGCGTAAAAGACTTAAGTGCGTATTTAAAAGCAACAATAATTAACGAAGGCGATATGCTTCATCGTCGCCTGCGACGTATTACTTTTTGTGCTCGTACGGTTTCAAATATTTTAAATTATTTTACGCCAGGCGCTTTATTAGTAACACCGGGCGATCGCTCTGACATACTTGTTGCTGCGTGCTTATCTGCTATGAACGGCACTAAACTTGGCGCTATATTACTCACCGGTGGCTTTGAGCCAGAGCCACGTATTATGGCCTTGTGTGAGCAAGCCATGCAAACCGGTTTACCAATACTCGCAACCGATGCAGACACATGGCGTACATCATTACTACTGCATAACTTTAATATGGAAGTACCAAATGATGATGACCAACGTATTGAAAAAGTGAAAGATCACAACGCAGAGCATATCAATTCAAGCTGGCTAGATACTCTAGCTAAAAGTGTAGGTAAAACTCGTAAGTTATCACCACCCGCATTTCGTTACTTACTTACCACTAAAGCGCGTAAAGCAGGTAAAACCGTGGTTCTGCCAGAAGGCAATGAACCTCGTACAATTAAAGCGGCTGCTATTTGTGGTCAACGCGGAATTGCTAAAACTATATTACTAGGCGATCGCGAAGAAATAATGCGTATTGCACAGCAGCAAGGTATTGAGCTAAACGAACATGTAAGTATTATCGAGCCTCAAAGCATTATTAATGATTATATTGCGCCTATGGTCGAAATTCGTAAAAGCAAAGGCCTAACTGCCGTAGTAGCACAAGAGCAACTACAAGATAACGTCGTACTGGGTACAATGATGCTTGAGCAAGGTAAAGTAGACGGTTTAGTATCGGGTGCAGTAAACACTACGGCAAATACAATTCGCCCACCACTGCAATTAATTAAGACAGCACCAGGGTCATCACTAGTATCATCTGTATTTTTTATGCTACTGCCTGACCAAGTGTTAGTTTACGGTGACTGTGCGATTAACCCAGACCCTAATGCTGAACAACTCGCAGACATAGCGATTCAATCTGCCGATTCTGCAGCTGCATTTGGCATAGAGCCGCGTGTTGCCATGATCAGCTACAGCACGGGCACTTCTGGTACAGGTGCCGATGTTGAAAAAGTACGTGAAGCCACAAAAATAGCAAAACAAAAACGCCCTGATCTAATTATCGACGGCCCACTACAATACGATGCAGCTATAATGGAAAACGTAGCACTTAAAAAAGCACCTAACAGCCCTGTAGCCGGTAAAGCGACTGTATTTATATTCCCAGATTTAAATACGGGTAATACCACGTATAAAGCAGTACAACGTAGTGCCGACTTGATAAGTATTGGCCCTATGCTGCAAGGTATGCGTAAACCTGTAAACGATTTAAGCCGTGGTGCATTAGTTGATGATATTGTATATACAATCGCCTTAACTGCCATTCAGGCAGCTCAAACAGAAGCGCTAATTACTCATTAAACGTAACGTGTGCTTTTTATAGCCTAGCTATTATTTATTTAATAATTAACTAGTTAGGTTATTTATACCCTGCAACCCCCATACTTATCCACAGAAATTGTGGGTAAGTTTTTACTCCCTTCTTTTATCTACTTATTTACTGCTGAGTTAGTCGTTGTTACACCTTTAATTTAAAGCCAATAATCTATACTATAAAGCTATCAATATTGCTGTTCGCAGGCTTTTAATGTCAAAACAAACATTACAATTACACAGCACCATTTTATCTATACACAGTTTAGATGTAGATGCCGACATACCTGCGGCACTTTTAAAGCAATCTTTGTTTTTTATTTCTAAAACCCATGATGAACTTTCAATTGTATGCCCAAGCGATTTTGAAGTAAAAAGCCTGGATACCGAACCCGACTGGCAAGCTTTAGAGGTTGTAGGTCCACTTGGCTTTTCGTTAACCGGAATTATGGCTAATATTTCAGGGGTATTAGCGCGCGCTAAAATTTCTATCTTTTCAATTTCAACCTACGATACTGATTATATTCTCATAAAAAAACACACTGCAGAAAATGCTATTTCCGCTTTAAAAAAAGAGGGTTATAACGTGGTGGGAAACTAACTTATGAAAGCTCAAAAAATTGACTATTTAGCTCAAAATAAAACGCCTCTTAATGCAATAAATATAACCAGCCCATTTACAGGTAAAGTAATTGAACTGAAAGAGCATCCAGAACCTTTTTTTCGTTTTGGCACTCTGGGCCCTGGTATTATGGTGCAACTAACAAGTCATAAAATTTTAGCACCGTTTGATGGAACTTTATTACAAGTAAAAAATGCAGGTACTGAGTTTATTCTACAAGCTAATAATGGTCTAAAAGTCTTGATTAACTTAACTATTTTTGATTCGCAATCAATTACGCATACCCATATTGCGCAACTCAATGGTAGCAAAATATGCAAAGGTCAACGCCTTGCTTATTTTGATTTACGAGAACTTGATACTCCAATGCTTGCTAGTTTAATTTTACTAAACAGCCATAACCTTGGCACATTTCATTACTCGCATTCGCATGTAAATGCGGGTGAAGACACACTATTAACTATTATTAAGAAGAACTAGATTTATGATCACTCTATACGGCATTAGCAACTGCGATACGATAAAAAAAGCTAAAAAACATTTAACTGATAACAACATCGAATTTACGTTTCATGACTACCGCAAAGATGGCGTAAATGAGCAAATGGTGAGTGAATTTGCAGACAAGCTCGATTGGGAACAACTCGTTAATAAACGTGGAACAACTTATCGCGCATTAACTGATGAGCAAAAACAAAGTCTAACTAAAGAAAGTGCTATCCCATTGTTGGTTGAACAACCTGCCATGATCAAACGTCCAGTACTGGTAAACAATGGCAGTTACCATTTAGGTTTTAAAGCAGCCCAATACGACGAGATTTTTAAATAATGACTAATGACGTAATTCAACTCGCCCAAGCGCTAATCCAACGTGAATCGGTAACGCCCGAAGATGCTGGCTGCCAACAAATGATGAACGATCGCCTTGCTGCGGTTGGTTTTAATATAGAATCATTATTTTTTACCGACACACTTAATACTTGGGCTAGAAAAGGCACACAATCGCCGCACTTTTGTTTTGCTGGTCACACCGACGTTGTACCAACAGGCCCTGAAAAAAATTGGCAACACCCGCCGTTTTCAGGATTAATAAAAGACGGCCTACTGCACGGGCGTGGTGCTGCCGATATGAAAGGCTCATTAGCCGCAATGCTTGTAGCAACCGAACGTTTTGTTACTAAACATCCAGATCATAAAGGCTCGATTTCTTTTTTAATCACTTCTGACGAAGAAGGACCGTTTATAAACGGCACAACACGTGTAATAGATACGCTAGAGGCACGTGGTGAAAAAATTGATATGTGCCTAGTAGGCGAACCCTCATCACGAGATGTATTAGGCGATGTTGTTAAAAATGGCCGAAGAGGCTCACTTACCGCTTACCTAACGGTTAAAGGCGTACAAGGTCATGTTGCCTACCCACATTTAGCACAAAACCCAATTCATCTAGCAACGCCTGCACTTACTGAGCTTAGCCAAACGGTGTGGGATAACGGAAACGAATACTTCCCTGCTACCAGCTTTCAAATTTCGAATATTAATGGCGGTACAGGTGCTGGTAACGTGATCCCGGGTGATCTAGAAGTACAGTTTAACTTTAGATTTAGCACGCAAGTAACACATGAGCAATTACAACAGCGTGTAAATGACATTCTACAAAAGCATAACTTAAATTATGAATTAAGTTGGATAGTAAATGGCTTACCTTTTATTACCGAGCACGGGCCGCTTGTTGATGCCACTGTTACAGCTATTAAATCAGTAACCGGTTTAACCACGAATCTAGAAACTACCGGCGGCACATCTGACGGTCGCTTTATTGCACAAACAGGCGCTAAAGTAATTGAACTTGGCCCACGTAACGCCACTATTCATAAAGTAGATGAATGCGTAAGTACCGATGATTTAATAGCCCTTACCGACATTTACGAGCAAATACTAGAGCAACTTTTAACATAATGGATGTAACTAAACCAACACCAATAATGTGTATCACAGGGCAAAGTGATACACATTTAACTGATATACAAAATCATCGCTTGCACAGCGCTATTATCAGCGACTTTTTAGCGCTGCAAAGTGCAGCACAAAAAGCAGGATTTGAGCTTACTATTGCCTCAAGTTTTCGCGACTTTAATCGTCAATCAATTATTTGGAATAATAAGTTTTTAGGTATTAGACCTGTTTATAATAAACAGCAAGAAGTTGTAGATTTAACTAAGCTAAGCGATATTGATAAATGTATGGCAATAATGCTCTACTCTGCACTACCTGGCGCAAGCAGACACCATTTAGGGACTGACTTAGATGTGTTTGATAAAGCTGCGGTAAGTGATGATTATAAACTACAACTAACACCTGATGAATACCTACAAGGTGGGCCGTTTGCACCTTTAAGTAATTGGCTTGATACTAACTTAGTTGAATTTGGTTTTTATCGCCCTTACCAGCATGATTTAGGGGGCGTAGCACCTGAGCTTTGGCATATAAGCCATATTAAGCAATCACAAAAATTAGTGAATACACTTAGCGAACAAGTACTTTTTGAATGCATAAAAAACAGTGAACTACAGGGTAAGCAGGCAATACTTGATAACTTACCCGCTATTTATACACGCTTTGTAACAAACGTTAGTCCGCCATAAAGAACTTGTTTAAGTGGTATCACACCTTCTTTTTATTTAAGATAAATACCAGTACAGCGCCTAATATTAATGAGCTTGCTACAATAAACTCCATTGTTACCTGCTCTGATAAAAACAAGACCCCGGCAACGGCTGCAAGTACAGGTACACAAAGCTGCACAACAGCAGCTTGGGTACTTTTAAGCAGTGGCATAGCCACATACCAAACACTGTAACCAATTCCAGACGCTATCGCACCCGAGGCACATGCAAGCAAAACCCCTTCAATACTCATATTTTTTAAATAACTCATACCAACAAGTAATAAAACAGGGATAGCCACTAAGCTTCTTATAAAATTAAACCCTGTAGTACGCAGTGGCGATACGCACACTTTACCGCGAATACTGTAAATACCCCATGCCACACCACTGAGTGCCATGAGTGATGCACCTAATAATGAAGGTACAGCAGCAGATGGCAGCATTAAATATACAAACCCACCTAGCGCCACTATAAACGCGCACCACTGAAGCACACTCAACTGCTCTTTTTGATATATACCCCAGCCAATCATAGTGAGTTGCACGGCTGAAAACAAAATCAGTGCACCGGTGCCTGTATCTAGCTCTACGTATGCAATCGAAAAACAAAGTGCATAAACTAAAAGGCTTATACTGCTTCGCCAGCTTCCTTTATCACTTAAAATAGCGGGGTTAAATGTGCCTTTTCGTTTTAAATTATGAGTATAAATAGCCATTATAATGCCCAAACACGCAGCACCACTGAGTAAGCGAATAACTGTAAAGTTCCAAGCATCTATATAGCCTTCGGCTAAAGCCATTCTGCAAAAAAGAGAATTTGCAGCAAACGCAATTAAAGCAATGATTGTATACAACGTAGCTTTCAAAAAAATTCCTTAGCAATAAAAACAAATTACAGCGTTATTTCAATTAATTAATTAACCTACTAAGCTAAAAACATTGTCATAAGCGCCTATAAAACCGCTTACTGAGCAGCACATTTAAACAGGATTGTTATAACTGTGCAAAGGGAGTATTTAGTTTTAATAAATTAGATCATTTATACTAAAATCTTAGCCGCATTTGCAAAATACGGTGTCTACAACACAAGATATCCTTTTAGTCTTTTTCGTATACGACTTAGTGAATAGCAATTACTTCATTTAAAAAATTCATTTATCATTACGCTTTAGGGATCATTGTATTCAATAAGACCAATAAAGTACCTTAAGCATTTCAATATTGTTACCCAACAAGAAAATTCACACTTTGTTCACCAATGTCATTTTATATTTCTTTATTAGCAGGCAGTTTTACTCTACGATTTTTTACAATATTTCACACATTTAGCTAAAAATAATATGTTAATGTATACAGGTGAATTGAGAGGAGTGCGCAGTGCGCCTAAGTATAATTTTAAGCTTTTGTTGTATTTTAAGTGGGTGTAGCACAATGGGCTTTAATGACCTATTTAATGACTATGCCACGCAAATGACACCAATAAGAAATGCGATCGAGAAAAACAATATCGAAGAAGCGCAATCCCTTATTGCCAATAATAGCACCATGCACAGCAGCTACTTACTCAATCAACTTGAGCAAGCTCGCTTAAACGACTTAGCCAATATGCCACAAGAGGCACAAAGTAAATTTGAGAACGTGTATACGCAAATGCAAAAAAAACGTGAAGCCGCCAAAATACAAGTAAGTGCGGGGCTTGAGCAAAGCAATGCGTTATTTACTAACGACTCAGCCATAACTTATGTGCCACCGGCTTACGAAATGAGTATGCTTCATAGTTATAAAGCACTTAACTACGTGTATAAAAATGATGTAGAAGGCGCTTTGGTCGAAATTCGCCGCGCTAATAAAGTACAAGTTGATGCACTAAGCGAAAATAAAACAGATGGCGACTCAACAGTTAAAGAAGCGCAGCAGCACTACCCTAGCATGGGCAATGTAACCAGAGATGTAAAAAATGGCTTTCAAAATGCCTACACATTTTATTTATCTGCTTTGCTTTACCAAAGTGCTAAACAGTATGACGATGCTTATATTGATTATAAAAAAGCACTGGCTATACAACCTAACAATATTTATTTACAGCAGGACGTAATGCGCCTTGCTAAAAAACAAGGGTTTGACCAAGACCTAAGCGAATTTAAAAAACGTTTTAGTGATGCACCCACAATTTCTGCAACGCAAGGCGAAGTAATTGTTTTATTTGAACAAGGCTTAGTACCAAAACAAGATGAATTTAAACTGCGCTTACCAATTTATTCATCACGCGGCGATGCACGCTTTTACAGCCTTGCAATGCCAGTATATAAAGATAATGCCTATGTGCGCCGCCTTAATAATATAAACTTAGATGCACAAAGCTTAGAGCTGAGCCCATTAGTACACATTGAAGCACTTGCAGCAAAAACATTAGAAGATCAAATACCTGCAAAAGTAGCTCGCCAAGTGCTTAGATTAGTAGCTAAAGAAAAAGTCCGCGCAGAGCTTGCTCGCAGTGCCGGTGATGTAGGTAACATACTTGCTAATATTTATAATTTGGCGTCTGAGCAAGCTGATACACGTAGCTGGCTTACACTTCCAAATCAAATAAGTGTTGCAAGGCAAAGCCTAAATACAGGTGAGCATTCTTTGCATATAGGCACACAAGCACCTATAAATTTTACCGTTAGTAAGCAAGGGTTAACGTTAATTTACTTAACCTCCGTTAATAACTACTTTAATTACCACGTAGTTCAACTTTAGGAGCCATCATGAAATACATAGCGCCATTATTAGCAGTCTTAATGCTCAGTGCATGTTCCAGCAAACCGGTTACATCGGGTATTTCTGTTGAACAAAATAAAAATCAGTTTAATGAGCAATTACGTGTAGATAACCCAGAGCTCGGTAAAAAGCTGGCCATTACTGATGTTAAAACACGTCAAACCAACCAGTTGACCGATGTAGTAGTGACACTTTCGAGCCAGTATAAAAAATCACAGTATTTGCAGTATCAATTTAATTGGTTTGATAAAGACGGCTTTGTTATTAAAGGCAATCATTCACCTTGGCAAGCACTCACCTTATTTGGTTTTGCAAAAACACAATTACCGGGCTTAGCACCTAGCTCTGATGCGGTTACCTTTTCTTTAGCAGTAAGAGAAGTGTCTACCGAATCACAAGAATTTAAAGATTAAAGGAAACAACCATGATCACCAGTAACAAATTTAAAACAGCATCAACTTACGCTTTAGTTGGCTTGAGCGCTTTAGTATTAAGTGGCTGTGCTAATAAAGCCGTAGTAAGTTATGGCGATGCACAAGCAGTAGAAACAACAGATATTAATTTTGGTTCTACCGACTTACAAAAAGTAGCGAGCCAAATGACCGACTCATTACTCAGCTCACCTGTTGTTGGCACAATGACCGCTAATAAACGCCCTGTAGTATTTGTTGAGCGTATTAAAAATAAAACCAGCGAGCACATTGATACAGAATCAATCACCGATTCAATCTCAACACAAATGCTACGCAGCGGTAAGTTCCGTTTTGTAGATATGACCCGTGTTGAGTCAGTACGTGAGCAATTAACGTTTCAAAATGAAGATGCTCTTGTTAACCCTGCAACAGCCGTTGCATTTGGTAAACAAATTGGTGCGCAATATATGTTATATGGAAACTTATCAAGTATTGTTAAATCAAATGCCGACAAATCAGACGTATACTACAAATTTACAATGCGTTTAATGGATATGGAAAGCGGCCTAGTTGAGTGGGCAGACGAAACTGAAATTCGTAAAACGAAAGAAAAATCAACCTTTGGCTGGTAGCCAATACCAATCTGCTTATATATGGGGTCTATTTAACGTTAAGAAAATTACGCTAGTACTAGGCAAAAATTTTTGTATTTAGTTGTTCTAAATAAAAAATTTTTAACGACGTTATAGCGCAATTTAATTCGTTAAATTGATCAAAGATTTATGCAGGTTGATATAAAAGGAGCAAGTTATGAAAGCAATTACTGTAATTATGTGCGCTTTACTTACAATAAGCGCGCCTACGTTTGCTAAATACGAGCGCAATAAAGCAGTCCCTGTGCAGCAAGTTTTATTTGGTGACGTAAAATCGGTACGCAATATTACCGAACAAGAAATCATTCAAGACAAAAACAACGGCTGGAAAACCTTCGGCGGTGCATTACTCGGTGGCGTAGTAGGCAACCAGTTTGGTGGTGGTAGCGGCCGCACAGTAGCAACAATATTAGGTTCGGTAATTGGCGGCAGTGTTGCACATAATAGGCAGCAGCAAAGTCATTATCAGCAAAATCACTTTGTAGAGTTATTAATACAAGTTGAAAATGGCGACCAGTTTATGGTTGTTCAAGATCAGGACCAATCAATGCGTTTTAGCAAAGGCGATAACGTAAGATTAGTGTACTTGAACGACAACACAGTGCGTGTAGATAAAGCGTACTAGGACGTGCTGAACTTTGGTGGTTGAATTTGCAGCAGAATGTTTGGTATTTAGACAAGGCAGAGCCTATGAACTGTGGTTGTTCCCTATAAATAGGCGATAACGCAGCATAAATGCCAAACATGCGCTGCCCGAAGGGTTCTGCCTAGCGGCAATTAACTCTTTGTTGCTCGGTTTTTACTTATTCTTACATGGATGTAAGCCTGTCTCTTGATCACAACTTTTCTGTCTGCTGAATTGATATTAACAATTCGGCAGATTCGACCATTTCTGCTAATTTCAACCACCCCTTCCAGAGTGCTTTTACGCCAACTCGACCATTTCTTTTACTGTCATACCACCCTCCCAAT